>CALDZZ010000173.1 GCA_937944075.1 uncultured Rhizobiaceae group bacterium
TCGTCTTGGCCGCAAGAAGCACCATTTTCTTTCAACGTAACGCTTAGTTGTTTTAATTCTTCTCTGGGTAATGGTTTTTTGTCTGCTTTATACTGCGCATCTCCATGCAAGGAAAATAATTCCTTGTAATTTGCATCTTTGATATAAGACCCAATCGAGCATGCTGAAACTATCAAAGGCAGTATCATTAATACAAGAATTTGATAGTTCCTACGCATATTTAACCCTTACGCCAGCGCTAGGCTTTCAACTGTGTCTGAAATCTCTACGCCAAATGCACGCTGGTAGAACTCGCTGATGCTGGCGCGTTCCAACTCGTCACACTTGTTCAGGAATGTCAGTTTGAACGCAGTTGGCAAATCTCCAAAGATTTCAGAATTTTCTGCCCAGTTGATAACTGTACGCGGGCTCATCACGGTGGAGATATCCCCATTGACGAATGCAGCTCTTGTCATGTCGGCAACACGGACCATCTTTGAGACGTTTTCACGACCTTCCGGTGTGTTGAAGGATTTCACCTTGGCGGCAATGATATCAACTTCATTGTCATGCGGCAGATAGTTTAGTGTTGTGATCAGTGACCAACGGTCCATCTGTGCCTGGTTGATTTGCTGCGTACCATGATAGAGACCAGTTGTATCGCCAAGGCCGACTGTGTTGGCTGTAGCAAACAGGCGGAAGGCTGCGTGAGGGGTTATGACTCTGCTTTGGTCTAGCAGGGTCAGACGACCGGACGATTCCAGCACACGTTGGATTACAAACATCACATCAGGGCGACCGGCATCATATTCATCGAAGACGAGTGCAACGTTGTTTTGGTAAGCCCATGGCAGAATGCCGTCTTTGAATTCTGTAATCTGCATGCCGTCTTTTACGACGATTGCGTCCTTTCCAATCAAGTCCAAACGGCTGACATGGCTATCTAGGTTGATACGCACACAAGGCCAGTTCAGACGAGCTGCCACTTGTTCAATGTGAGTGGATTTACCCGTTCCGTGATAACCGGAAACCATAACGCGGCGGTTGTGTGCAAAGCCTGCCAGAATTGCGCGCGTGGTTGGTCCATCAAAAAGATAGTCCGGATCCAGCTCGGGCACATGTTCTGTGCGGGTCTTGTAGGCTGGAACTGTCCAGTCACAATCGATGTTGAATACTTCACGTACAGATACTTCAGTATCTGGCATACCGTCTGACATTCCCGTTCCTCCGATGAAGTTTTGCGGGTGGAGAATAAGCTTATCTATATTGATAAGTGTGCTGTGAATTCAATGCCCTGTTTTAAGAGCAGAATCCACCCTGTTTTAGAATTTTATACGACTTTATAATTTCCTGCAGGCGGCGTTCCGTTGTGCGGTCTCCGCCGTTGGAATCAGGGTGGTGGCGTTTTACTAGCGCCTTGTAGCGAGCCTTCAACTCATCCGAAGTTGAGGAATGCGGCATGGAAAGGTCGTCAAAAGCCTTCTTTTCAAGTGCTTTTAGCTTGCGGACCGGACCACCCTTGCCGCTGATCTGGCCTGTTCTGCGCATGCTTCTTGAAATGATACGATCAGCAATTTGTGCGCGAGGGTCACCGTCAGTATAGGGCGATTTGTCGCCCTCCTTGTTGACGCCCATGCTCCACGTGGGGCGATGCCCTGTCAAGGCGTCTTTCTGGAACTTGGCGATTGCGTCATCGCCAAGACCGGAAAAGTAATTATAGGATTTGTTGTATTCGCGAACATGGTCTATGCACAGGTTCAAATACTGGCCTTCGCGATCCCTGCCAAGGGGTGCCTTGTGGGTGCCTGGCTTGGAGCAATCCTGCCACTGGCACGAGGTATCAACCGGCTTGGACGCGCCAGGTTTTTTCTTTCCCTTGGTGATGCGGATCGAATCGAAATATTTAGAATTTGAAGCCATTCCGACATTATGGGTATTTTTTGTAAATGAACAAGGATTGACTTTTTAAAAAGTTGGCTACAGAAAACGCGGTTATGTCAAAACCGTTTTTTGATTTGGAGAAGTCTTATGAATGCTGTTGCAGAATATCTCGAGAAGCATTTGAAAGATGCTTTTTCTCCTACCAGTCTGGAGGTGATTAATGAAAGCCATCTCCATTCAGGCCATGCAGGAGACAATGGCACGGGCGAGAGTCATTTCAGGATCAGGATTGTTGCGAGAGCCTTCAACAACATGAACCGTGTTCAAAGACACCGTGCCATCAATGCGGTTGTCCAACCCAAAATTGATGAAGGTCTTCATGCCTGTGCAATTGAAGTGAAGGGGGTTGGGGAGTAATTACCTGGCAAACAGTGCCAGCAATTGCGTTTGTACATATTCGCCCTTGTCTCTTTTGGGTGTGGCCAGAACCAGCTGGCGCGTCGCATTTTTTTTTGTTTTTTTGATGATTACCTTGTTGGTTGCATAACGTTTGATGTCTGGTTCGGCCAGCAGGGTGAAGCCAATTCCTTCATTGACGCATTCCATGATTGCCTCGACGCTATCAAGCACGATGGGTTGCTTTTCAGAGGTGGCTGTCAGTTTACTCGTGTGATTATAAATTACCTTACCAATTCCTGAACTGGGATTGAATTGAATGAACGGCAGGTTTTGTGCGGTCTCTTCAATCGATATTTTGTCAAAAGCGTGAGGTACCGCGTACACAAGCGCTTCTTCTCTCAGGATATTATATTGAAGTCCGGCTTCCGAACGTTTAGAGGCCGTTAGAATGGCTGCATCCAACTGCCCTGAAAGTACGCGATATTCCAACTCTTCCGAAAGGGCTGTTTCCAGTTCGAATTTTGCGTTGGGTGCCTTTGTGCTGGCGTTTTTGAGAAACATAGGCAGAAGGCGTACGCTGGCCGTGGCGACAAAGCCAATGCGATAATTCCCCGAAAGACCGGTCGTTTCCTGCGTAGTTTCAAGCAAGGCAGCTTCTGCTTCGAGAACCCGTGCCGCCTTTTCAGCAATTTCACGGCCTTGAGGCGTGAGTTTGGGCGGGCGGTGGGTTCTGTCAAACAGCATAATGTTTAATTCCGCTTCCAGAGATTTCATCTGCATGGAAAGCGTTGAAAGGGTCATGTTGAGCTGGCTGGCCGCTTTTGCAAAGGAGCCAACGCGTTCGATTTGAACCAGTGTCTTGAGATGACGTGTTTGCATTAAGTCCATTAATTTTGAATTTGATATGAAAATTTATTCGATTGTAATGAACTTATCAAGTGGGTAAACTATTCGTGAATATTATAAGTCTTAAAAATATCACGGGGGATCACATGCTTGCAGACAAGGTAAACCTATATCAGGAACTGGCCAAGGAACTTGCAAAGGAATTTGCGCCAAAGGCGAAGCATTGGGACCAAACCCGGACATACTGCCATGACAACGTGAAATCCCTTGCGAAGGCGCGATTGATGGGCATGACAATTCCAAAGGAATATGGCGGGCTTGGCGCTTCCTTTCATGATTGTGCGCTGGTGATCGAGGAAATCGCCAAGGTCTGCACGCTAACGGCACGTGTTGTTGTTGAAGCCAATATGGGTGGTATTAGTGCCGTCATGGCTTACGGTAGCCACGAACAAAAGTCATTTTGTGCACCGATCGTATTGAAAGGTGACAAGCCGGCCATTTGCATTACCGAGCCGGAAGCAGGCAGTGCCGCAACAGAAATGCACACAACGGCCAGAAAAAGTGGCAACAAGTATATTCTCAACGGTTCAAAGCACTGGATTACCGGCGGGGGCGTTTCCAGACTTCATTTGATTTTTGCCCGCGTTCTGGATGAAAATGGCAACGAGCAGGGGATTGGCGGATTTATCGTCCACCGTGATCCAGAGCATGTAATTGAGCCAAAGGGCTTTGAAATTGTGCGCCGTGAACGCACCATGGGGCTTTGCGGTATGCCTGAGGCTGAGCTTAAATTTGATAATCTCGAAGTGGGCGAAGAATGGTTGCTGCAACCGCCAAAGGGATTGAAGCGTGGCTTTGCCCAATTGATGGAAGCCTATAATTCACAGCGCGTGGGTGCTGGCACAATCGCCATGGGCGTGGCAGCCGGAGCACTGGAACACGCAAAGGCCTATCTCAAAAAGCGCGAGCAATTTGGCAGGCCGTTGGCCGAGTTTCAAGGGCTTCAATGGATGATTGCTGATATGGATGCAAGCGTTCATGCTTCTCGCCTA
>CALDZZ010000174.1 GCA_937944075.1 uncultured Rhizobiaceae group bacterium
CCACAGCAACCTTTATTGTTTTTCAAACACCTGAAGAAGGCATTGGCATTCCGGTTGATCTGTCAGGCTTTACTGAAGGCTATGCACAAATTCCCTGATCCTGCTGGCAATGCCGCACTCCAAGCGGTTTGAATTCGCAAGTTTTGGTTTTAATCTATTGGTTTTCGCCCCAGAAGTGTTATCTCAAGGATTGATACTATTTCTTTGGAGCGGCTTCGCATGGATAATCTTCTCAACCAATTTGACATTGACCAGTCTCAAATAGAGCGAATGCTTAAAGAGTCCGTTGGTCAGGCAGAAGATGGTGAACTTTTTCTCGAGTATTGCGAAACGGAAGCCCTTGTTTTTGATAACGGGAAACTGAAAACCGGCACCTTTGATACGCGTCATGGGTTTGGACTGCGTGCGGTTTCAGGCGAGGTTTCAGCTTACTCACATTCCGGCGACATGTCTCAGGCTGGTCTCAAACGCGCCTGTGATGCAGTTCGCTCCGTGCAAGCCGGCAAAGGCGGGACCTATGCGGCCGGTCCTCGCGGTACCAATAGAAAACTCTACGTTGAAGACAACCCCATTCTTGCTCCAAGTTTTGAAGACAAGGTGAAACTGCTTGAAGAAATTGATTCATATACACGCAATTGCGATGACAAGGTCAGGCAAGTCACCGTTTCACTGGCTTCCAATTGGCAGATCGTTGAAATTTTGCGCCCTGACGGATATTTCGTACGAGACATTCGCCCATTAGTTCGCATCGGAATCAATGTTGTGGTTGGTGAAGGTGACAGACAGGAAACCGGTTCATACGGGTTTGGCGGGCGCTCTACCTATGGCGAGTTCCTGACACAGGACAAATGGCAACATGGCGTCCATGAAGCGTTGAGAATGGCCAGCGTCAATCTGGAAGCAGCCCCTGCTCCGGCTGGTACCTTTGATATTGTTTTGGGCGCCGGTTGGCCGGGCGTTATGTTACACGAAGCTGTTGGGCACGGCCTGGAGGGAGACTTCAACCGGAAGAAAACCTCAGCCTTTTCAGAGCTTATGGGCAAACAGGTTGCCTCCAAAGGCGTGACCGTGGTTGACAATGGCACAATGGAAGGCAGACGCGGTTCGCTTTCAATCGATGATGAAGGTACGCCAACCAATGATACGGTTCTGATCGAAGACGGTGTACTTGTAGGCTACATGCAGGATCGTCAAAACGCCCGCCTCATGGGTGTTGAATCCACCGGCAATGGCAGACGGCAATCCTATGCCCACCAGCCTATGCCACGCATGACAAATACCTACATGAAGTCTGGTGAGCACGATCCACAAGAGATATTGGAATCGGTTAAAGATGGGATTTATGCCGTTTCCTTTGGTGGTGGACAGGTGGATATTACATCCGGCAAATTCGTCTTTGATTGTACCGAGGCCTATGAAATCAAAAATGGCAAGGTTGGTCGTCCGCTCAAAGGCGCAAACCTGATCGGCAACGGCCCCGAAGCCATGCAACGCATCGCCATGATCGGCAATGACATGGAACTGGATACCGGAATGGGAATGTGCGGTAAAAACGGCCAAAGCGTGCCTGTTGGCGTGGGACAACCAACCCTGCGCATGAATGCAGTTACTGTAGGGGGAACCGGGGTTTAAGTGAAGTTTACGCGAATACAGTAATCTTTCTACAACCTCTTGTGGACTTGTCGATGCTGAAACAAGGTTATATTGTTACGGATACAATTTAACCGTTTCCCAATCATCACTCAGTTTCTTACGATCAAACCTCAGTCTGTCATGCGTTCTGAATTCGCCATCATCCCAGAATTCAATTGAAAGCGGCATGATGCGGAAGCCTGACCAATGGTCCGGACGCGGCACGTCCTGCCCCTCATATTTGGCTTCCAGAGCCTTCATCGCATCTTCAAACTCCTTGCGATCCGGCAAAGGGCGGGATTGTTTCGATGCGCTGGAGGCAATTTGTGAGCCTCTTGGCCTTGAATTAAAGTAATCATCCGCCTCTTCAGGACGAACCGGCTCCACTTCTCCACGAATGCGAATTTGTTTTCGAAGGGATTTCCAGTGAAAAACAGCAGCTGCTTTCTTGCTGGCCAGCAGTTCTTCACCCTTTTGGCTTTCAAAATTCGTGAAAAAGCAAAAGCCGCGTTCATCGAACCGACGCATCAAAACTATCCGCACATTTGGCATCCCTGCACTATCCACAGAAGCAACAGACATGGCACTTGGGTCATTGGGTTCTGACGTTACGGCAAGATTTAACCACTCATTAAACAAAACAAACGGATTATCAGTGCCTTGGTCATTATTTCTTAACCGTGATGCATCATCATTCATTAAACAGTCTTTCTAAAGTTTTGCGTGGGGCATATGTTTATCACTTCGAAAAATACAACCAGCAGTCAAAAATCTGAACGAGCAGACATGAATATTGGTAACAATCTGGCAAGTTTCAAGCTTGTTGCCAAGGCAAGTTTGGTTTCTGCAGCGTTGATAACCCTTTCAGCCTGCTCAGTTTCCTCAACTACAAGCCAGTTGCCGACGGAAGACCAGATCATTACAGGCTCGATCACAAAACCGGTTCAGCCGGAAGGTATCGAAACTGCAGATGCGGAAATCATCAAGTCTGTTGTTGCACAATCCGATCAGTCAAATATTTTGGCTTGGCAAAATCCGGAAACCGGCAACAAGGGCACGATTACGGCCATCGACAAGTTTGTTGGTAGTCATGGTCAGAAGTGCAAAAAGTTTCAAACCACTGTGGACACCTTCATGGGTATATC
>CALDZZ010000175.1 GCA_937944075.1 uncultured Rhizobiaceae group bacterium
ATCGAATGTTTCAGCCGCTTTAACAACAGCACCTGAATAGAACATTTCGATTTCAATCTCACCGTTGGACATCGCCTTGACATCTTCAATGAACTCGCCAGCCATTTGGCCTGATAGAGTTTCAGTTGAAAAGTGAGTTTGAATGCGTAGTTTTGTTTTTTCCTGAGCCATTGCAGAAGTGCCAAGACCCACGGAAAGAGCCAAAGCCGACGTGGCCAAGGCAAATTTTTTCAAGAATTTTTTCATGGTTTCCTCCCAGATTACCAAACTTTTTCAGACATTTGTGCCTGAAGCCAAAAGGTCAAAATCGATTTTGGTATGACAAGACTAGCGAGTAGTTATTCGCTCGTCAATAAACAAAAAGAAACGTTCAAGCGATATTTCCACAATAGAATGACTTCTACTATAGGGGGCAAAAGGCAATAAAATATCATATTTTATGGTTTCTATTATCCTTTGAAAAATACTCTTGAAATTAATATGTCTGGAAATCATTGAATAAAGCCTGCTAGCCATTGCAATTAGATGATCAGTTTTGGTATGATCAAAACTCAATAGCTTATGCATTCACTATCACTAGGCTGACACGGAATCTGTATTCATGTCTGAACTCTCAATCTTCAAGTCAGAAGCTGACGATCCGGTTGTTCACGGGCATCGTGCTGCGGATGATTTGTTTAGGGAATTTGAAAAGATGATCATTTCCGGAAAGCTTGCTGATGGTGAGCCTCTCCCACCTGAACGTGAGATTGTTGAAAGTTTTGGTGTGAGCAGAACCGTTGTAAGGGAAGCTATTCTGGCACTCTCAAACAAAGGCCTTGTTGAGGCAAAGCCCAGGTACAGGCCGGTTGTCAGAAAACCAAGTTTCGATACGGCAATTGACACCGTCGGCAATGTGGTTTCCATGTTGCTGGAGGATAGTGAGGGCGTTAAAAACCTGTTTGATACGCGAGTTATGGTTGAGGTTTATCTGGCAAGACAAGCTGCACTTGAAGCAACTCGCGAAGGGGTACAGTCCCTGAAAGATGCCTTGGAGGAAAATGAGGCTGCCATTGATAACATGGAGTTGTTTTTCCATACTGACATCAAGTTTCATCGTGTCATGTACACCATGCCAGGCAATCCCTTGCTTGTATCGATTCACAAGGCTTACATCACTTGGCTCAAACCAAACTGGACAAAAATGCCCAGTTTGCCGGCAAGAAACAGACTGAATTTTGAATCTCATACTGCAATCTATAATGCCATTTTGATGCGCGATCCTGAAAAGGCTGAAGAGGCGGTGAGAAAGCATCTTTCTGATGCATGGCAGCAGATCAACAAGATTTTGTCAGGATCGCATTAAGATGGAGTTCATTCGCCTTGACGACCAGGATAACGTAGTAACGCTTATCAAGCCAATGGAAATGGGTGCCAAAATTGAAGGCGTTGAAGCTCGGCAAATGATACAGCGCGGCCACAAGGTTGCGACAGCCTCTGTTCGAAAGGGCGATGCAGTTTACAAATATGCTCAAGTCATTGGCTATGCGAGTCAGGATATTCAGCCTGGTGATCATGTTCACACGCATAACGTTGAATTTAGAAACGTGAGAAATGACTATGAATTCGCTACAAACCTTCGTCCCGTCAAAGAAGTTGGAGCTGATCAAAGAGATAGCTTCATGGGCTTTCGTCGTGATAATGGAAAAGTTGGAACACGCAATTACATCGGAATTCTGACTTCTGTTAATTGCTCGGCAACTGCGGCACGAATGATTGCAAATGCATTTGGGCCGGAAGAACTTTCGCAATACCCCAATGTTGATGGCGTGGTTGCCTTTGTTCATGGAACAGGATGCGGCATGGCAGATAGCGGTGACGGTTTTGATGCCTTGCAAAGGGTAATGTGGGGATATGCAACACATCCAAACCATGCCGGAATTTTAATGGTTGGTCTTGGTTGTGAGATGAACCAGATAGACTGGCTATTGGAGGCTTATGGCCTTAAGCATGGCCCACTTTTTCAAACAATGAATATTCAGGACGTTGCAGGCTTGGCAAAAACTGTTGAGTTGGGCATTGCGAAGGTTCGCGAAATGTTGCCTGAAGCCAACAAATGCAAACGAGAACCCTGTCCGGTTTCGGAACTGACTGTAGCACTGCAATGTGGTGGCTCTGATGCCTGGTCGGGTATTACTGCAAACCCGGCATTGGGCAAGGCATGTGACTTGCTGGTGGCACAGGGTGGCACGGGTGTACTTGCCGAAACACCTGAAATTTATGGCGCAGAACACATGCTGACCCGGCGCGCCATAGATCAGGCGACTGGAGAGAAGCTGATTGCTCTTATCCGCTGGTGGGAAGATTACACGCTGCGCAACAAGGGAAGCATGGACAATAACCCGAGCCCGGGAAACAAGAAGGGCGGACTGACCACAATATTGGAAAAATCATTGGGTGCCAGCGCCAAGGGTGGCACAACCCCGCTGACTGGCGTCTACAAATATGCGGAAAAAGTAACTTCCAAAGGATTCACCTTTATGGATTCACCTGGTTACGACCCTGCCTCTGTTACCGGACAAATTGCGTCTGGATGTAATCTGGTTGTTTTTACCACAGGCAGAGGATCTGCGTTTGGTTCAAAGCCTTCGCCCTGTATCAAGGTTTCAACAAATACCCAAATGTATGATCGCATGCGCAACGACATGGACGTCAACGCAGGTGACATGATTAGTGATGGCGTTTCACTGGAACAAAAAGGTGAAGAGATTTATCGCATGCTGATAGAGGTTGCATCCGGTACGCAAACAAAATCTGAAATGCAGGGGCTTGGTGATTACGAATTTGTTCCCTGGCAAATTGGAGCAACGATGTGACCCGCAAAAACGCCCCCTTGAAAATAGCAGTATTGGGTGCCGGCCTCATCGGAGAACGGCATGCCAGGCTTATAGACAGTTTGCCGGAGTTTGTTCTTGGAGCAATCATTGATCCATCCATTGCATCTGCAAGACTTGCGAATGACTTGGGGGCTAAACATTTTGCTGAACTGACCGATTTTTTTGAAGGCGACATTGTCTGTGATGGTGTTGTGATTGCAACGCCCAATGAAACTCATAAGGCGTTTGCCTTGGCGTGTTTTGAAAAAGGTCTGCCATGCTTGATCGAAAAACCACTTGCAGCCAATAGCGTTGATGCCAGCGGGATAGAGCAGGCCGCAGAAAAATTTGGCGTCGGTGTGCTGGTTGGGCACCACAGGCGTCACCATGAAGTCAGCCGAAATCTTAAAGAGAGAATAGAAGCTCATGAGTTTGGTAAACTGGTGGGTGCACAATTAACATGGATGCTGAAAAAGCCTGATGATTATTACCAGGCAGGAGAATGGCGCACGCAAAAAGGTGGTGGGCCTGTCTGGATAAACCTCATTCACGAGATTGATCTATTGCGTTATTTCATGGGCGAGATTGTTGAGGTTTCTGCATTTGTATCCAACAATACAAGAGGTTTTGAGGTTGAGGATACAGGTGTGATAAACATGCGCTGTGAAAATGGTGCCCTGATATCCGCCATGGTATCGGACACAGCCCCTTCGCCCTGGCACTTTGAAGGGGGATCGGGAGAAAACCCGAATATCAGCAGAACCGGACATGACGGCCTTCGCGTCTATGGAGACAAGGCGGCAGTTGAATTCCCGTCCATGACCAAATGGCAGCATGAAGCAAGCGATGGGCATTGGGGTGAGCCAATTCATTCCACAAAGAATGCAACACAAAACACACTTGGCGGTGAAACAGCACTAACCGCACAGCTACACAATTTTGCAGGTGTCATTTCAAAGGAAACTTTGCCACTTGTGAGTGCAAAAGACGGTGTTCAAAGCGTGCGTGTAGTGGAAGCCATTCACGAATCCGCTACAACTGGAACAACCGTAAAAATATCGATCAATTGAATTTAAACTAAGGAGTACATCAAATGGCAAAGGCAAACATTGGGTTCATCGGTCTCGGGCTTATGGGGAGAGCAATGTGCGAGCATATGCTGAACGAAGGGTACTCATTGACTGTGATGGCTAACCGTTCAAGAGAGGCGGTGGATGAAGCCGTTTCCAGAGGTGCTACCGAAGTATCAACCCCAAAGGAAATAGCACAAGCAAGCGATATCATTATGTTGTGCATGGACACATCCCAGTCGGTCGAGGGGCGCATGTATGGTGCTGATGGCGTAATCGAGGGGCTTTCTGAAGGAAAGGTTGTCATCGACTTTGGTACATCGCTTCCATCTTCAACCGTAAAGATTGGTGATGATGTTGCCAAGACGGGCGCTCATTATCTGGACTCACCAATTGGCAGAACACCGATGCATGCCAAGGACGGATTGCTGAACCTCATGTGCTCAGGCGATGAAAACGGTTATAAAACAGCCGAGCCTGTCTTGAAGGACTTGGGTGAAAACGTCTTCTACCTTGGCAAGCTTGGTTCAGGTCACACAATCAAGCTGATTAACAACTTCTTTGGCATGACCGTTGCCAATGCCATGGCAGAGGCTTTTGCCTCCGCTGATAAGATGGGTGTTGACCGCAAGCAACTATATGATGTGATGTCAGCCGGTCCGCTTCATTCGGGAATGATGGATTTCATCATGGCGTATGCCGTTGAAAATGATGCAAGTAAACTTGAATTTGCTATCAAGAATGCAGCAAAGGATGTCGGTTATTATGCACAAATGGCGAAGGATGCTGGTGCACAATCCATCATGTCTCAGTCAACCCTGAAGGCATTGGAAGACGCCAGAGACAACGGCATGGCTGATGACATGGTTTGTGAAATGTACGACTATTACAAGAAGACCATGGGATAGGGTTTTAGCAGAATGGCAATCCTTGCCGCCAAAGCAAATGAGGACAGGCCGACTGCCGGCATACTTCTCATGCTGTGTGCATTTTTTGTGTTTTCATTAATTGATGTAAACGCAAAGTGGCTTGCCTTTCTGGGCCTTCCAGCGCTCCAGCTTTCCTTCATGCGCTATGTTGGACATTTCGTTATTTCCACCTTTCTTATTTTTAAGGGAGGTGCAGACTTGTCCAGGTTTGGAACGGATCACTGGTTCCTCGTTATAAGCAGAGGGTTCCTGCTAATGGTTTCCACAATTCTAAACTTTATTGCTGTTCAGTATTTGCCTTTGACCTTGACCTCCACAATCCTTTTTTCAGCTCCTATCATGATATGCGCCTTGTCGTGGCCCCTCTTGGGTGAGCGTGTTGGTATCTGGAGATGGTCGGCGATCATGGTTGGATTTTGCGGTATTCTTGTTGCCATAAGACCTTTTGATGAAAGCTTTCACTGGGCGGTTTTTTTATCCCTTGCGGGCGCATTCTGCTTCGCGCTTTATTCTTTGCTAACGCGCAAACTCTCAGGTGTTGTTGCCAGTGACACGATGCAGTTTTACTCTGGTTTTGTAGGAACATTCCTCTTGCTGCCGTTTGCTGTCTATCTATGGGAAAGTCCTGAAACCGCATTTCAGTGGGGGCAGATGGTTTTTCTAGGTGTCTTTGGATGGTTGGGTCATGAACTTCTGACCCGTGCCCATGGTTTCGCACCTGCAAGCACGCTTACTCCATTCGGATATGCCTTTATCCTCTATATGACTTTCTGGAGTATGGTTGTATTCGATCAAATACCCGATGGATGGACAATTGCAGGAGCAATTATCATCGTGCTGGCAGGACTGATAATCTGGTTCAGGGAAGTTAGTTTGAAAAAGCAGAAGTCATCACTGGGAGTAGAAAATGCTTGACCCTGATCGAATTTTTCCGGCTGTTCCCGAGGTGCGTACAATTGCAAGGCGCTTGTACCAGGAAGTTGCTAATCTGCCTTTGATATGCCCGCATGGACACACTGTGCCGGAATGGTTTTCTGAAAATGAAAGTTTTCCGGACCCCGCTCAACTGCTTATTGTGCCAGATCATTATATTTTACGCATGCTGGTATCACAGGGCAAAACCCTGTCTGAACTTGGTGTAGCAACATCTGCCGGGGAACCTCATGAAACAGACGGGCGCAAAATCTGGAAACAGTTTGCAGAGAACTATTATCTCTTTCGATCTACGCCGGTCAGGTTCTGGATGGACCACACGCTTGAAACGCTGTTTGGCATCAATGAACGCTTAAGTGGCAATAATGCTGATGATGCATATGATAAAATTCAGGCTTGTTTAAACGAGGAAGCGTTCAAGCCAAGGGCTATTTTTGAGCGATTTAATATTGAGGTATTGGCAACAACAGATGCCTGCACAGATGACCTTTCCGCCCACAAGAAGATTGCCAGGGATTCATGGAATGGTACTGTCATACCAACTTATCGCCCTGACAATGTTGTTGATCCCGAGCATGAAGGGTTTCACGACAACCTTGAGAGTATGGCTAATTTGACAGGCGAAGATGTTTCTGGCTGGAAGGGGTATTTGAATGCCCATCGCGCAAGGCGTCAATTTTTCAAGGAGGCCGGAGCAACGGCAACCGATCACGGTCATCCAAGTGCACTGACGGCCAATCTTTCCAAGGCGGAGTGCGAAACACTTTACAGAAAGGTCTTTGCCGGTTCTGCTGGTGCTGCAGATTGTGCCCTCTTTAGAGGCCAAATGTTGACAGAAATGGCTGGGATGAGTCTCGAGGACGGGCTGGTTATGCAATTGCATCCCGGGTCTTTCAGAAATCATAATACAACGATGTTTGAACATTTTGGCAGGGACAAGGGTTTTGATATTCCTCAAGCCTCAGA
>CALDZZ010000176.1 GCA_937944075.1 uncultured Rhizobiaceae group bacterium
AGATACATGTGTTGATGTGTTCAATTCGCGATCATGCAAACCCATGTTTAGGTTCCTTGTAAAAAAGATTCTACAATAGACTTATCTGAAACAGTACAACTAAACTGGCACCAACTGGCAAATAAATTGATACCAGACGCAGACCAGGATTAAACGTCAGACAGTTGATCAACTTCATCACAGATAATTTCTGCTATCAAAGCGCAATCATCCAGATTAAACGTCAAGGGTACCCGCATGTCACAAGTCCTGGACAGAACTTCACTCGTTTTTGGTAAGTCAGGCAAATCTTCAATATAATGCCAGCTATCATAACGGCTTGTGAAAGCCTTTGGCTCATCATCCCCAAACCATTTGATTTCAACGCCACGTTTTCCACAATTCGCAACCAGTGTCGGAATATCCTTTGGATCAAGACTTATTGGTTGAAACTGTATGGAAGAACCAACGTATTCCTCATGCTGCTTGCGTTCCGGCAAATGTATGTTTTTCGATTTCCTCAACCCTGCTTCAAGTGTTTGATAACGTTCGTTCCAGCGTCTGCAATTTGTATCCAGATATGGCAATTGCCCTCGCAACATGGCAGCCCGCAAATTATCCATTCTGCCGGACATGTTTGGTGTCTCTAGCCTTACCTTTTGAAATACCTCTTCAGGTGGTGGCGTCCCGTGCCTTTGATAAAGCATATAGGATCCTGTCATCACGATGGCACGTGCGGCAACCTCATCATCATTGGTGGTTAAAAAACCACCCTCGCCCGAATTCATGTGTTTATATGTCTGATTGGAAAAACAGGCTGCACGACCAAAATTGCCAGAGCGAACGCCCTTCCATTTTGCACCCATGGTATGGGCGCAATCCTCAATCAGGGAAATATCATGCTCCTGGCAGATTTCCATGATGGCATCCATGTCCGCAATATGTCCACGCATGTGGCTCAACATCATGAATTTTGCTTTTGAGGATTTTGCCTTTTCTCGCAGATCATCAATATCAATATGCCAATTATCCTTGATCTCGACAAATACCGGCCGTCCACCCGCAGCATGAATGGCGCCTGGCACAGGAGCAAGCGTATAGGCATTTGCCAAAATCTTGTCACCATGTTTGAAACCACAACTGCGCAAGGCAATTTGCATCGCATAACCACCAGAGGTACAGGCAATGCAATATTTGGCTTCCTGGTATTTTGCATATTCCTGTTCAAGCAAGGCAGCCTCGGCAACCTCTCCTTCAAGCGTATTATAACGGTGAAGACGACCACCTTTCAGAATTTCAACGGCGCGTTCAATCACTTCATCCGGCATGCCTTCTTGTTGCGTAAAGGGCTTTTCAAAATTCTGTATGCTCATTTTTAAATACTCATGATTTTAACAAAAAAGCCGGGACAGTTACCTGACCCGGCTTTGAATTTGATTTTCAGGCCGGAATTAGCCACGACCTTTCCACGGTATAAGTCGCTTTTCAATGATGCGCATCAGCACTTCAATTCCGAACCCGATGATACCGATGATCACAATACCCACGATAACAATATCTGTAAGCTGGAACTTGGAAGCAGCAATAATCATTTTGCCCACCCCTTTTTCAGCAGCAACCAGTTCGGCGGCAACAACCGTGCCCCAACAAACACCCATGGCAACCCGTGCACCGGTAAAGATATCCGGCAGCGAATTGGGAATGATGACCTTGGTCAGCAATTGTGTCTTGCTCGCACCCAGTGAATAGGCTGCATGAACTTTTGAAATATTGACGCCGGAAACACCCGAACGAGCAGCAATGGTCATAATCCAGAGCGCGGCCAGGAAGAGCAATGATATCTTGCCCTGTTCGCCAATACCAAACCAGATGATGATCAATGGAATAAGAGCCAATGGAGGAACCGGACGCATGAATTCCACAATTGGATCAAACCAGCCACGAAGCCAGCCGTTCAAACCCATTGCATACCCTAGCGGGATGCCAAACAAACAACCAAGCGCAAAGCCAATCACAACGCGAGCCAGTGACCAAAAGACGTTTTCCCACAGGGATACGCCCTGATAGCCTTCACTGTTCAACTTGAGAAATGTATCCCAAACCTTTTCTGGTGGTGGCAAAAACAGAGGCTCCATGGTCATTCCACCTTTCGGTCGAATTGAGAAACTTCCGCGTTTTGTAAACAGGACCTCCGCACCTTCAACCTGAACTACTGAATCAGCTTGAATGGGCTGGCCGTTGATTTCAGTTATGGTGTAACCGTCATCCTTGCCGCCTTCATCATTGTTTTGGGCTTTCAGGATTTTTGAACGACGCTCAAGCATCATTACAACATCATCCTTGGCAAACCCTTCAGACGTTTCAGGCGCGACAAGCTTTTCAACCTCTGCACCCTGTTTGGAAACACGGAATGTAACTGTCGCCTTGTCAGTTTCACCGGCAGAATTCTTGGCAGTATATTCAAACTGCGCATCGCCATTGAATGGTCCTGGCAGACTGAATGGCAAGAGCTTCGATTCGGTTGCAAGTCCCCATAGGAAAAACAGTGTCAAAACACCCAGAACAGAAGCAAGACGATTGGCGACAACCGCACTTTCGTCACCAAATGTCACTGTTTTTAATGCACCGTATCCCTTGGCTTCCTTGCCTCTCGAATAGAGATTGTAAATAAAGGAAAAAGCGGCACTAAAAACAAGATAAATGGCAAAGATCGCAGCAATGCCGATAATCATCCATAAAGAGGTTGTAATGGCAAAGCCAAATTCTGATAGAAAGTCTTCAGTTGTAAAAAACATGTCTCTTCCCCTTAAGCGCTTTCAGTACGGCCCATGATTTCCTCTTCCATGTCCCAGATCATGGAGAGGATTTCATCGCGCACTACGCCAAATTTCTTGTGTTTTTTCACTTCACGCAGATCAGCGCCAACGCCCATCTCTGCAAAGGGAAGATTATATTCCTTGTGGATTCGACCAGGACGTGGCGCCATCACAATCAAGCGCTCGCCAAGTAGAAGCGCCTCTTCAACCGAATGGGTAATCAAAATGATTGTCTTGCCGGTTTCTTTCCAAAGCTTGAGTACAAGACCCTGCATTTTCTCACGGGTTAGTGCGTCCAAGGCTCCCAACGGCTCATCCATCAAGATAACATCTGGTTCATTGGCAAGACAACGGGCCAGAGCCACACGTTGTTGCATGCCACCGGAAAGTTCATAAATCGCTTTTTCCTTGAAGTCCTGAAGACCGACAACTTCCAGAAGATGGTCAACAATTCCGTTCATTTCTGCTTTCGGCATGCCTTTCATGGAAGGACCGAAGGAAACATTCTGGCGAACACTCATCCATTCAAACAGCGCGCCTTTTTGGAACACCATACCGCGTTCAGGGCTTGGTCCTGTAACCTTGTCCCCGTTGAGGGATAGATTGCCACCGGTTTGAGCCAGAAAGCCTGCACAAATGTTCAACAAGGTGGTCTTGCCACAACCTGAAGGTCCCAGGACAGAGACCAGCTCACCTTCCCTGATGTTCAGATTAATGTTTTTGAGTGCTTCGACTTTACCGCCATCTGGTAGTTCAAAGGTCATTGAAACGTCGTCTATTATGAGCCCGCTCATGCCTATCTCTTCCCGTAATTTTTATTGTTGTTTTTATACTTTAAAGAACACAGCCCCAGAGTTGGGGCTGTGTCATTGCTATCAATTGAACAACGTCAATTGATTACATTTTTGAAGCAGCTTCCAGGTAGCTTGCGTTTACAACTGCGTTGTAATCGCCAAGTGCTTTGATTTTGCCGCTTTCTTCAAGAGACTTTGCACTGCTTGCAAGATAAGCAGCAACACCGCCACCCATCCACTCGTCAGACAGCTGCTCAGCAACAGTTGGGAACACGAATGTACCGATAACCGCTTTTGTGCCTTCAGCATCCATGCCAGCTTCTTTAGAGATTGCTGCCATCATTGGGCCTGCGTCTTTTGCATATTTTGCGTTCATGTCAGCAGTAACTTTCAGGAACTTTGCAAGAAGATCAGGGTTTTCTTCACCAAATGATGTCGGGATTGATGTTACGTCGAACACCTTGCCAACAACTGACTCTTTTTCCTTGCCTTCGATGATTGGGTTACCATGCTGCTTCATTGTGCGAAGCGAACCACCCCAACCACATGCCATGGCTAGGTCTGTGTTTGGCTGTGAGAATGCTGCAGCAGAATCTGATGGAGCCATGTCAACGATTGTAAGGTCAGATTCGGCAATGCCGAAGTGCTTCATTTGAGCAAGGAAACCTGAATGAGCAGCAGTACCTAGTGGCACAGCAACTTTCTTGCCTTTAAGATCGGCAACGTTATCCTTTGTGATTTCAAGCTCTGAACGAACGACACAGTTGTCATTGTCTGAGTAGGAAACCGCAACATCAACAACCTGAAGGTCCTGACCAGCTGCAGTTGCAACTAGGAAAGGTGTTACACCTTGTGAGAATGAGATGTGCACATCGCCTGAAGCCATTGCTGCAGACATTGCAGTACCAGCATCAAAAGATACCCAGTTTACTTTTACGCCAAGCTCTTTTTCGTAGATTTTGTTAGCTTGAGCGAACTGGTTTGGTGTTGGCCATTCAAGGTAGTAGCCTACAGTGATTTCGTCTAGTGCGTTTGCTGGTGCAGTTGCCACAAACATCGCTGAAGATGCTGCAAGAGCTGCTACCATTGTTTTTAGAGTATTCATATTTCTCTCCCTAAGTTTACAGCGTAATTTTTAAAGCAAAAGCGGTATCGCTGCCCGACCACTTTCACAAACTTTATAGTCTAATCACGACCTTTTTCTGGCATTGTGTGACTCGGCAAGAACACACAGTAGCTCAAAAAGAATGGAAGCGCCAACCCATGCTGTATTGCCCGACGCATCAAATGGTGGAGATACCTCTACCATGTCAGCGCCTATGACATTCACACCACTCAATGCCCGCACGTATTGCTGGGCAGTCCAGGTATCAACACCACCAATCTCTGGCGTACCGGTACCAGGCGCAAATGCAGGATCGATAAAATCGATATCAAATGAAACATAGGTTTCCGTATCACCGACAATATCTCTGGCCTGCGCCATAACATCATCATACCCACGCTTCATACATTCATCGATATCAATGATGGTAACACCACGTTCCCTGCCCCACTTGATATCTTCGCCATCATACATGGTGCCGCGAATGCCTATTTGCACAACCTTGGTCGGGTCAAGAATGCCTTCTTCAATGGCGCGTCTGAAAGGCGTGCCATGCGTGTACATTGTACCGTTGAAATAACCTTCAAACAAATCCGTATGCGCATCAAAATGGATCATGGATAATGCACGGCCGTCAGACAGCCCACGCAAGACAGGCAAGCTCGTCAAATGATCCCCGCCAACAGACAAAGGTACAATACTGTCTTTTTGAATTCTTTTGTAATAGGTGGTGACACGCTCAAGCGTATCTTCCAGCCCTGCAGGATTGGGTGAAACATCGCCAAGGTCTGCGCAGTTGCACAGTTCAAAAGGTTTTGTGCCGGTGGCAGGATGCATCGCACGTATCATGGTCGATAAATCACGAACCTGCCTTGGTCCATGCCTGGCACCGGGTCTGTTGGTTGTTCCGCCATCCCACGGAATACCAATCAATCCAATATCCGTTTTGCTGTAAAGATCACTGCCCTGCTCTACAAATGGCAACCGCATGAACGTTGGCACACCCGCAAAACGGGGCAAATCAAAACCGGACACAGGCTGAAAACTATTTTCGGACAACAAAACCCCTCCCAAGGTATGTTATAACCTCAACGAATTGAACATTATGTCGAAGAAAATTATTCCACAAGGCTAGAATCCTGACAAAAATTCAAATAGAACCAAAAGTCTCATTGTATGGAGCCAACAGGAATATCGACGTATGAAAGAAATTCTTTTCGAACTTGATCCAAAACTTCCTGCAAGTCTTCAGGCGCAACTCAGAGAGAAAGTTGTAAATGCTATTCTCAGCAGAGCGCTTCAGCCAGGCGAACGCCTTCCATCAAGCAGAAGCCTTTCCAAACACCTCAAGGTGGCAAGAAACACGGTCACGCTTGCATATCAGGCACTCGCAGATGATGGATATCTGACACCTAAGGCAAGATCCGGCTATGTTGTGAATGAAGACGCACCTGTTAATCCTCTAGGATTTATGGAAAACAGTCGCGAGCCTATCGAAAAAATCGATTGGCAACACCGGATTAGAAATAATTCAGATAATCTGAGAGTAATGAGAAAGCCTTTAAACTGGCGTGAATACGAGTTTCCGTTTGTTTATGGACAGGCCGATTTCAAATTGTTCAGCCATTCTGAATGGAGAGATTGTACGCGGCAGGCCTTGGGAGCAAGGGATTTTGGTGCGCTGGCTGGAGACTTTGGCTACAGCGACGATCCGATGCTGGTGAATTACATAGCAAGCCACAGCCTTCCGCAACGCGGCATATACAAGGTTCCGGAACATGTTCTGGTAACCCTGGGCGCACAAAATGCACTTTATCTGGTTGGTGAACTTCTGATAAGGCCAGACACAACAGTAGGACTTGAAAACCCCTGTTATCCGGATATCCGCAACATTGTGACCAATCGCACTGAAAAAATCGAGTATTTTGATGTGGACGATGGCGGAATGGTTTTGGACGAGGAAAAGCTTGCAAAATGCGATATTGTCTTTGTAACGCCGAGCCACCAATGTCCTACAACAGCAACCATGCCGGTTGATCGTCGTAAAAAACTGATGGAAATGGCTGAAAAACATGACTTCGTAATTATTGAAGATGATTATGAGTTCGAGATGAACTTTCTGGCACCCCCTTCACCAGCACTAAAATCCATGGATGAAAAAGCAAGGGTCGTTTACATTGGCAGTTTTTCAAAGTCTTTATTCCCGGGGCTTAGGTTGGGTTATCTTGCAGGCCCTGATTCCCTGATAGAAGAAGCTCGCAGACTACGTCACCTGATGTTCCGCCACCCTCCGGGACACAGTCAAAGAACGGCAGCCTATTTCATGGCGTTAGGGCACTACAGCTCACAGATGCGAAAGCTCAAAAAGAAATATGCAGAACGACACACAACAATGCTGGCAGAACTGGAGAAGAACGGTTTAACTGATTCCGCTGCAGCAAAGTTTGGTGGAACAAGTTTCTGGATAAAAGGCCCAGACAGTCTCAATACAAATGAATTGGCAAAAAACCTTCAGGAAAAAAGTGTATTGATTGAACCCGGCAGCCCTTTCTTTGGTGCTGACAATCCACCAAGGAATTATTTCCGCATTGCCTATTCATCCATAGAAAATGCAAAAATACCTGGAGGCATTGCAAGGGTTGCAGATGCCATCAATGAACTTACATAAAGGGTGGCAATTCAAGCGTTGGTTCTAAGCTACCACATATCTGGACCTACACTTGAGAGCCAGTCTGTTTTCTAACTTATATCACTTGCAGGACCTGTATTCTGCAACCGGATTTAACATTTTTCAGCCTATAGAGGATATGCACTCATGAAAATGACGACTGAAGAAGCTTTCGTAAAAGTATTGCAAATGCACGGCATTGAGCATGCTTTTGGTATTATTGGTTCGGCCATGATGCCGATTTTTGACTTGTTCCCGCAAGCAGGCATCAAGTTTTGGGATTGCGCCCACGAAACATCAGGCGGCATGATTGCTGACGGTTTCACACGCGCATCAGGCAAAATGTCCATGATGGTTGCCCAGAACGGCCCAGGTATTACAAACTTCGTAACCCCCGTTAAAACAGCCTACTGGAACCACACACCACTTCTACTTGTGACACCACAAGCGGCAAACAAGACAATCGGCCAAGGTGGTTTCCAGGAAATCGAACAAATGAAATTGTTCGAAGACATGGTTTGTTACCAGGAAGAAGTTCGCGACCCATCACGCATGGCTGAAGTGCTTAACCGTGTGATCGAAAAAGCATGGCGTGGTTGCGCTCCTGCACAAATCAACATTCCGCGCGATTACTGGACACAAGTCATCGACATCGAGCTTCCACAGATCGTACGTCTTGAGCTTCCGCAAGGTGGTGAGACTGCAATTTCTCAAGCCGCTGAGCTTCTTTCAAATGCAAAATTCCCGGTCATTCTAAATGGCGCTGGCGTTATCATTGGCGATGCAATCCCTGCTTCTGTTGCCTTGGCTGAAAAGCTGTCTGCACCAGTTTGTTGCGGTTACCAGCACAATGATGCTTTCCCGGGCAACCACCCTATGGGCGTTGGTCCGCTTGGCTATAACGGTTCTAAAGCTGCGATGGAGCTTATCGAAAAAGCTGACGTTGTACTTGCACTGGGCACACGCCTGAACCCGTTCTCAACACTACCGGGTTACGGCATTGATTACTGGCCAAAAGATGCAAAGATCATCCAGGTTGACATCAACTCTGACCGCATTGGTCTGACAAAAAAAGTAACCGTCGGCATTCAGGGTGATGCAAAAGCAGTTGCAGAGAGCATTCTTGCAAAACTGTCTCCATCGGCTGGTGATGCTGGTCGTGCAGACCGTGAAGCACTTATTGCTCAAACAAAATCTTCATGGGCACAAACTCTAACTTCAATGGACCACGAAGATGACGATCCAGGCACAGACTGGAACGAACGCGCGCGTGACCGTGAGCCGGACCGCATGTCTCCACGCATGGCTTGGAGAGCGATTCAAAAAGCACTGCCAAAAGAAGCAATCATTTCTTCTGACATTGGTAACAACTGTGCAATTGGTAACGCATACCCATCATTCGATGAAGGCCGCAAATATTTGGCACCCGGTCTGTTTGGCCCTTGTGGCTATGGTCTACCAGCAATTCTTGGCGCAAAAATTGCGTGCCCAGATGTCCCTGTAGTTGGCTTTGCTGGCGATGGCGCATTCGGCATCTCAATGAACGAGCTAACCGCTTGTGGTCGTAATGACTGGCCTCCAATCACAATGATTGTTTTCCGCAACTACCAGTGGGGTGCTGAAAAGCGTAACACAACACTTTGGTTCGAAGACAACTTCGTGGGCACCGAGCTGAACCTTGGCGTTGAATACGCTAAAGTTGCTGAAGGCTGTGGCCTTAAAGGCGTACAGGTTCGCACCATGGACGACCTGACTGAAGCCCTTGACAAGGCAATCGAAGGCCAGATGAAGAACAACGAAACAACCTTGATTGAAGTTGTTCTTAACCAGGAACTGGGCGAGCCTTTCCGTCGCGATGCGATGAAAAAGCCGGTATCGGTTGCAGGCATTGACCCTAAAGACATGCGCCCACAATAAGCGCCTGACTTGGACAAAACATCAAGAGCGGTTCAGTTTTCTACTGAGCCGCTCTTTTCATTTCCAGTCTGGTATTGATAAATACCGTTTCAGAATTAAACCGTTTCAAGGATTCCTTTAATGTCAGCAAATCCCTTTCTTTCAAACCATACCCCTGTTTGCCCTGAAAACCTGTTGACACTGGCGAAGAAAAATCCTCCTGCCAAAACGGCTATTGTCAGAGCCGGTTCCGCTCTACCCATGCAGGCGGCCAAGGCAGCCGTCGATGCTGGCATTATGGAGCCGGTCTTTGTAGGTGAAAAAGCAGACATCGAACGAGAAGCCTGCGCAATCTCATGGGACGTCCGGGACTTTCGCATAGTTGACACAAAGGGCGAGGAAGAAGCAGCCTATGAAGGTTCTCTACTGGGTAACAAGGGTGAAGTTGATGTCATCATGAAAGGCAATCTTCATACAGATCAGTTCATGGGCGCTTTAATCAAAAAGGAAACAGGGATTCGAACAGCAAATCGACTTGTTCATGTTTTCTATATTACAGACCCCGTGGAGCAGCGTCCGTTGATTGTTTCTGATGCAGCTGTCAACGTTTCTCCCGACCTGAAAACCCGCCAATCTGCCTTGATTGCTGTGGATGACATGGCTAGAAAAACAGGGATTGAGCGTCCAAAAATTGCAATCCTTTCTGCAACTGAATCAGCCATACCATCCGTACCTTCTTCGATGGAAGCAGCTGAATTGTCCAAATGGGCAAAAGAAAATGTTCCGACCTCAGATGTGAGCGGCCCCCTTGCCATGGACCTTATCCTGTCACAAGAGTCTGCAAACACAACAGGCCTTGGCGAAGATCCCGTTGCAGGCAAGGCAGACGCTATCATTGTACCCGATATTGTATCAGGCAATGCTATTTTCAAATCACTGGTTTACATGGGCGGCGGCTGTGCAGCCGGCATCGTTCTGGGAGGCAAGATCCCTGTACTATTAACCAGTCGTGCGGATCCTGCTGAAGCCAGACTTGCCAGTGCAGCACTGGCTGCAATCATGCGATAGATATTGTGGCCTTATTTGGCCAGTCGGGATTGATATTTTCTGTACAGCAAACCGCCAAGCCCGACTGACACCACCAACAACAAACCCGACATGACCAGCTGGAAGTTCGAGCCGACATCAATACCTGCTCCCAGCAAGGCAAACACAACGGTATGCGGAATATAGCCCAATGCAGAACCGGCAATGAACGGGACTGCAGCAATGCCAAATGCTCCAGCAACCAGATTTGTCAAAAGATTTGAACCAGCAGGAATAAACCGCCAGATCATAGTGGCCTGGAATGTATTGGCTTTCCAGAAATCAAACGCGAGTTCGAGCTTTCCTTTCAACATGCCCTTGAAATAACTTTGAAAAATACGGGCAAAAAAGAAAGACAAGGTGCATGCCAGGGTTGTTGCAATAACACCAATCACAATGCCTTGCCAAAGACCAAAGAAATACCCGGCGAAGAAGCTGATCACTTGCCGTGGGCATCCAACGCTGACAATGAGTGCTGCAAAAACGAGAAAAGCAAAACGCCCGTTTAGCCAACTTGCATCATCAGCAGCAGAAAAATTGAATTGCTTGAAAAAGCTTTCAAAATCAAATGAATTCAAGACATAGCCAGCCAGGAGCACAACAATAACAATTGTCAGCAAAAAAAGTGGCTTGCTCCAGCCGTTTGATACAAACCTGTCTTTCAAAACTTCAAACATTAAAATTCCGGTTGCAATGCGTATCAGTTGGCCTAACAATCAGGCAATGTAATTGCAATGAAATTAAATTGACATGAGCGCTGATCAAACTCCATTCGACAAAACAAGCCTGGCAGCCTATCTCGAAAAAAACATCGAGGGCTTTGGAAAGCTGGAAGAACTCGACAAATTTTCTGGCGGTCAATCTAATCCCACCTACAAGCTTGTTACGAACACCGGTGAATACGTTCTGCGTGCCAAACCCCCGGGAGAGCTTCTCAAATCCGCCCATCAGGTGGATCGTGAATACAAGGTGATGAAAGCCCTGAGTTCATCAAGAGTTCCAGTTCCAAAAATGCTGCATCTGGTTGATGAAACCGAAAGTCCTCTCTCGCGCATGTTCTTTGTTATGGAATATCTGGATGGGCGCATCTTTTGGGACCCTGCCCTGTCTGAGCTGGCAGACAATGCCAACAAGCAAAGGACAGGCATTTATGATGCCATGAACCAGTCTCTGGCTGCCTTACATGATGTAGACATCAAGAGCGTTGGCCTTCAAGACTTTGGCAAACCGGGTGATTATTTTGCCCGTCAGCTTTCCCGTTGGACCCAACAATACCATGCAAGTGAAGTCGACCGTATTGAGGATATGCACAAACTCATAAACTGGCTGGAGAAAAACCT
>CALDZZ010000177.1 GCA_937944075.1 uncultured Rhizobiaceae group bacterium
ATCAGCCTGCATCACCTTGCTCGCAGCCTCTTCGCTATAGTCAGGGACACGCTCACCGTTTCGTGCAACGGTCACATCCCCAAAACGAATTGTAAGCAAGTCTCTTTCAGCAGGTTCACCCGCCTTCCCAACCGCCATGACTATCCTGCCCCAATTGGCATCTTCGCCAGCCACTGCTGTTTTGACGAGTGGAGAATTTGCGATTGAACGGGCAATCTTCATTGCAGACGTTTTGTTCTTCGCGCCCGTAACTTCAATACAGACCTGCTTGGTGGCACCTTCCCCGTCCCGCACCAAAAGCATGGAGAGTTCATGCATCAAACCTTCAAGCTCTTTTGCAAATTTGCGAAGGCGTTTGTCTTTGGGGTCAACTATCACATCACCTGGACCAGACGACATCAACAAGACCGTATCACTTGTGGAAGTATCGCTATCAACCGTGATCGCATTAAACGTAGTTTTGGTCAGCCGTGATAACAGGGTTTGAAGAATTTGATGGTCGACCGCAAGGTCCGTTACAATAAACGAAAGCATGGTGGCCATATCAGGCGCAATCATACCGGAACCTTTGGCAATGCCATTGATATGATAGGTCTTACCCTCAACAGTAAACCTGCGCGTTGCAAGCTTGGGGTATGTATCTGTGGTCATAATAGCGTTGGCTGCATCATGCCAGCCATCACCGCTTAGTTCAGATTTTGCAAAAAGCAGTTTCTCTTCAAATCCCGAAGCATCTAGTGGCTCGCCAATGACACCGGTAGAAGCGAGAAAAACTTCTTCCGGAGAACATCCAGTTACACGAGCAGCGGCTACAGCTGTTTGTAGCGTGGACTCAACACCTTTTTGTCCCGTGAAGGCATTAGCATTGCCCGAGTTGATAACAATTGCCTTTGCCTTGCCTTTGGACAAATGTTTTCGACACCAATCAACCGGAGCAGACGGGCATTTTGAAGTGGTAAAAACGCCAGCGATTTCGGCTGGCTGTTCAAACTCAAACAGACACAGGTCCTTGCGACCCTTATATTTTATACCGGCCTCAATGCTCGCAATTTTTACACCATTCAGAACGGGTAAATCAGGATAAGTCTTCGGGGCGAGTGGGGCAATCTGTTGAGCCATAACTATTCATCAACCAGCATTATGTGAAGAGGTTTATTGAGACTGTATCTCATCCAGTTTTTTCTTCAATTCCTCGTCCAGAACCTCAATCGGATATTTTGCGCGCGCATCCTGGGTAAGCTGGAAATATTTCTCGCGAGCCAGTGCCTGGCGAATTTGACCCTGAACCTGATCGAATGTCGGTGGTTCGCTGTCGCGCTCATCTTCTTTCATGATAACATGAAAACCGAATTGCGATTTGACCGGCTCTTTTGTGTAGGCTCCCTTTTCCAGCGCAAAGGCTGCAGTTTCAAATTCCGGCACCATTTGTCCACGACCAAAATAACCAAGATCGCCACCCTGCGGCCCACTTGGACCTGTTGACTTTGTTTTGGCCAGCTCAACAAAATCAGCACCGCCATCAAGCTCTGTTATAATGGCCTTTGCTTCTTCTTCTTTCTCTACAAGAATATGACGAGCGCGAATTTCCTTCTGGACAGGAATGTTCTTCGCTTCAAGTTCATAGCGCGCTTTCATGTCCTCTTCGGTAATCGTATTCAGGGCCTGGGACTGAAAGTAATTGTTGTGCAGTGTACGAGCACGATTAAACTGAATCTGAGCCTTGAAATTTGGCTCATCGGCAAGCCCCGCCTCTTCTGCAGCCAGAGCCAAAACCTTGATATCCAAAAGCGCATTGAGGATCATTGCTCTGCGCTGTTCCGCAGGAACGCGTGAGAACTGCTCAAGAAGGTCGACCTCTGCAAGTGCCAATTCACGGTCGGTTACTTCAACACCATTAATGCGGGCAATCACGGTATCCGTGCCGGATGCAGAAGTTTCCTGGGCATGAACAGGCGTCAGTGCTGTTGTGGAAATTACCGCTGCAAGCAAGAGCTTTCTGAAAGTTGCAGAGAAATTGGCAGTCTTGTGTAATTTTGGCATTTTGGCTCCTGTTCGGCCTTATTCTTGTAGTTTTGCAAGAATTGTATGTAAGAGTAAATTACATACAAACAATGGCAATCGTTGACATCAGTTAATGTCCCTCTTATCTGTCCTTTGTCCGGTCGTCCAGATTCCGATTGCACACTTTCGTGTAATTGAGCTTGCAAAACAAGTTTTTCAACGACAAACCGGTCAATTAAATGGTAAGCACAACTGATTTTTCAGACTACACATAATTGTTGAGAGGCCGCATGGGCATTTTTGGTGGAATAGCAAGCAAACTTTTCGGTTCATCCAATGACCGCGAGGTAAAAAAACTGTCTCCGATGGTTGATGCCATTAATGCAATGGAACCTGAAATGGAGGCTCTTTCCGACGATGAGTTGAGAGCCAAGACAGACGAATTCCGCAAAATGCTTGAAGACGGCAAAACCGTTGATGATTTGCTGATACCAGCCTTTGCAGTTGTACGGGAAGCTTCCAAACGCACCCTAGGCATGCGCCATTTTGATGTTCAGCTGATTGGCGGCATGATTTTGCATAATGGTGATATTGCAGAAATGCGCACGGGTGAAGGCAAGACGCTGATGTCAACCTTGCCGGTATATCTGAATGCATTGGCCGGAAAAGGCGCCCATGTGGTGACCGTCAACGACTACCTGGCAGAACGCGATGCCAAATGGATGAGTGCCATCTATGAGTTCCTTGGAATGACAACAGGCATTATCACCAACGGCATTGAGGATCACGAGCGTCAAGACGCTTATAATTGCGATATTACCTACGGCACGAATAACGAATTCGGCTTTGATTATCTTCGCGACAACATGAAGTTTGATCTGGAAAGCATGGTACAGCGCGACCATCATTATGCGATTGTCGATGAAGTTGACTCGATCCTGATTGATGAAGCAAGAACACCTCTGATTATTTCAGGCCCGTTGGATGACAAAACTGATCTTTACAAGACAATCGACAGTTTCATTCCCCAAATATCAGATGAAGATTATGAGCTGGATGAAAAGCAGCGCTCAGTAACCTTTACAGAAGAAGGTAACGAGAAGCTTGAAGAAAACCTGAAAGCAGCCGGCCTGCTGAAGGGCGAGTCACTTTATGACATCGACAACGTCACCATCGTTCACCATATCAATAATGCTCTCAAGGCACACAAGCTGTTCACCAAGGACAAGGACTATATTGTTCGCAACAATGAGGTTGTTATCATCGATGAGTTTACCGGCCGCATGATGCCGGGCAGACGTTATGGCGAAGGACAACACCAGGCAATTGAGGCAAAGGAAAACGTTTCCATTCAGCCTGAAAACCAGACAATGGCATCGGTTACTTTCCAAAACTATTTCCGCATGTATGACAAGCTTGCCGGCATGACCGGCACCGCCATGACGGAAGCTGAGGAATTTGGTAATATTTACAGTCTCAATGTCATAGAGGTTCCCACCAATTTGCCAGTAGCGCGTATCGATGATGATGACGAAGTTTACAGAACTGTTGAAGAAAAGTTCAAGGCAATCACAGCTCTGATTAATGAATGTCGCGAACGTAACCAGCCTGTTCTGGTCGGCACAACATCGATTGAGAAATCGGAAATGCTTGCTTCAAAACTCGAAGAAGCCGGCTTGAAGGATTTCAAGATACTGAATGCCAGACACCACGAGCAGGAAGCACAAATCATTGCAGCAGCGGGCGTGCCTGGAGCGGTGACCATCGCCACCAACATGGCGGGTCGTGGTACGGATATTCAACTGGGTGGCAATTTCGAAATGCGTGCTGCCGATGAAATACCCGAAGATGCAACACCAGCCAAACGCAAGAAAGCTGAGGAAAAAATCCGGGAAGAAATTGCAGTCGCCAAGGAAGAGGCAAAAGCTGCCGGCGGATTGTTTGTGATTGCTACCGAGCGTCATGAAAGCAGAAGAATTGACAACCAGTTGCGTGGTCGTTCAGGTCGTCAGGGAGACCCGGGACAATCAAAGTTCTTCCTGTCCCTGCAGGATGACCTGATGCGCATTTTTGGTGGTGACCGAATGGATGGCATGTTGCAAAAGCTTGGCCTTAAGGAAGGCGAAGCCATCATGCACCCCATGATCAACAAGGCGCTTGAAAAAGCACAAAAGAAAGTTGAAGCGCGCAATTTTGACATCCGCAAAAACCTTCTCAAGTTTGATGATGTCATGAATGACCAGCGAAAAGTCATTTTTGATCAGCGTATAACCTTGATGAAAGGCGAAGACCTCAGCGAAACCGTTGAAGACATGCGCCATGAAGTTATTGAAGATATTGTAGCTTTGCACATTCCGGAAAAGGCCTACCCCGAACAGTGGAACACCATCGAACTTCAACATGATGTGCGTGATGTCTTGAACCTGGACTTGCCTATCGTTGAGTGGGCCGCAGAAGACGGTATTGATGAAGAAGCCATTATTGACCGTATTACGGAAGCTTCTGACGAATTTTCAAAACAGAAATTTGAGGAATTCGGCCCGGAAGTCAGTGAATACGTTGAAAAATCCGTGATGTTGCAAACGCTCGATCATTTATGGCGTGAACATCTGGTAGCCCTTGATCACCTGCGTTCTGTGGTAGGCTTCCGTGGTTACGCACAACGTGACCCGCTGCAAGAGTATAAATCTGAAAGTTTTGAACTGTTCCAGAGCATGCTTGCAAACCTGAGACGCGCGGTCACAACGCAAATGATGCGTGTTGAGCTTGTCAGCCAGCAAGAACAGGACGAGGCAGAACAGGCAGCCTTCATTGATCAGCAAAACAGCACATTCGAGGATGATATTCCAGAAGTGGATGCAGAAACGATCAAAAGCTGGGGTGATGTGAAGCGCAACGCTGCGTGCCCTTGTGGCTCAGGCAGAAAGTTCAAACATTGCCATGGACGTTTCGCTTAATCGAAAGTCCAAACATTAAAACCGACCATGGCTGTGCTTATTGAACGGGTCGACTGGCTTGTTGCGGGACAACGACAACTTGTTGTGTTGGCTGCTGTGTCTCAATTTGTCCGGATACTGGCTGAGTTTGCTCCGTAACAGGATTATTAACCACAAGTTCTGCATTCGGCGTTACGATTTGCGCAGGGACTTCCTGAACTGTAACCGGTTTTTGTTGCGGAACCACATTTACAGGTTCTTGCGGAACAGCCGCCTGCTGAGGCTGGGAAACAACAACAACCGGCTTTACCGGTTCAAGAATGGCGAGCGCTCCAACCGTTGGCTTTGCCTTTATGGACATGTCTGTGCTGGCTGGTATTTCGGAAGGTTTGGCAAAAGGACTGGTCGCATTTCGTTTTAGTATTTTGTCAAAAACCGCCTGGTCCTTGTTTTGTTTTTGATTGAAGGCCAGCGCAAGACTGCGCGGCATTTTTGAAGGCGGACATTCAGCTCGCGCATTGAATTTTCCGTTCTCATCAGCGATCCGGTTAAAGACATAACGCTTTTCACAAACATCCACCTTGGGTTGTCGGTTCGTGATCTCGAAATGGTCACTGCCTTCCTTGAGCATTTTCCAGAACTCGAACTTGGGATGATTGACTTTCTTCGCCATGTTTTCAGCTGTCATTTTGAACGGAAACGCCTGCACCTGAAAAGCCTTTTGTCCGCCTCTGAATGCCTCACGGGCAAGCGCATAAATTTCCTCGATATATTCATCTGTCATTGAATAACAGCCGGCCGATGAACAATCCCCATGCACCATGAGATAAGAGCCCGTTCTGCCATTTGCCCGGTCATAGACATTTGGGAAGCCAAGGTTGAATGACAAATGGAAATCAGAATTAGGGTTCATCAAGCCCTTGTTGACATGATAAAAACCTTCTGGTGCCTGACGGTCCCCTTCCTTGTACTTGGGACCAAGCTTTCCGGACCACTTGCAAATTTCATAGGACTGAAGAAGCGCATATTTGTTTTTGTGGTTTTTCTTCCACACCTCCATTACGTTTTCTTCCTTGAAGACTCGCAACATAATTGGAGAGGCAAGGGTCATGCCTTTTGTTTTCATCGCCTTGGTAAGGTATTGCGGCACAGGTTTTTCATGCTTGGGGATTGAACTCCCCAAAACACTGCCGTTACAGGCTGCCAATACTGTTCCTGCAAACAATATCGCAATTGTTTTGGAAGCTTTTTGTCTCATGATTTACCTGTCTAAATCCTGCGCTTTAAGGTGATATAAACCATATCGATTGACAAGGCGTTACCAGGCACGCTCACAATATTGTCAGAACAGCAGATAAATACAGAAATCAGGACAAATTACGACCCATCGCCAAAAATTTGTCCTGGCGTTCTTTTTTGATTTCAGAACCGGACAAGCCTTCAAAGTCTTTAAGGGCTTCTTCAATTTGATTTTTGGCTTGCTGGAACACCACTTCATGTCCGCGGTGCGCTCCACCAAGAGGCTCAGGTATGATACCGTCAATAATGCCCATTTGCAGCAAATCCTGCGCCGTAATCTTCATGGAAGTTGCAATGTCTTTTGCGCGGGCAGGATCACGCCACAAAATGGATGCGCCCGCTTCAGGGGAAATAACACTGTAAATGGCATGCTCAAGCATATAGACGCGGTTAGCCGCTGCAATTGCAATGGCACCCCCAGAGCCGCCCTCACCAATGATGACTGACACCATCGGAACTTCAAGTGTAAGGCATTTTTCAGTAGAGCGCGCAATGGCTTCAGCCTGCCCTCGCGCTTCTGCACCCAGCCCCGGATAAGCACCAGCCGTATCAATCAGGGAGATGACAGGCAGATCAAACCGTTCAGCCATTTCCATAATGCGGATTGCCTTGCGATACCCTTCTGGTCTTGCCATGCCAAAGTTATGTTTCAGGCGGCTTTCTGTGTCCATGCCCTTTTCCTGGCCAATGATGGCAACCGAACGCCCTTCAAAACGCCCAAGGCCAGCAAAAATGGCGTGATCCTCACCAAAGTAACGATCCCCTGCAAGGGGGGTAAAATCCTCGATCAATGCCTTTTGATAATCAATAAAATGCGGGCGATCAGGATGGCGCGCCACTTGCGTTTTGTCCCAAGGCGTAAGCTTTGAATAAAGACCTTCCAGAATACCGGCAGACTTGGTTTCAAGTCTTGCAATGTCTTCACTCAGATCGACAGTCTTGTCCTGTTCTGCAAGGGTGCGCAGTTCTCGAATTTGACCTTCAAGGTCTGATACAGGTTTCTCAAATTCCAAATAACTTACCATGACAATCCACATTTTCGGGTTTGATTGATATTGTGCATCCATAAACCAGATGCAGTCGAGATACGCAAGAAAGCCTTACAAATTCCTGATGCGCAATTTCGTGATTCTGTTCTTTTCACGCTTTAAAACAGCAAAACGCTTACCATAGAAAGTAAATGTCTGTTTTTCATCCGGTATCATTTGCGCAGCATGAATAACAAGCCCGGCGATGGTATTGGCCTCTTCATCCGGTAATTCCCAATCCAGCGCACGATTTAAATCGCGCAAGGGCACTCCCCCCTCCACAATCCAGGAACCATCCGCCTGCGGGTTAACACCGGAGACTTCCTCGTCATGTTCATCGGCAATTTCACCAACAATCTCTTCCAGAATATCTTCAAGTGTAACCAGGCCTTCAACTTCACCATACTCATCAACCACCAGGGCTATATGCGCCTTCTCACGCAAGAATGCGTTGAGCTGGTCTTTCAGGGTTGTTGTTTCAGGAACAAACCATGGTTTGGAGGAAATCTTTTTGATGTCCAGCAATTTTACATCATTTTTCTTGCCAGCCAACGCTCGCAAAACATCCTTAGAATGGATAACGCCAATGATGTTGTCGCTGTCTCCCTGCCACAAGGGAATACGGGTATAGGGGCTTGAAAGTATCTGTTTGATAATCTGATCAACCGGGTCATCTGCATTGATGCTTTCCATGTTGGTACGGTGGATCATGACATCGGAAATTTCCAGTTCGTGAAGATCAAGAATACCGCCCAAACGGTCACGGTCATCCTTGATCACCGAGCCATCACGGTGAAGCATTTCCACTGCGCCTCGCAATTCCTCATGAGGGGTCAACAAGTCATCACTACTGATGGGCGCGCCGACAAGTTTCAAAATCGCACGCACCAGCCACCCAACACCCTTTGCAAGGGGGGCAAAAACAATTACCAGCACGCGGATTGCGGGTGCAACAGTGACAGCAAACTTGTCAGCATTGGCAAGCGCTACCGATTTTGGCATCACCTCGGCAAAAATAACAACAAGCGCGGTCATGACGATGGTCGCAACAGCAACGCCCACTTCTCCAAACAGACCAAGAAAAAAACTGGTCGCCAATGCGGACGCCAGAATATTGACAATGTTGTTGCCGATAAGCAATGTCCCGATCAATTGTTCACGATGCTCAATCAGTTCGGTCACCTGCTCGGCGCGTTTATCACCATTCTTTTCAAGCTGATGCATTCTCGCGCGAGAAGCGGCCGTCAACGCTGTCTCCGAACCGGAGAAAAAACCTGACAGAATAATCAGCAGGAGAATTACAAGAAACGTAAGTAGATAAGCTGTGGTCATTTGGAGAGTTGATCCGTTAAAAAGCCCGAGACTTCACTGGGCGGTATATCATCAGCTATATAGGATTTGCCAATACCTTTTGTAAGGATAAATGTCAGCGCACCGCGTTTCACCTTCTTGTCTTGTGCAATAAAGCCCATCAGCGTTTCCACACTTGGTAGCTCGCCCGGGATCTGGGAAATCTCTGTGGGTAGACCAACAGCCTTCAAATGTGCTTCTACCCGCGAGACATCATCTATCGAGCATTGGTTCAGCCGGTTTGAAAAGCGGTGTGCCAAAACCATGCCGATAGCAACCCCTTCGCCATGCACCAGCCTTGAACCGTCATATGCCGTATAGCCTTCCAGGGCGTGGCCGAATGTATGCCCAAGGTTGAGAAGCGCACGCTGCCCGGCCTCGGTTTCATCTGCCGCAACAACTTCAGCCTTGGCCTCACATGAGGTTTTGATGGCATGCGCCAGGCCGTCACCATGCGAAAATACATCCGCATGATTTTTCTCAAGCCAGGTGAAGAAATCAGGATATTTAATCAAGCCGTATTTGGCGACTTCCGCATAACCGGCTCGGAATTCACGCTTGCTCAAGGTCTTCAGGACATCCAGATCAATCAACACTTCTTCTGGCTGATAAAAGGCCCCAACCAGATTTTTCCCGTGCCTTGAATTAATGCCCGTTTTTCCGCCAACGGAAGAATCCACCTGTGCAAGGAGTGAGGTAGGTACCTGAATGAACTTCATCCCCCTTCTTGCAACACTGGCCGAAAAGCCTGCCAGGTCCCCGACAACCCCGCCACCAAAGGCAATTACCAGATCATTCCGTTCAAGCCTTGTGGCAAGGATATCATCCACAACCGATTGGAAAACATCCCATGATTTTGATTGCTCACCGGCAGCAACTTCAATCGTGAAATGTTCGATATCGCCTTCATCGAGATAGTGCCGCAAGCTTTTGCCATGCGCCAAATTGACGTTTGTATCGGTGATAATGACACAACGCGCCTTGCTGGAGACGGCTTTTACAGCCTCACTGATGCCAGACAAAATGCCATTTCCGATTTTGATATCATAAGAACGGTCGCCCAGGTCTACGCGAACCAGATTGTCATTATTGCGTTTCATGACGGATCTTTCAGATGTTCATCCAGCGCTTCCAACACCACGTTGCGCATTTCGGATTTTGTACCACTTTGTGACTGTATATGTAATTCCGCTTTTGCATAAACAGGTTCACGCACTTGCAACAGCTTGGACAGGATTTCCCGAGGATCACCCTGTTTGAGTAGCGGGCGTTTGTTGGGGCGTCTGCCAACCCGTTCCATCAACAAGTCAAGATCTGCCTTGATCCAGACAGAAAGGCCGTGCCTTGAAATTACAGCGCGTGTTGGCTGCGCCATGAACGCCCCGCCACCCAGCGCAAGAAGAACAGGCCCTTCTGACAAGATGCGTTCGATCACGCGCTCTTCCAGACGTCGAAACTCCTCTTCGCCATATTCGGCAAAGATATCAGCAACCGTTCTTCCCGCCGCCGCCTCAATCTCCGTATCTGCATCCTTGAACTCAAGCCCAAGTTTTCGCGCCACCATTTTGCCAATGGCAGACTTTCCACATCCCATCATCCCCAGCAGCACAATACTGCGTCCGTTTAATCTGGATAAAATCCGGTTTGCCCGTGATTGTCTTCTTTTTGTCATGGTATCAAAACAAGTAAATCAAATCTGTTAAGCCCTTTCGATACCATAAGCGGAGCAAGGTCAAGCCATGAATAGCATGTTGACTCTTGCCATTTGGCTACCAGTTTTACATAAAGGGGCTGTAATCAGGATGGCAGAGGGAAATCATGCCAAGTTTATTCAGGTTTTTATTCTTCATCGCATTCATCGCGGCCATTTTTTATGGCAGCATGTACGCGCTGACAGTTTTTGTAGAGCCCAATCCAAGAGAAATGTCTGTCAAAATTCCTGCCAACAAACTCAACCCCAAGTAACAGGATCTTTCCTTGAAGGAATTTCACCTCGCTGAAGCATTTCTGGAAATGATGAGTGCCGAACGCGGTGCCGCCAAAAACACATTGACTTCCTACGAGCGCGATCTTGCCTTTTATGGCGAGCATCTTTCAAACATCGGCACGCGTTTTTCAGATGCTCAGACACAACACGTGGAAAAACATCTGCAAAACCTGAATGCAGAAGGCATGTCTGCTTCAACACAGGCGCGGCATCTTTCTTCAATTCGCCAATTTCACAAATTCCTGTTCGCAGAAGGCATCAGAACCGATGACCCCTGCGCTACCATCGACAGCCCCAAACTTGGCCGCCCTCTCCCCAAAATCATGAGCATTGAAGAAGTCGATCAACTCATCGGACTGGCGGAAGAGGAAGCAACTTCTAAAGAGGGAACCTCAGCCAAACGCTTGAGAGCAGCCAGATTATATGTCTTGATTGAAATGCTCTATGCAACCGGTCTTCGTGTGAGTGAATTGGTAAGCCTGCCAAGAACGGCTGCAAACGCTTCAGGCAGGTTTTTGACAATCGTTGGCAAGGGAAACAAGGAGCGCATTGTGCCACTGTCCGACAAGGGCAAGGATGCGATCGCCTTGTACATGTCTCATCTGAAAGCCGATGGCAAAAATAACGATAGTAAATTCCTCTTCCCCGCAAATTCAGCGACAGGCCATTATGCAAGACAGGTCTTCGCAAGAGACTTGAAAGAACTGGCACTACGCGCAGGACTGGACGCCGCCAAAATTTCACCCCACGTCATGCGCCACGCTTTCGCCAGTCACCTGTTACAAAACGGAGCGGATTTACGAAGTGTGCAACAACTATTGGGACACGCAGATATTTCAACAACGCAGATATATACGCATGTGCTGGATGAACGGTTGAAGCAATTGGTTGAAGAGCATCATCCTTTGGGGAAGATTTGAGATGGCGGAATTTCTGGAAAACGTAGCAATAATAATAGGTACATTTTTCTACTTATTTGGATTTGCCATATCAGCAATCATAACAATCATTAGCCTTGTTCAGATTATCTTAGAAGGCAACTTGAAAGGCTTTTTACTTTTAACGCTTTTATTAGGCTTAATTATTCCAGCATATATGTTTTTCGGCTATGAAAAGGCTATATCGATCATTGCTATAATGATGATTTTACTATCAACCAGGATATTGGTTTTAGATAAACCAAAATCAAAGACCTTGGCTATTTGCATATTTGTAATGTCTTTTGCCGCGCTGACTCTTATTGTATTGTTTTACTTACAAAATCAAAGCGAAATTATGATTGGGAATTTGGTAGTGTTTATATTTATGCTTATGACACCTGCAATTTTGGCAAGATTATCCATAAGAAGTTTTTCTAAAAAAGCCTAAGCCTGCTTTCTAACGTCCTTGGACACCTCCACATACCCATCACGTGTCTGGGGCACTTTCATATCCAACAATTTGCCAGCAACTTGAGTGCGCAATATCTGTGCTGTGCCGCCGCCAATGGTGAACATGCGCACGTCACGGTACATGCGCTCGAGTTCTTCCTGGTCGCCATAGCCTCGCGCGCCAAACATCTGGAGTGAATCGTTTACAGTCTTGATCGCTGCTTCAGACGCGAAGAGTTTTGCGCGTGCTGCCATCATCATATCCGGAAAACCTGAAGCAGAAGTCTTTGCTGATTGTGCCGCCTCATGCAGCATTAGGCGAGAAGCATGAACGCTTGCATCCATATCAGCAATCATCCATTGAAGCCCTTGAAACTCGGCCAACGGCCTGCCAAATTGCTCGCGCTTTTTGAGATAGGCCTT
>CALDZZ010000178.1 GCA_937944075.1 uncultured Rhizobiaceae group bacterium
TCATATTGCAGATGCCACGCATGCTATAGGGAGCTTTCTTGTGGTTGATGCTACAGCTGCCACACCAGTGCTTATGCAGCCCTTGTCACTGGGGGCTGACATGGTCATGCATTCTGCGACAAAGGCGATTAACGGACATTCGGATGTGATTGCAGGCGTGTTGTCCTGTGCAAATGCGAGTACCAAAACCTGGGAATACGTCAAGAAAGAACGCCACGGAGCCGGGGCGATTTTATCTCCGCACTCGGCATGGATGTTGATAAGAGGAATGAGAACCTTGCCATTGCGTATTGAGCGCATGTGCGCGAATGCAATGGCAATCTCACAGTATCTGGAAGGCCATGAAAAGATAGAAGCGGTTTGGTATCCAGGGCTTGAACATCACCAGGGCCACACTTTGTCAAATCTGCAGATGTCAGGGGGGCATGGATATCTGTTGAGTTTTCTTATTACCGGCGGGTTTGATGAAGCACGCAGATTTTGCAAACATCTGAGCGGCATTCACAAGGCAACTTCTCTTGGTGGAGTGGAAAGTCTCGTTGAACACCGATATACCATTGAAGGTGAAATGACCGGGTGCCCCGAAAACCTCATCAGGCTTTCAGTGGGAATTGAAGATGTTGGGGATCTGATTGTTGAATTGAATGAAGCGCTGGATGCTGTTTAATCAGATGATCCATGCGGTTTTATTGATTTGTTTTTGGACATACAAATAGAAACGCCCTCCATATTTGAAGGGCGCCTTAAAATTGATTATGAAGTTTTGGGTTACTTGCCTTGTTTTACGATGACGGGTGTCAGCAAGTCGCCAAAGTTGCCATTGCCACAGTGGTGGCGTGCAGAGCGGATGAGTTCCACAGAGACACCAGCTTCCACAGCTTTCATAACTGACTGGTTTAAACGGTGCAAATCGTTTGCCACCATGCGAATAGCAGACTGTTCGTCTGTAGACATGGTTGATGCCATCTCTTCCGAGCGCTCTTTAACTGGTGGTTTGGTACTCATTTTATTCTCCTTTGATTGGGTTGAACCCAACAATTGCTCTTGATGCATCCAAACTATGTAATTATTTTTACAAATCAACTAATAAACTCGATAAAATTAGCTGCATTGAGCGATAATGAGTGTTTATGTCTGTATTTTTACTCTTTATTGTGTAAATCAGTAAATATTGTAAAAATGATTTGTAAAATCGAATACATTTTGAAAAATGGCGCAATAGGAAGGTTTAGCAATGGCAGACCAAAAGATTTTTGCAGGTCCCAGAATTCGCAGGATTCGGTCCGGCTTGAACCTGACCCAAACAGCTATGGCAGAAGAGCTTGGTATTTCTGCCAGTTATCTTAATCTGATTGAGCGTAATCAGCGCCCGCTGACTGTTCAGCTTTTACTAAAGCTTGCTTCAACCTACAAACTTGATCTGGACGAATTGCAAGGTGTTGGTGATGAAAACCTCATGGGGCAATTGAAAGAGGCTTTTTCTGATCCGCTTTTGGTCGGTGAGGTTCCTGATCGGTCCGAGTTGATAGAGTTTACTGAAGCCACACCCAATGTCGCTGCTGCCATGGTTAAACTATATAGGGGGTACCGCGAATCCCTTGAGCGGCTTTCAGGTCTTTCCAGCATGATGGCCGAGGAGGGGAATGAAGCTGTCAAAACAGCGGCAAGATTGCCGATTGATGAAATGCGACAATCGCTAGAGATGCGGTCTTCCTATATTCCGGCAATTGAACATGCAGCGACCAAAATGCTTGCCTTGATGGATATGTCTGATGGATTAATGGCAGGCTTGAAACGGTGGTTGTTGAAGGAGCAGGGGCTTGCTGTGCAGGTTCTGCCGGTTGAAGCCATGCCAGACTGGCGCAGGCGCTTTGACAGACATTCAAACCGGCTACTGATTTCCGAAAGGCTTTCACCTGCCGATCAATTACAGGAGGTTGCGCTCGAAGTTGCCTTGCTGGCGGAAAGCAATTTGATTGATGAAGAGGTGAGTTTTCTGAAATTGACCAGTGATGAGGCAAAGAGACTGGCTCGCTTTGAGTTTGCTAGACTGATTGCACTTGCAATGATGATGCCATACGAAAAATTTTACTCTACCGCAAAGCGCCTTCGATATGACATCAATGTATTGCGCTCGCGTTTTGGTGTTACCTTTGCCCAGGCAACATGGCGTCTTACAATGTTGCAACGCAACGGACAGTCCGCCCCACAATTTTTTGTCATGGAGACAGATGCGGCTGGAAATCGTATCAGGCGCGGGGGTGCCAACGGATTTCCCGTGACGCGCTTTGGTGGGGATTGCCCCAAACTTGTTGTTCATCAGGCCTTTGGTAGTCCCGGACAGATTTTTGCAGAATCGGTCATTACACCACAGGATGCAGAGTTTGTTGTTCTTGGGCGCACCATAGAAGGTTTGCGATCCGGCTATCTGGACAGACCACATCGCACAGCATTGTTGATTGGCTTTGACACAACCTATGCAAAGGAGATTGTTTATGGTGATGGACTGGTTGGCGGCTCAGCGCGTGAGCCTGTTGAAATAGGGCCTGGGTGTCGACTTTGCGAGCGGCCGGGGTGTATTTCAAGAGCGCACCCACCTCTTACACGACCCCTAGGGCTCGATGAAATGGTTCGAGGTGTTTCCGCTTTTGATTTTCAGTAAACGCCCAACCTTATTGTGTAAGTCCTTCACGCAGCGATATAGAGGGGGATGCAACGCTTCCCTTGATCAAAAAGCGTTCAGGTTTGGGGCCTTCTTCTGTTACTTCCTGTAATTGCAAATCCATAATGGCCTTGTTCAGATTGATGTCGCCAATCAGTTGAAGTTTCAGTTCACCTGTTTGCAAGGCGGTCTGTGACAGTGAGGCAATCCCGTTGTTCAAAAACACTTTCATATTAAGTGTATCAAACGCTGTTGTTGCATCCTCAGAGAATGCCTTGATGTTGGATTTATCAATTGTTTCATCTGCCGGGAAAAGACTGTTCAAGTTGATGCCATTTAACTCACCCCCCTTAAATTCAGCTTCCAGCGTTCCGTTCAAACCTTGATTGATCCAGCCTTCTTGAAGCTGGTTTGTTCTGACGTTGACGGTGAAATTGGATTTTCCTGATATTGAAACAAGCTGTTCATCAACGAGTTCTGTAAAGCTTTCGCTGTCAATGTCAGTTGCCTTGAGTTCAAGAAAGGATTGTTGTTTGTCACTACTCAATCTTGTTCCAATTTTTGCAATAAGCTTTCCTTCAAGCGCTGATGCATCTCCAATATCAAAGGTCCATCCTTCGCTATCAATGATAACGGCTGCTGCAACCCTTTCCATCTCAACTTTTGCGATATTCAATGTTTGAGAAGAAATTCTGAGGTCTACTTCGAGATTGTTCTTGAGAGGCCGGTCACCAATTGGGCTTTCCGCAAGGCCAAGAGAATTGAAGTAATTCACCAGATCAATGTTTTCAAAAGCCAGGGTTCCATCAAGCCTTGATTTGCCAATTTCATCAGTGGACAGCCTGATCACACCGGTTGCAGTATTCTCTCCTATAGAAAATGAAGCCTCAGAAATATTTGTATTGTTTGCAGTTGCCTCCAGAATGCCGTTAACGCTCCATGTCTCACTGCTGCTTATTCTGCCGATGTCAAATTTGAGTATGTTGGCAAGTCTGTTAATGGAAGGCGTATTGGCTTCAAACTCGCCCTGAACAAAAAGATCAGCGAGCATGTTTGCATTTCCATTAAAAGTGAACGTAAGAGGTTGGGAATTGAGCTGTGCCTCTATACGGCTTTCTCCTCCCGACATTATTTCAATTGGGGCTTCAATGGTTGCATTCGTGGTAATACCTTCACCCCGCCAGATGCCATTACCCTTGATGCTCATCTCATCTTGACTTTGATGCCAGATAATCATGCCATTCAGACTGGTGATGGTTTCATTCGTGCCAGCAATCTCGTCTTCAAAAGTAAAAATGCCATCTATGATTTCGAGATTTCCAAAATTCAGGTTTTCAATATCTCGGTTTACTTGTGAATTTTCAGCTTGAATGCTCCTGTTTTCATTTGTTGAGACCAGTATCTCCTGCAACAAGCTGTTTTTGAAGTTCCATGTTTTAGTGCCATTTCTGAACGTCTTCAGTTCCATTTTGGGTCTTAAGAACTGATAGTTTGTAATTTCAACATTTCCCAGAAGTGCGGGCAGCAAATCAAGCTGTGCCTTTACTTTTTCTACGGTCAAGATGGGAGATGCTTCCTTTGGCATTGCGGAATCGATCAGTTTTAGATCAGAAACCTCGAAACCCAAAAACGGACTGAATGAGAGGGAGGGGTCACCAGTGAATTCAACTTCATGGCCTGTTAGTTGTTCTATTCGATAGCTTATTCCATCGCGAACAGTGCCAGATGACATCAGAAAAGGTGTGGCAATGAAAGCTGCAAGCAATATGGCAATTGCCATGAGCGAGCCTATGAATATTCGTTTCATACATAATCCTCTCGCACCGACTTGCCCCCGGGAAGCCATGTTGACTTGAATTGAAGGTGCGACTAGCGAATTTTATAGCAGAAATAATCATCTGTAACCACTTACTCTGCTTTACCAACAAGTTAGCTGTCTGTAATGTTGGGCTTCATGTTAACCCGAA
>CALDZZ010000179.1 GCA_937944075.1 uncultured Rhizobiaceae group bacterium
CATGCAGGCACGTATTATGGCCAACTGGCTGCCATGAAACTTGGTGTAAAAAAATTAAGTATCAAACGGGCAAAACCAACCACGGATGACCGCAACCGATACAAGTCGCGGGAGTTGGTCCGTGCAATCAAGCGCCTTGAAGGGATTGGTTCTGGCTGGCGGGCAGATGGCCTCTACAGGCATTTGGCCCTTACGTTGAAGTCACCTGGAGAGATCGCCATTCTCTCTGCTGATGCGGAGCGCAAGGGAAATTATTCTCTCGCTTTGCAAGTTGGAAAACTTGCGCATGGTCGCGGTCTACAGGTTGATACACTATCATGGCCCCTTGGTGCCATTCCATCTTCTGCAAGGATCGGGAATACAGGTCGCGCCCTTTCCTATTCCATAGCAAGACAGGAAAGTGCCTTTAACAAACGAGCTGTCTCACCAGCAAACGCGCGCGGCCTGCTTCAACTGCTGCCTGGCACAGCCAAGCAAGTGGCACGTAGCAAGGGCATGAGTTACTCCTACAAAAGACTAACCTCGGATGCAGGCTATAATGCTACTCTTGGTGCTACTTATCTTTCTCAGCAACTGTCCAAGTTCAACAACTCTTATATCCTGACTTTTGCAGGCTATAATGCCGGTCCACGAAAGGTTGATGAATGGATTGAGCGTTTTGGGGATCCACGTGGAAAACCACTTTATCAGGTTATAGATTGGGTAGAGAAAATTCCCTACAAGGAAACCCGAAGCTACGTCCAGCGAATTTTGGAAAACTATCAGGTTTACAAAACCCGCATTTCCGGTTCATCCCTGAACATTGAAAATGATTTAAGGCGTGGAAGACGTTGATTTACTCCTGATTACATAATACAAATTTTATAGTTTTGGTACGGGTAGTGAGTTAACCTTGGACTATACCTCTTTTACATGTTCTGCACGAGATGGGCTTAAACTGGCTGCGCGAAAGTATGGCTGGCAAAACAGGGATCCGCATCCGGTTGTTTGCCTAGCAGGCATTACACGAAATGCTTCTGACTTTCATGAACTTGCATTGTATCTTTCTTCCAAAAAGGGAGGCAAGAGACGTGTTATTGCGATTGACTATCGTGGTCGAGGGCAATCTGAATATGACAGCAACAGCGACAACTACAATCTTTCCACAGAAGCCGATGATACGCTTGATATACTAACTGCACTTGGGCTTGGGGAAGTCAATATGATCGGCTCTTCAAGGGGGGGCCTGATTTGCATGTTGTTGGGATCCATGAGACCTGGAATATTCAAGTCTGTTATTCTTAATGATATTGGCCCGGTCATTGATGCTACGGCACTTGTTCGCATTTGGCGAACCTATGATGTAAACCGTTTACCTGTATCGATTGAAGAAGCAGCTTCATTGCGCGAACGTATCGCAGGTGCCGCCTCCCCTGCTTTCAGCAAGGAAGAATGGCTAAAGGAAGCAAACCGTCTTTACAGGAAGGAAAATAGCAAACTCGTTCTCCAGTTTGACAAGAAACTCCTCGACAGCCTGCGCTCGATCAACCTTGATGAACGCTTGCCGGACATGTGGCCTGAATTTGCATCCCTGATACGTTTTCCGATGATGGCTATCCGTGCTGAAAACAGTGACATGCTCTCAGAAGATACATTCGGGGCAATGCAGGCGTTTAACCCTGATATGCAAACGCTCATTGCAAAGGGACAGAACCACGCTCCTATCCTCAGCGTTGGTGGTCTTGAAAAAGATATTGCTGCTTTTCTGAAAAAGCAGGGCTGAAGCGAATAGCCGCCAGCACAATCAAATAGTCATTTACTGCAAACAAAAAAGCCCGCCTGAATGAACCAGGCGGGCTTTTGATTTTTTGATTGTAAGAGTCTTACTTCTTCGTCTTGCGACTTGATGTAATCTCTCCACGTTCAACGCGTTTGGCGTGTTCAGTCATCCCACCTTTTGCAAGGGTCTTGGCTTCAGACACCCAGTTTTCACGCTCTGGACGACCCGGGAAACCAATCTCGTTACCAACCCAGGTCTCATTGTCTTTTGACCATTTGGAAATTTGGTCAAATGTGTAGATGCCTAGAGAGAAGAGTTTCTTCTCAAGAGCATTACCTACACCGTCAATCAGCGTTAGGTTATCACCGCCACCTGCTGGAGCAGAGCCCATTGTTGAAGGCTTCTTGCCCATGTTGCCAGCATTGGCCTTACCCTTGGAGGATTCAACCTCACCCTTGTCCACGCGCTTGGCGAACTCAGTTGTTCCACCTTTTGCAAGAACCTTGGCTTGTTTGACCCACTCTTCACGTTCAATACGACCCGGGAAAGCAAGGCGTTCACCCATTTCACGCTGGTCTTTTGCAGTCCAGTCAGCAATTTGCTGGAATGCAATAACACCCTCGTTGTTCAAACGACCTTCGTTTTGCGGACCAATACCCTTGATGCGCTTCAGATCGTCCTTCGTCAAAGGCTTCGCCTTTGGCTTTGGTTTGGAAACCTTTGCTTTTGGCTTCGGCGCAGCTTTCGGCTTAGGTGCCGGTGCTGGCTTCGGAGCTGGCGCAGGCGCTGCAACAGGTGCAGGCGCAGGTGCCGGCTTAGGCTCAGGCTTTGGTTCCGGTTTAGGTGCAGGTTTCGGCTCGACCCTTGGAGCAACAGCGGCAGCGGCAGCAACAGGTGCAGCAGCGGCAACAGCAGCTTTTTCAGGTGAAACGAACAGTCTGTGTAAAATACACCCGATGATGCAACCCAGAATATAGGCAATTGCCATAAGCAATAGCGACTGGATAATGAATGTTGTCATAATACTAACTCCAATCCTCTATTAACGTTGTTTTCTGGGTTCAGAAGTGATCCATCCAACTACCAGCCCTATGATGAAGGCTATAAGCAGAAAGAGGAAAAGTTGTTCGATTAAATAGAACATTATTATTGTCCTCCTTACTTAATCACGTTGAATTCGATGCGACGGTTTTGAGCCCGTCCATCACTGTTGTCGTTTGAAGCAATCGGCTGTGTTTCACCATAACCTTTTGCATCAAGTCTTGAGACATCTACACCAGCCTTGCCCAGGAAATCCTTCACGGCGTTAGCACGTGCTTCACTAAGCTCCTGGTTGTAGGCATCGCGACCTCTGGAGTCTGTGTGACCCCCGACCTCAATGCGTACAGTAGGACACTCGGCAGCAGCCTTCGCAACAGCGTTCAGAACACCTTCGGATTCAGGTTTGATAACAGCTTTATTTGTTTCAAACAAAATCTTCTGATTGTTGATTGCGTTGACAATCAACTCCTGACATGCGGCCACATTTACCACTTCCTTGATTGGAAGGGGTGCTGGCTTCGGGAACAGAATGTTGGTTGAACCTGTAAACCCTGCCGGCAAACGTTTTTGAACAACCTTGTCTATAAGGTTTTTGATGTTCTCGTTCTTTGCGCGACCTGATACAGACAATGTTGTACCAACAACATTACCCTGACCCGCTTCAAGCAGTCTCAACTGGGATGTGACAAGTTTGCGTGCATCATCGAAGCCATCCGGCTTGCCTTGTGCAACAACTTGCTTGTCTACAGCTTCACCACCAATAGTCTTGTTGACCATGGCAAGAACAGAAGCCTTTGCATCCTCATCCATCACGTTACCGCGAACTGTATTACCAGATGCCTGTTTGGAGACACTCCAGCGATACGGATCAGCAGTCGGCACTACAGGCTCAGGAGCTGGCTCCGGTTTTGGATAAAGAATATTGGTAGACCCCTTGTAGCCAACCGGCAATGCGTTTGAGATTGTGGAATTAATCTCATTTGCAACCGCTTCACTCGATGCGCGGCCATTAACCGAGACAGTCTTGCCAATAATGTTACCCTGACCACCTTCAAGTCTCTTGACCTGGTTTGTCACAATGCGACGTACCACATCAAAGCTTTCCGGCTTGCCCGAGGCGATGACTTGTTTGTCAGTAACATCAGAAACACCAAGAGATGATTTCACGATAGCTACAATGCCGTCAGCATCTTCCTGGTCGGCAACATTACCTGATACGCTCACACCAGCTTTTGTTTTGCTGACAGTAAAGCGATAAGGATCTGCAACCGGTGGTGCGGGTGGTTCCGGAGCAGGCTCCGGCTCAGGTGCAGTAATCGCCTGGCTAGCCAGTTTCATACCTGAAGGCAACCCAGCCTGTATGCTTGATACCGCGTTGTCACGCACATCAATTGCAGCAGCATTACCGCTGATTGCATAGTTGCCGTCGATGATGGACATTCTGCCACCCTCAAGAGAACCCAACTGACGCAGGCCATAGCCTGTTGCGGATGCCCAAGTAATACCAGACGGTACACCATCAGCAATTCTCAACTCGTCAATCACCTCAAAACCTGGATTGGCTTCCTTGGCGAGGTTCAATGCTGATGCTTTCGCATTATCATTTTGAACATAACCAGTAAGCGTAATCTTGTTATCAGCTTTTACAGCTTCAAAACGGTATGGCTTGATGATTGGAGGCATTACATTAGCATTCAGGCTCACCCCTTCAGGAGCATTGCCTGCAGCAGCGATGGCTGCATCGTAGTCTGCAAATGATTTTGCACGTCCGGTAATTTTAAGGCTGTCATCAACCATATTTGCTTCGCCGTTTGAAAAGCGTTGCAGCATGTCAAGGCTGTAGCCTGTTGCCGGATCATATTGTGCTGTTTCCCCACCTGCGATTTCCAACTGGTTGTCAATCGTGGCTGACGGGAAGTTTTCCTTGGCTTTCGCCTCGATGCGATCTCTTACAGCTGTGCCTGGAGCATAACCTTTAAGAACCACGTTCTGACCATCCTGAGTTGCGTTCCACTCATATGGAGAAACACCTACTGGCTGGATGTTGTTTTCAGCAAGTTCATAACCCGCTGTCAGACCTGCAATATTAGCAGTAGCGGTTTCAAACTCTGCAGGTGATTTCGCAACACCCGAGATTGAGAACTTGTTGTCAGAGAATGATGCTCTACCCTGTGTGAAGCCCGGAAAGAAACCAGTAGCATATTTGGCAGCATCCGAAAGATTGTCGGGTGCACCCAAAGCAATACGCATGTTATTGGTTACTTCGGCCTCTGGCAGCTGTTCCTTAACAGAAGCTTCAATGGCGGAACGCGTATCAGCGTCCGGTGCAAAACCACTCAGGGTTACTGCATTGCCATTATAATCGGCCATCCATTCGTACGGTGCTGCAGAAGGCGGCGTGATTTCAGCCTTAACGACCTTGCCACCTGCCGGAATGTCACCAGCAAGATTTGCTACTGCTGCATCATAGGTATCAAAAGAAGAAGCGACACCGGTTACGGATACATCTGAATTGGAAAGAGAAGCTTTACCAGATGTCAGCCCGGCCAATTCCCCGATTGAGAATTTTGCCAGATCAGGGAAGCCTTCGCCAGCACCACGTGCCATGACCATTTGGTCATCAACAGTCGCGCCAGGTGCAGCAGCACCAGCTGAAGCAACGATTT
>CALDZZ010000180.1 GCA_937944075.1 uncultured Rhizobiaceae group bacterium
GATATCGAAATAATATATGGCGATGAAGTTGAGGAAATGACCACAGAAGCGATTGCCAACCAAATCAAGGAACGAGTCGGGACAGGTCCTGTTTATCTGACGTTTGATATAGATTGTCTTGATCCAGCCTTTGCGCCTGGCACTGGAACTCCTGTTTCCGGCGGACCTTCTTCTGCGAAAATGCTGGGTGTTTTGCGAAAACTTGGAAGCCTGAACATAGTGGGTTCGGATGTGGTGGAAGTTGCTCCTGCATACGATCATGCAGACATTACTGCCATTGCAGGATCCATGGTCGCCATGTATATGGTTTGCCTTCAGGCGGAAAAGCGTATCGAGAGCTAAACCCTTGTATTTTGATTCTGATATTGATTACAACCTGTTGAAATAACTACAGATTACTGGAACTGGCCGAGACAGAAATGACCAAGCATATTTTTATAGACGGTGAACATGGCACGACAGGCTTACAAATCCGCGAAAGGCTTGCAAAGCGTGATGACCTTAATATGCTATCCCTTGCAATGGAAGATCGTCGCGATGAGAACAAGCGCCGCGAGATGCTGAGCCGTTGTGATGTCGCAATTCTGTGCCTACCGGATGATGCTGCAATTGAGGCTGTTCAGTTAATCGAGGAAACCGGTAATGCGGATTGTACAGTCATTGATACATCGACTGCGCACAGGACCCAGCCTGACTGGGCATTTGGCTTTGCAGAAATGGACAAGCAACAAAGTGAAACGATCAAATCCTCAAAACGAATTAGCAATCCTGGGTGCTATTCAACCGGAGCAATTGCCCTCTTGAAACCCTTAATTGAAACCGGTGTGATGAAGCCCGATTGCGCGGTAAGCATTAATGCGGTTTCAGGGTATACGGGCGGTGGCAAACAGTTGATTGCACAAATGGAAGACCCTTCGAACGGTGATCACATTGCAACATCATTTCACCTTTATGCGATGACATTGGAACATAAACATGTACCGGAAATCATGGCGCGTTCCGGCCTTAACAAACGTCCGATTTTCATGCCAAGTGTTGCGCGTTTTCCGCAAGGGATGCTGGTCTCAATCCCAATCCATCTTGAGCAACTGTCATATGCCAGCATCGAGACGGTTCGCGGCGCACTGGAAGTTCACTATGAAGGCAGTGAGTTCGTATCGGTTGCCTCGAAAGAAGAAACGGCAAAGACTTCTCAAGTCAAACCGGAAGATTATGCAAACCGCGATGACATGAAATTGTGGGTTTTTGGCAATGAAGAAAATGGTCATGTTAACCTGATTGCGCAACTTGATAATCTTGGCAAAGGCGCATCAGGTGCAGCTGTTCAAAACCTTAATCTCGTATTGAACAAGTATTCCTAAACCACGCGTTGCAATGGTGCGCTCTTTATGGCGCGCCAATGGGCAATCGCAAAGCCTAGCACGACGATAGCCCCGCCCTGGTGATACAATCCCCAGCTGAGCGGTACTTGCAAGACTAGCGTAATTACCCCGATTGTTGCCTGAGCTACAATCAACAATAGTAGAACAATGCTGCGGCGCTTGTGGGTAATACCAGAATGAGACTTTAGTGAACTCACAACATGTAGAATTGCCAGTATCAGCAAGGCATAAGCGCTCATGCGGTGAATGAATTGCACGGTTTTCGGATTTTCAAATGCGTTGATCCACGCAGGAGTTTGTATCCACAAATCGCCGGGAATGATACTGCCGTCCATCGTCGGCCAGTCGTTGAAGGCAAGCCCTGCGTCAAGCCCTGCTACCAATGCACCAAGAAAGATCTGTATCAAAATTGCCAGAACCAGTAATTTCGCAAGAATGGCAACCAATTTTGTTACTGGTTCATTGCTGTGTGTAGCCAACGAGCGTGCTAGCCAGAATGTATAGGCAAATATGATACAGGCGAGTGTCAGATGCGTTGCAAGGCGATATTGACTGACATCCACACGCTCTACCAACCCCGAGCTTACCATCCACCAGCCGATAAAACCCTGCAGGCCACCAAGTACAAACAGAAAGGCAAGATGAGGTTTTATCCAGCTTTCAAGACGACCGGTAATCCAGAAGAATGCAAGCGGGAAGAAAACAACCAGACCTATGAAACGCCCAAGAAAACGATGGCCCCACTCCCACCAGTAGATGAATTTGAAATCTTCCATGCTCATACCCTTGTTGATGAGCTGGTATTCAGGAATTTGACGATATTTTTCGAGTGCTATTTCCCAATCATTTGCATTTAGTGGAGGAATAGCGCCAAGGATTGGTTTCCATTCTGTAATGGATAATCCGGAATCAGTGAGCCTTGTAGCGCCTCCTACAATCACCATGACAAAAATAAGAAATGCGACGAAATACAACCAGTTGCGTACTTGCGCCTGGTATTTTTCAAAAGTCTCAACTTCGTAGAAATCACTATGTGTTGTTACAGTCACATTTCACCTCATTTGTTGAGGCATAAATTGCATTGGGGCCGGAGATTCTCAAGCCCCTGCTTGCGTGACAAGCGGTCGCGCAATCTTTCATTGATTTACAGAAGCAATGCAATATGTAGAGACTATGACGCAAAAAACACGAAAACTCATCGGCACGTTTCTAATTGTGGCAATTGCCCTGTTGTATGCACTTGTTGCCACCACCATAGCGGCAGCAAAACTTGCCGATGCCAGCGGCTGGGTTCATTTGATCTATTTTCTGGTTTCCGGGATATTTTGGGTTGTACCGGCAATGCTGATTATCAACTGGATGCTGAAGCCGGACAAAAAGCCAAACGCCTGATTCAAATGTATTTACTTTCAGGCAATATCAACTTTGCTGCTTTTATTTTTAAGCCTGGTTGGCACACCTGACAAAAGTGTTTTCACATACCGTTTTGACTGATGGTGTCCGTTCAGGGAAACTCTTGGCAGTGCAGTCATATGATCCTGATGTTCATTATAAAGGACGCCATGGCGCGTTGTTGCTGCTGTTCTAAATCCCAGCTCAGTGGCAATTTCAAACTCTCTTTTGCCAGCAACATCTTTCATGCCGTAAGGATATGCAAAGTGTATGGGATCTTTTCCCAATATGGATTTAATGACTTCCCTGCTCTCCTGCATTTCGCTTCTGGCGTAATCCTTGTCAATTTTGGAAAGTGCATAATGATTCATGGTATGTGCACCAATTGTACAAAGAGGGTCTTTTGCAAGTGCTTTGATCTCCTCCCAGTTCATGATGTTTTCCAACACATGAGCCTTTGCATCAAATCCGTATGCCTTGCACAGCTTCGTAACAATTTCGCGTTGTAGAACCTGATCAATATCCAGTAGAAGCCTTTTTACAAGCTGGAAGTAGATGGTGTTTTTCTTTTCATAGGTTGAAACGTCAAATTCCTGTCGACCGTCTGGAAGTTCAACCGTAATTTTCTTCTGTTTTGCAATGACGTGCTCGACATCTTCCCACCAAAGCGTTGACTTGCCCTCTGTCAGTCCCGGGGAAACGTAGATCGCGTACGGAACATTATGACGCCTGAAGATAGGCACAGCATTTGTTGTATTATCCTTGTAACCATCATCAAGTGTAATGCAGATGAATGGTTTGGCGTTTTTATACTGAGCCGGGTTTTCCAAACGCATTGCAACTTCATCAAGGGAAATGAATTCATACCCACCTGTTTTCAAATCAAGAATGACTTCATCCAGAAATTCCGGCGAGGCTGACAAGTGATAGTTTGGCGAAAAAGGTGTTAATGCAACATTTTGCACTCTATGCAACATCAAGATGGAACCAATGCCACCCAACACAGGCGTGAGCAAACTTTCCGCGCCCGTGTAATACAATGTGTTTAATACTATTTTGCGCCACATATGGGATTTATCACAGACGGTTATATGGAATTTAACTCTTGGCGTATATTAGTAACAAGAGTCTTTAGAAATAGTTGCGAAAACTATTTTAATCAGGAAATACAATGACACAAGTCGACAGTCAGCAAACTCTTGAAACTACTGATATGCAGGTTCTTGGCGAAATCCATGACTATAAGGTTTTCAAGGTATCCTCGCCATCGATCATAGAGGCTGATTGGAGAGAGATAGAGGAACAGAATACTGCATGTATTTATCAGCATTATGACTGGGTTCGTATCTGTTGTGAAACCCTTGAGAAAGACCATACGGTTTTTATCGTCATGGGGAAAAATGAAAGTGGAGCTCAGTTTATCCTGCCAATGGCGGTTGAAAACGGTTTTATAAAAACCCTGAGATGGATAGGCAACACACATTCCAATATTTGTAGTGGTATCTACTCAAAAGACTTTTTAAAAACCTCTACACCTGAATTTCTAAAAGATCTTTTTAAACTGATTGGAAGTGGGATTGGCGGGCTTTGCTATGCTCAATTGAACAACCAGCCAAAAGAGTTGGCTGGCTTCTCCAACCCCCTTTTACATCTGCCACAACAACAGTCCGTCAACAAGATGTATGACATGAACCTGACCCATGGCATGGATGCAATCCTCGATGCCGGTAATGGAAAACGAAAACGCAAGTTGTGGCGCAAGCAAAACAGGATTGCAGAATCCCAGGGTGGCTTTGAATTTGTTATTCCTAAAACAGATGCCGAAAAGAAAGAAGCTGTCGAAGAGTTTTTCGTAATGAAGGCCCAACGCTTTAAAGACATGGGTATCAAGGATGTTTTTGCAGATGCTAATGCAAAGCAGTTTGTCTTTGACCAGGCACTGGCACCTGAAAAGAACGGAATCACGCTTTATGAAATCTACCTTCTAAAGGTTGGCGGCAAGACACGCGCCATGTACGCTGTTGGCATCTATGGTAAACGCTGTCAGGCATATGTGAATGCAGTTTCCTATGATGAGTTTTCAAGTAACAGTCCTGGTGAAATGCTTATTTACATGATGGTTGAGCATTTGGTGAACAAAGGCTATGAAACGCTTGATCTGGGTGTTGGAAATGAGCGCTACAAACGTTCCTGGTGTCCCAATGAGTATGGGCTTTTTTCAACAATCATGCCTTTAACAGGCGCATCCATACCGTTTGTAAAAGCCGTACAAATGAAAAACTCCACCAAGCGTGCATTGCGAAATAATGATGCAATCTGGAGCCGTTTGAAGAAAATCAGAAAGCTCAAAGCTTCGATTTTCAATTCAAACTAACCCCATCCATCAAGCACTGACTGTAAACTTCATGCCATGCTGGTCTTCAGCATCCGGAATGATGTGCAGAATATCCGAGAAACCATCTTCCCTGAGTTCTTCTTCAAGATTCTTGCAATCATTTTTGCGTGCATTGATGCCGCTGATAATCACAACAGCATCATCTGTTGCAACCAGATTGATGCCTTCAAGGTTGGCATCACCACAATCCACGACGCAGAAGTCATATGACATTGCGATTGCATCAATCACGTCTGACATGGTTTGCATGTCAGGAGCAGGATCACCCTGGAACATGGTGCCTGAAGGGACAACATGCACACCAGACTTCTGATCGCGGTAAATAATATTGCTTACAGGAACAGCACCGGAAATCAGATTGAAAATACCTGGCAAGTCAGTACCACCCAGCATTTCGTTGGAACTTGCACCACCACCACTCAAATCAATTAGAACAACGCCATTATCGCTGGATTTGGCAAGTTGGCGTGCAAGGATCCACGATGTCTTGGAACCGCGGTCTCCACCTGGTGATGCAACCACAATGCGAGCTTCGCCCAAGTCTTCAAAAACACTTGCGGCATAGCGCACAGCAATGGCTCCTGACTTGTTGGCAGGGTTTGTTTCATCTTCATTGGCTTTAGCAGGATTTACTGGATTAGGGTTTGCTGTCACAGGAGCGGCTGCATGTTTTTGAGCGCGCTTGTTTACCTTGCCCTTAATGATGCTTTCAAGTTGTGCAAATGGATTTCTTTTGCGATTATCCGATTGTTCGCTATTCTCTTCCGTTTTTGCAGAACCATTTTCAATTGGCGCTGCAACTGCATAAGCTTCATCACTATTCGTTGTTTCTGAAGCGGCAGTTTGATTACTGGCAGTTTGCTGATGATTTGAATTTCTTACACTACCGATGCTGCTAATAAGTGAGCCAGCAAGAATTCCCAGAATACTCAACACAAATGCTGCAAAGGTGCCTGCAATTGTAAAGGGTACAACCTTTGGAAAATACGGCTCGTCCGGCATCGTACGTGATGGATAGATTTCTGCATCAATAGGTGCAAAATCTGCGCGACTGATCGCATCCAGATTTCTCTTTTGATACTCAGCCAATAGCTCTCGATAAGAGTCGGCCTTTCTGATCAATGCATCCAGCTTGACTTCCTGCTTGCTGACGCGAACAACTTCTTCTTTCAACGTCGCAATTTCACCAAGCAGGTCTTGCTCTGTTTCCTTTGTGAGATTGACATTGTTTTCAAGGCTTTTCAGAATGTTATTGGCTGCACTTTTGATTTGCCTGTCAAAATCAGCTACCTGAGAGTTGAGGGCTTTCAGACGTGGATGACCTGGCAGCAGAGTTGTTGACAGATCAGAAATTTGCGCACGTAATTCAACTTCACGTTCACGCAGACGCTGGATCAAAGGAGATTCGATAACTTCCGGAATTACATCCAGCGAAGCACCGCTTTTCAATGCGGCACGGATTGAAGCAACCTTGGCTTGTGCAGAAGAACGCTCTGCGCGTAAACGTGATAATTCTGTTGAAATTTCAGATAGTTGCTGTCTTGCAAGCGATTCATTTGCACTACTGCCCTGAAGCACATTTTCTCTTGCTCTGAACGCTGCAACCTCAGCCTCTGCTTCTCGAAGGTTTTTACTGTATTCGGTGACGATCGGGTTCAGCCAGACCTTTGCATCCTTGGTAAGGGTCTTCTTTTTCTCTTCAAGCGTGTTGACGTATTCTTGTGCAATAAGATTGGGAACTTCAAAGGCTGTTATCGGATTATTGGCCCAGAATTCAATGACAATCGCACGTGATCTTTCAATAGGATAAATATCAAGGCGTTCCTTGAATTCCTTTAGAATAGAAGACTGACTGCCACTCAGTGTTTCATTTTCAGCCGCATTGAAGCGACGCTTTTTGTCAGGTGCAAAATAATCACCCAGTTTATCCAGAGCGCCTTTTTCATCAAACTGGGAAATATGGTCTGTATTTTTTGAATTATCCTGCTGTTCAAGCAAATCCAGAATGCGTAGGGCTATCTTGTCAGAGGTGAGAATTTCCACCTGACTTCGTATAGCTTCCTCATCGTACTGATTTCCAACCAGCTGCCCGCCTGTGTCTGATGCAGGTCTGTTATAGGCATTATCCTTGCTCTCAATAATAATACGGGCATTGGAGTCATATCGCGGTGAAATAGACGACAGCAACAGAAACAGGCAGATGGCTGTCAAAATGGTAATTAAAAGGACTAACCACCATTTTCTTTTCAATGCAGCAAAGAGGCCAATGACATCAATATCATCGTCCTGCATTAATACATTAGGATCTGACATGCTTATTACTCCGAATACTCGATGCTCGTACTTAATTGAAGCGCATGACTGCGCGAACTCTCAACAGACAATGAACGAACATGGTAACCAAGGAGTTAAGATAAATTGCAATAACGGCTGTAAATAAAGATTTCCGGCAAACAAGTTTCAAATATTTTACCAGCTATTAACCATAACAGATGTTTAATGATGCAATCTTCTTAAACAATAAATTGCCATTCGGGGATCTGTTAATATGCGTTGCTTACCTTCAAAATCTGTTTGGAGAGCCTTGATTGTGGCCTGTCTGGCAATGGTTGTTTCGGCTTGTGCTGCCTACAAGCAGCTAGACCCGGCTTTTCATAAAGCCCTGTCCGAGCCTTACCGTCTGGATTCAGGAGACGTATTGCGCGTTACTGTATTTGAGCAAGATGAATTGACGAATACCTATTCTGTAGACAAGGGTGGTCATATTTCATTCCCCTTGGTTGGCTCTATCGGTGCCAGAGGCATGACGCCAAAGCAGATGGAAGGTCGCATTGCCACGGGTTTGCGTCGCGGTTTTCTTCGTGATCCGGATGTTTCCGTTGAAGTGGCAACCTACCGTCCGTTCTTCATCATGGGTGAAGTCGGAACCTCAGGACAATATGTCTATGTTCCAGGCATGACCGTACAAAATGCAATCGCCATTGCAGGTGGGTTTTCTGCTCGCGCAGAACAAACTGACGTCGATATCACAAGAAATGTGAACGGTGAGATCATCACAGGACGGGTTCCAATCAGTGACCCTATCCTTCCAGGTGATACAATCGCCATCAGAGAGCGTTTATTCTAGCATCATGACAAAATCATTGAAGATTATTCACTGCTTTCGCTCTCCAGTGGGCGGCATCTTCAGGCATGTCCGCGATTTGCTTGGTGAACAGGCAAAAGCAGGACATCAGGTTGGCATTATTTGTGACTCATCAACCGGCGGCGCCTATGAGGACAAGCTGTTTGAAGACATCGCTCCCCTGCTCTCGCTTGGTTTGCACCGTATCCCGATGGTTCGATCAATTGCGCCTCGGGATATTATGGCTTTATTGAAAACAAGAAGCCTGATCAAGGACTTAAACCCAGATGTCGTGCACTCTCATAGTGCAAAGGGTGGAGTTTATGGCCGGATGGGTGCCTATTTGGCAAATAAAAGTATCAAGACCTTTTACTGCCCGCATGGTGGCGCCATGCACTATGATGCAGGTTCTGCCAAGGGAAAGATATTCTTTGCAGCAGAAAGATTTCTAGAACGAACGACCTCTAGTCTTGTGTTTGTCAGTGACTATGAGCGCAATGCCTATCATGAAAAAGTTGGGACACCGCGCTGTCCGGAAGCGATTGTGTATAATGGCATTTCCCCTGAAGAATTTCTGCCAGTACCGCTTGAAGCAAATGCAGCCGATTTTCTTTATATAGGCATGAAACGTGATCTGAAGGGTCCGGATATCTTTCTGGATGCCTTGAAAATTGCAAGAGACAAGTCTGGTAAAGAGCTTACAGCTTGGTTTGTTGGCGATGGCCCTGATGAAGCAAAGTATGATGAGCAAATCAGGCAATTGTCTTTGCAGGATTGTGTTCAAACCAGAAATGCCATGCCAGCGCGCGAGGCATTTGCTCTTGCCGATATTGTTGTTGTACCTTCCAGAGCAGAATCCCTACCCTACCTGGTGCTGGAGGCTTTGGCTGCACAAAAACCCATGGTCGCAGTTGATGTGGGAGGCATTCCTGAAATTTTTGATACCCGCAAAGATCGACTGGTTCCTACAGAAAATCCGGAAGCAATGGCTGAGGCAATGCTCAAATTGCATGAGAATAAAGAGCGCCACACAGAAGCAGCCTTGATGGCAGAAGATTTAAAACGCAAGTTTTCCCTGAAAACCATGTCTGGTGACGTTGAAAGCCTTTATCTCCAGGATTAGTGCCGCCTTTTCAAGAAGATTCAACAAATTGCGTTAACCGGCTGTTATTCATAAATAAAAACTCTTCGAAATATCCCATGTCGTTATACCTTCTTGTTAGGTATTTTTCGTTATAAGTTCCCTTGGGTAAATTACGGATAGAGTGGAAAATGAAAACAATACCAAAGAATTTTGGCAACGGGTTCTCTCGCGAAGAGATGAAAAAAGCTGTTGCAAAAGAAGAAATTTCAAAGGAACGCACTGTTGAGTTAAACGAGTTGGCTACTCAAGTTGCAGAACAGTTCTCAGCAAAATCGATTTCACCATTTCTGATTTCAGGCTCTTTGCGCCTGATGGATTTTCTGGTCTTAAGCGTCGTTGCAGTCATAACGATGGCTTATTATCTGGAAGCTCCAATGCAAATGGATGGATGGCTGATTGCCTCTTCCTTCCTTGGTGCGGTCGTGACCACAGGTTTTGTTCAGGGTCTTGATGGATATCTGACAACAACCCTGAGACAATTCTCAATTTCATTTTTCAAGGCACTCACGGCGTTTACGATGGCGTTTGTTGTAACTGTCATGGCCATGTTCCTTGTCCAGATATTCAAAAGCGAAATGCTTTACTGGTTGGGCATGTGGTTTGGTTATGGTGTCGTACACATTGGCATCTCCCGTGCAATCATGGGGGCTATTGTTACCAAACTTAACAATGATGGCCGTCTGGAAAGACGTGCGGTTATCATTGGTGGCGGTCAACCTGCCGGCGAGCTTATCCATGCAATGGAAGCAAATCCAAATACAGACATTCGTATTTGTGGCATTTTTGATGATCGCACCGACGACCGCTCACCTGAGATTGTAGCCGGATATCCAAAACTGGGTAATATTGCCGAGCTTGTTGAATTTACCCGCAAGGCACGCATCAACATGTTGATCGTTTCCATTCCACTAAGTGCTGAAAAGCGTGTGCTACAGTTGCTTAAGCGTCTTTGGATGCTTCCGGTTGATATTCGTCTGTCTGCCCATACCAACAAGCTGTTCTTCCGTCAGCGTACTTACAGCTATGAAGGTACGGTTCCAATGGTGGATGTCTTTGAAAAGCCGATTGCGGACTGGGACTCTGTCATGAAGCGCACATTTGATATCTTGGTTGCCTCAATGGCGATTGTTGTCTTGAGCCCTGTCATGCTGATTACAGCCTTGGCGGTTAAACTCGACAGCAAGGGTCCTGTCATCTTCAAACAAAAGCGTGAGGGATTTAACAATGAGGAAATCGAGATTTTCAAGTTCCGTTCCCTTTACACAGACCAAGGCGACAAAAGCGGTGTAAACGTTGTTACCAAGGGCGACAGCCGAGTAACCAAGGTAGGCCGTATCATTCGCAAGACTTCTATAGATGAGCTTCCACAGCTGTTTAACGTCCTGCTTGGTTCACTCTCTCTGGTCGGCCCTCGCCCGCATGTTGCAAATGCTAAAACAGATAACATGCTTTGGACAGAAGTTGTTGACAGCTATATCGCACGCCACAAGGTTAAGCCTGGTGTTACCGGTTGGGCACAAATCAATGGCTGGCGTGGTGAAGTGGATCAGGAAGAAAAACTCAAGGGCCGTGTCGAGTATGACTTGTACTATATCGAAAACTGGTCTCTTCTTTTCGACTTGTACATTCTGGCGATTACACCGTTCAAACTGATGAACACTGAAAACGCCTATTAATCTGGCTTGTCAGGATTGGTAATGAGTTCCGCAAGCATCGTCGCAAGCCCTAATCCGAGTTCTATTGGTGGGATAAAAATTTCCACCATCATGAATATCTTTCTCGGACTGGCAATCTTTACGGGTGGGTTCGTAACGTTCGAACCTGCCCCCTATGAAGTTATTCTGGCGGCATTTTTGGGAACTTCCCTGCTCCTTGGCTTGAGAATACCAGCCGGTATTTTGCCCTTGATGATACCTGTCTTCACCTTCACGCTTGGCGGTATCATCGCATCGTTCCAAATCGATGACTACTCAAGAGGCCTTATCTATAACGCGGTGACGCTCTTTCTGGGGCTTACGTCTGTTTTCTTTGCAATTCTGATCTCAAAGGAAATGGGTCGATTAAGGCTTATCTTCCGGGTTTATGTGGTTGCGGCCGCATGTACTTCAGTGTTGGGCATTCTTGGATATTTCGGCATGCCCGGGTTTGATGTTTTCACCCGATATGGACGCGCACAAGGGGCGTTTGCAGACCCCAATGTGTTTGCTCCCTTTCTAATTGCCCCCATTCTTTATCTGATTTACGGGATCATGAACCGCTCTGTGACCATGCTCCCCATCCGTGCAGCCTTCCTGTTTGTAATTCTGCTTGGTGAGTTCTTGGGCTTTTCCAGGGGTGGCTGGGGTGTAACGACCGTCTCAACCCTGTTGTTCTACTGCCTGCTGTTGATCAATGAACCCAAATCAAATATCCGCGCCAAATATATTCTGATGGGTGTTGTTGGCATCGCGACCTTGATTGTTGCCATTATTGTGGCGCTGCAAATTCCGGCAATCTCTGATATTTTTGTTCAACGCGCACAAGTAGTTCAAAACTATGATGGCGCAAGACTTGGGCGTTTTGCGCGCCATGCAATCGGCTTTGAACTGGCACTCAGCAAACCATGGGGGATTGGTAACCTGGAATTTGGTTTCCTCTATGGCGAGGATGAACACAACGTCTATTTGCGCGCCCTGCTCTCTTACGGATGGATTGGCTTCATCTCATGGCTAATGATTGTTTTATGGCCTCTCGTAGCAGGATTCAAAATGCTATTTGCCCAGCGTCCCTGGCAGATTTATTTCCAGATTTGTTATGTGGTGTTCTTTTGCCATCTGCTGCTTGCATGGGTGATTGATATCGATCACTGGCGCCATGTGTATCTCTTGCTTGGCATGATGTGGGGCTGTATTTTGCTTGAAAAACAACACAAGAAAAACCAGCGCCACTTGCGTCGTGAACATGCCAGAAAAACCCGTGAGGGAAATTACCAGGGCATGATTCCTGCTGAATAGAAAAAAGATTTTCGGGAAACTGGTCGGAGTAGCAGGACTTGAACCTGCGACCTTTCGGCCCCCAGCCGAACGCGCTACCAGACTGCGCCATACTCCGAATTATTTTTGATCAATCCTGCCTGGTCTGATCCAAAAGACGTTTGCATTCCAATAATTCATGCAGGGTAGATTGTAAAACCTTAATGTCATCAGAGGCAATTTTTGTCGTGCCGGATTTTGTTTCTGAAGCCTTTGTCCTGCCTGTGATGCGCCCTATCAGGCCCTTGCCTTTTTCAGATTTGGCATTTGCATAATCGGAGACATCCATCGCCTCTTGTGCCGAAACATGTTCTGAATCATCTGGCACCAGCCCGACAAGACCAGCCTGAGGCAACTCACCCTTGCCGAAATCAATCGCCAGTTTGTTGCCCTGCTCTTTCAACAATCGTTGAACACCTCGGATGGTATAGCCTTCATTGTACAACAGACTTTTGATGCCTCTTAAAAGGTCGATATCTTCCGGACGATAATACCGTCTGCCACCACCCCGTTTCATGGGTTTTATTTGATTGAAACGGGTCTCCCAGAACCTCAACACGTGTTGAGGCAGGTCGAGATCATCGGCAACTTCGCTTATGGTTCTAAACGCATCGGGACTTTTAGTCACTTTGTTCTCCGCCAAACAAATCTGCTATAAACTGAATAACAAGCCGAATTTTGGGAATTATCGGCTTTTTGGTTTTGAATTACCCTTAAGGACTGCATCCTTCAGGATATTTGAAGGCTTGAATACCATTACTCTTCTGGGTGTAATTGGAACTTCTTCGCCTGTTTTGGGATTTCTTCCGATACGCTCATTTTTGCTACGTACCATGAAGGAGCCGAATGAAGAAAGTTTAACAGATTCCCCGTTAACGATTTTCTCGCTAATGATATCGAGAACACTTTCTACTAATTCAGCTGATTCTATTCTTGAAAGCCCTAGTTTTTGATAAACGGCTTCACTTAAATCTGTGCGGGTAATGGTTTTTTTGCTCATAATCATTTTCACTTTTAATATTGGTTGAGCGCCCCGGCCCTGAGATAGGACATAGTTAATACTGCTATACTGCAACGCACAATAGAAGGTTATTCACAATAAAACAAGACCTTAGACGGCCTGGTTTGATGTTCTGAATCAGCGAAAAAGCAATAATCTACCAGCGTAGAAGCACTGAACCCCAGGTAAATCCGCCACCCATTGCTTCAAGCATGATGAGATCTCCCTTTTTCACACGCCCATCCTTTACAGCCGTGTCAATTGCAAGCGGAATCGATGCTGCCGACGTATTTCCGTGCATGTTGACCGTTATAACGACCTTTTGGGATGCAATTTTCAGTTTTTTGGCAGACGCATCGATGATGCGTTTGTTTGCCTGATGGGGAATAAACCAATCCAGATCCTCCGAAGACAGGCCGGTTGCATCATAGGCTGCAGTGATAACATCTGTTATCATGCCAACCGCATGACGAAACACTTCCTTGCCTTCCATGCGCAAATAACCTGTCGTTTGAGTGGATGATGGACCACCATCTACATACAGTTTATCCTTGTGGGAACCATCTGAGCGGATATGGCATGTAAGTATCCCTTCATCCTCGGATGACCCCTTGCCTTCTCCAGCCTCAAGAATAACAGCACCTGCGCCATCGCCGAAGAGAACGCATGTTGTTCTGTCTTTCCAGTCCAGTATTCTGGAAAATGTTTCTGCTCCTATGACCAATATACGCTTTGCATGGCCGGAGCGGATGTATTGATCGGCTGTTGTCATCGCAAATACGAAGCCTGAACAAACTGCCTGTGTATCAAAGGCAGCACCATGGTTCATGCCAAGACGGTGTTGCACTTCAACGGCTGTTGCAGGAAATGTATTGTCTGGTGTGGAAGTGGCCAGAATAATCAGATCGATTGAATCAACACCAATGCCAGCGTTCTCAAGTGCAGCCCTTGCCGCGTGTTCAGCAAGATCCGCCGTTGTTTCGCCCTTGGCTGCTATGTGGCGTTGCTCTATACCGGTACGTTGTACAATCCACTCGTCGCTTGTATCCAGAAATTCCTCAAACTCGGCATTCTTCATTGCCTTTTTGGGTGTGTATGAACCACATCCAATGACGACTGACCTTATCATTCTAGACCCCAATTTATCATCCTAGACAAGCTACTCACTCTCCTGCTCAAGCCTGATGCGGATGTCTGCAAATTCGTCCAGATCAGTTTCAATTTTGGTCAGCAAGTCATTTATGGCCATATCATAGCCCAATTCAATTGCCGATGCGAACCCTTCTCCATCTGTTCCACCATGACTTTTGATCACAATACCATTCAGACCCAACAAAACAGCGCCATTGATTTTCCGGGGGTCCATTTTTTCCCTGAGCTGATTAAAAGCACTTTTGGCAAACAAATATCCAATTTTTGCCAGAAGCGTTCTGCTCATAGCAGCTTTCAGGTATTCCCCGATTTGTCTTGCAGTGCCTTCAGCCGTTTTGAGCGCAATATTGCCTGCAAAACCTTCGGTTACAACAACGTCAACCGTTCCCTGTCCCAGATCATCGCCTTCAACAAAGCCATGGTAGTGCATGCTTTTCATGTTTGCATCGCGCAACAGTCTGCCGGCTTCCTTGACAGCCTCGACACCCTTGACTTCTTCAACACCAATGTTGAGCAAACCAACGCTGGGTTTGTCAAAATCCATAAGTGCACGAGCCATGGCAGAGCCCATCACCGCAAATTCAATGAGCTGGTCAGCATCGACGCCAACATTTGCACCAACATCCAGCACTACGCTTTCACCAGATGTTGTTGGCCAAATGGCTGCCATTGCAGGGCGGGTAATGCTTGGCAGGGTTCTGAGACAAAATTTGGACATTGCCATCAAGGCACCCGTATTCCCTGCAGAAATACAAACGGCAGCTTCCTGCTTTTTGACCGCCTCAATGGAACGCCACATGCCGGATTTTCCACGCCCGCTTCTTAAAGCCTTGCTTGGTTTGTCGTCCATTGCAATGGAGACCTCACAGTGATGGAAGTTTGAAACCGCCTTGACCTTTGGAAACCGGTTTAATACCGGCATCACCGTTGCCTCGTCGCCATATATTTCATAACGGATATTTGGTCTGCGGATCAAAGCTATGTCCGCACCAGAGATAACAGTCTCTGGCCCATGATCTCCACCCATTGCATCAAGGGATATTGTGAGCTCTTGCGTCATTTAAGATGTAAATCTTTCTATATTGAAGCGGGAAACCAATCTCACGTCATTTATTGGTTTTTTTGGCACTTATCAATGCTTGAAGATCAGAAAAAGGCTTGTGAGTTGGTTCTGCGTCCAAATCCTCTTCTTCAGCCTCGAATTGTTCTTGCAATCCGCCTTCTGCACTTCGGGGAAACGGGTCTATGGCCAGAATCAATTCTTCAATCAGGATTTCCCAAAGATTGAGTACATCAGTTTCCAGGATATCCGGCAGATCGTCTGCTTCCGGATCCAGAATCATTTCTCCGTCAATGATTTCCGGCATTTTATAATCACTGCTTCTTTGAGGCAGGAATTGCCGTTCAAAACTTTCATCCAGAAAGCTGAACACAGGCTCAAGCGTTACAATGCAGTCCTGTTCGATTTCCGCCTTGAAACTGCCAACGACAGTTGCTCCGTTTTTCCGCCATCTTTTGAAACGAAAATCCGTTTCCAATGACTTAAAGGCATTTACACCACACACGCTTGCAAGTTGCTTCAAACTTTCAGCATCAACAGGCAGATGGATATGCTCTGATGGTTTTGGCAGGCTGGATATGCTAACCGGAAAATACAGGCCCGTTGTCATCATACACCTTCAAACGATTGCCAGGTGATTGACCCTGACAGTATTTTCTTGAAATCCTGGGACTTGAGCATTTCCTCTGTTCGAAGAATATAATCCGCCAGTTTTTTGGCAGGTACTTCAGCGTTTTCTTCATCTGCGAGATAGCGAGTGGCAACGCGCTCATTGAGGGTATTTGCATCTTCTTGATTAATTGCCTCATCAAAATCTTCAATTTGTCCGTAAAAACTTCGAATCATCTTCTTTTTCTTCTTTGGCACACTGGTGTCTCCAATGCCAAGTTCCCTCAAGGCGCGCTCAACATCTGCAACATATAAATCGAAAACTTCCTGGCTAAGGTCCATTGCCAGTGGAGAGCCATCCTCGCGCAAGCGTCTTGCCAGCAGGTAGACATGAAGGGACAACATGTCGAAACGCCCCATAACCGTGTCCGGCACGGCAAAATCAGTAAAAAACTCGGGAGACCTCGCATGGGTCATAACACTGCCATAAAGCTGTTGTGGAGCTGTTTGA
>CALDZZ010000181.1 GCA_937944075.1 uncultured Rhizobiaceae group bacterium
AATCGAATCTTAAATTTAGATTCCGTTTTTGATTTGTTCGTTTCTCGTTAAGCATTGTTTTTAAGTCAGTTTTTAAGGGATTGGGGCAAATTGTGTTCATCAGACAACAAGATCAGGGCAAACCTGGCGTCAGTCAAATTCACTACACCCTTTATGAAGGGTGATTGGAAAACATAATAGGGATGAACAAAATGGCACGTTATGAAATAGCAAATGCAGACCTTTCAGACATGGCTTCTGCAGGAAACGCAGAGACGCTTTTTGAACTTGGCCTTGTTTATGCAGCAGGTCGTGAAGGTGAACAGGATATGGTTTCAGCTCACAAATGGTTTAACATCGCAGCTTACAAGGGCCTGCAAGCAGCCAAGCAACGTCGCGAGGAAATCGCAATTGACATGACAAGGGAACAAATCGCACAGGCTCAAAAAGAAGCTCGCGAATGGATTACAACTCACTAGGTTTATCCAATCTTTAAAAAGAATTTCAATCGCACCAAAAAGAAGTGCGGGGAAAAATAGACTGGGCCAACCAGTAAAACAATAAAAAGAATGCGGAAAACGCATCGATAAAAACAAAAAGAATGTGGAACAACCACACAATCGGTGATTACCAACACCAAAAAGACAGACGATAAAATTCGTCAGCACGTAAAAGCATAGCGGAAGCTGCAAATTTCAACAATCGGGGGCGGGTGTTGTTTGATTGCGGCTTCCGTTTTATTTTTTATTGCAGGCTGTTCTGATTTGACTTTCCGCTTGATGCAATCCAATTAATATATCTCATATTCAAGGCATGATTTCAGATGGCGTATTTGATAACGGGCGCAGCCGGTTTTATAGGGTTTCATTTATCAAGGTCTTTGCTTGAAAAAGGCCTACCGGTCATCGGCATCGACAGTATGAATGACTATTATTCTGTTGAATTGAAGCAATCACGCCTTGAGATACTCAATACCTATAAAAACTTTCAATTCGGAACTGTTGATATTTCAAGCGACAGTGACCTCGAAACGTTTTTGACAGGCAAAAAAATAACCAGGATCATTCACCTGGCTGCACAGGCAGGCGTGCGATACAGTCTGGAAAATCCGCGTGCCTATGTCCAATCCAACCTGGTAGGACATTTGAACATGCTTGAGATTGCCAGAAATACAGATACTCTTGAGCACATGCTTTATGCATCATCCAGTTCTGTTTATGGCGGCAGAACCGATTTGCCTTTCAGGGAAACGGATCGTGCAGACAGGCCGGTTTCACTATATGCAGCAACCAAAAAATCGGATGAATTAATCAGCCATACCTACGCTCATCTCTATGGAATACCGCTTACCGGATTAAGGTTCTTCACGGTTTATGGGCCATGGGGCAGGCCAGACATGGCATATTATTCGTTTACTAGGAAAATACTGGCTGGTGAACCGATACAGGTATTTAACCACGGCGACATGTTGCGAGATTTTACTTATGTCGATGACATCGTTTCCGGAATTTTGTCCATGCTGGAACAAGGTTTCGTAAAACCGCGAGATGACAGGCAGGACGATGCTCCTCACAGTATTTACAATATAGGCAACAACAGTCCAGAAAAGCTGGAAAACTTTTTGGCGATATTGGAAAGCCTCTTGGGAAAAAAGGCCATTCGCGAAAATCTGCCCATGCAGCCCGGTGATGTTCCTGCAACTTACGCCGATATTTCTGCAATCCACAGAGATTATGGTTTTCAGCCGGAGACCAACCTTGAAGAGGGGCTGAAACAGTTTGTAAGCTGGTATAAAACCTATTACTAGGCCTTGTTTCCAGTTCCATCGCAAAAGATGCGAGAAACTTTCGACTGCATGTCTTTTTTATGTGACTCTTGGCCCACTTTCCATTTAAGCTTGCTTCCAATAAAAGAATTACAAGTTTTCGTGATTGAGGGGCATATTCGCAACAATGAGCGAGCCATCAAAGTTATTGCAAGTTGATGATCTGAAGGTTTCCTTCAAGCTGCAAAAGGGCAAGCTTGATGCTGTTAAAGGTGTCAGCTTCTCAATTGCAGAGGGCGAAGTCGTTGCAATTGTTGGTGAGTCCGGTTCTGGCAAATCGGTCATTGCCCAGTCCATTTTGAGAATACTTCCCAAGAACGCCAGCATAGACGATGGTTCAATTTTGTTTTGTGATCCTAAAGCAAATTACAAAGCCGTTGATCTGACAAGTTTTGAGTCAACTGACGATTATCTTTATGAGGTTCGTGGCGGCAGAATATCAATGGTTTTTCAGGAGCCAATGACAGCCCTTTCTCCATTACACACTATTGGTAATCAGGTAGAGGAAGCGCTTGTTCTGCATCATGAGAAATCATCTTCAGATGCAAGGTCTGAAACAGAAGAAATTCTGCGCCTGGTCGGCTTCCCTGATCCTGCGCGCGGTTATTCAATGTATCCCTTTGAATTGTCAGGCGGCTTGCGTCAGCGTGCCGTGATTGCAATGGCGCTGATTTGTAACCCGGCTTTGGTAATAGCAGATGAACCAACAACGGCCCTGGATGTAACGGTACAGGCGCAAATTCTGGGCCTGATGAAAGAGCTTCAGAAAAAATTCAATACCGCCATTTTGATGATTACGCATGATTTGGGTGTTGTTGCCAACATGGCAGACAAGGTTGTCGTGATTTATCATGGAGAAGTTATGGAGGCAGGCACCGTGGATGATATTTTCCGCAGGCCACAACATCCATATCTGAAGGCGCTTATAGCCGCGATACCGCATTTCGATATGAAGGAAAATGAAAGGCTGGTCTCGCTGAGGGATACAGACGCAAGCGGACTGACGAAAACAATTCACAAATTGTCCTCACAGTTCAGGGCTGCCAGTCCGGAAAACATGGATGGCCCCCATCTCAAGGTCGAAAATCTCAGAAAAGAATTCGTTTCCACCAAAGGAAGCTGGTTCGGCGCCGGGGATGAAAACCGTATTGTTGCGGTTGACAATGTAAGCTTTGAAATCAATAGGGGCGAATGCCTCGGCCTTGTGGGCGAAAGTGGTTCGGGAAAAACAACCGTTTCAAAACTCATCATGAAAGCACTTGAGGCGACTTCTGGCAGCGTGCATCTGAATACAGGCCAGGGCATGAAGGATGTGTTGGGCCTTGAGGGGCGGGAGCTGATGGATTTCCGACGCAGGGTTCAGATGATTTTTCAGGACCCCTACAGTTCATTGAACCCGAGAATGACGATCCAGAATATTTTGAATGAACCCTATGTCATTCATGGCCTTGCCAATGAGAACTCACAGCAAGATGACATTCTGGACCTGATCCGTCTTGTGGGCATGGAGTCAAACTGTCTCAATCGCTATCCGCATTCCTTTTCGGGCGGTCAACGTCAAAGAATTGGCATAGCGCGTGCGTTGGCGCTACATCCTGAAATCATGATTTGTGACGAACCTGTCTCAGCTCTTGATGTTTCGGTACAGGCTCAAATTCTGAATCTGCTCAATGATCTGAGAAAAGAACTGGGACTGACCAGCCTGTTTATTTCCCACAATCTGGCAGTGGTGAATTATGTAGCGGACCGAATAGCTGTCATGTGTCAGGGAAAGCTGGTTGAGATCGCTTCACGCGAACAACTCTTTTCCAATCCGCATCATCCCTACACGAAGTCGCTTTTGTCGGCGGTTCCTTATCCCGATCTTGATCGTCTGCTGGATTTTGAAACCATCAAATACACCTCTTCTGTGGAGGCGGATGATTGGGGAATGCTTTTCAAACCTTCTGCAGAGGCTGGCCTTGAAAGCATTCGCGTTGATGAGGGGCATTTTGTTCTGGCAAACTGTAACTGTAATCCATCGGACTTGAGGGCGTTATGAGAATATTATTCAAAACTCTGGTCAGTGTTTATTGTGCGTGTCTGTTTTTTGTTTCATCATCCATGGCACAGGAAATCCCGTTTTTTGAGGGTCTTGTAAAAGACGGAAAACTACCGCCAATGCAAGAGCGTTTGCCGGAAAACCCTCTACAGCTGAATTTTGAAAAGACCAACAAAACGATAGGTAAATATGGTGGTGATTTGCGCCTCATAATGGGCAAGGCAAAAGACCTTGGCCAGATTACTGTTTATACTTATGCCCGACTTGTAGGATACGCAGAAGATTTTACCATCCAGCCGGATATTGCCGAAGCCTATCACGTTGCAGAAGGACGGGATTTTACCTTCAAGCTCAGACAGGGGCATCGCTGGTCAGATGGGCATCCGGTCACATCAGAAGATTTTCGCTACTTCTGGGAAGACATGGTCAAAAATGAGAAACTTGGCAAAAAGGGTGTTCCTGCCCAATTGCTGGTTGATGGTGAAGAACCTACCTTTACAGTGGTCGATGAACTGACGTTCCGCTATACATGGGAAAAACCCAATCCCTCATTTTTACCTGCACTGGCGGCTCCTTCGCCCTTGTACATTTATCGTCCTGCTCATTACATGAAGCAATTTCATGAGAAGTATGCTGACAAGGATGAACTGGCAAATAAAGTTGCTGACAATGATGCAAGGGATTGGGGTGCATTACATACCCGCAAACAAAGGCAGCGCCGTCCGGAAAATCCGGAGCTTCCGACATTGCAGGCATGGCGAAATACAACACCGCCACCAAGCACCCGGTTTATTTTTGAGCGCAATCCCTATTTTCACCGTGTAGACCCTGAAGGCAGACAGCTGCCCTATATCGACCGTCTGGTCATGTCTGTGGTGTCAAAGGATGTGGTTGCTGCAAAGGCTGGAACGGGTGAGGCTGACTTGCAGGCAAGATACTTGCAATTCAGCGATGTGCCATACCTCAAGCGTGGCGAAAAAAGAAATAACTTTACAACAAGACTATGGTCTCTTGGCAGGGGATCACAGGTAGCACTGTTCCCGAATCTGAATGCCAATGATGAAGTATGGCGAACCGTTCTTCAGGACGTGCGCTTTAGAAGAGCATTGTCTTTGGGTATCAACCGCAAGGAAATCAACGAAGTTATTTACTTTGGCCTCGCCTATCCAAGTGCCAATACTGTCATGCCACAAAGCAAATTGTACAAAGCGGAATACTCACAGATGTGGGCCGAGTATGACCGTGACAAAGCCAACGCCTTGCTTGATGAAATAGGACTGGACAAACGAGACGCAGATGGCACCAGACTGTTGCCGGATGGCAGACGTGCAGAGATTACCATTGAAACTGCTGGGGAAAGCTCTGAAGAGACAGATGTTCTGGAATTGATTACAGATCACTACCGAGAAATAGGGCTAAAGATTTTCATACGCTCCTCACAGCGTGACATTTTCAGAAGGCGAGCAGCAGCTGGTGAAACTCTGATTTCAGTTTTCAGTGGTCTCAACAACGCGGTCGCCACAGAAACGATGAACCCGGAAGAACTTGCCCCAACTGATGAGGCTCAGTTGCAATGGCCAAAATGGGGTCAATACGCAAGCACTAATACAAAGGCGGGTGAACCTATCGATCTGGACGGTCCAATGCTGCAATTACAGCTGTTTAATAAATGGATGCTTGCCAACACAAACGAAGAACGTATGGAAATTTGGCATGAAATGCTGAGTGGGTACACCAATCAGGTGTTCAGCATTGGCACGGTCAATAACAGCAGACAACCCGTGGTTGTCTCCAACGATCTGCGCAATGTCCCTCAAGAAGGTATTTATGCCTGGGAGCCGACTTCATACTTCGGTATCTATAAGCCTGATACCTTTTGGTATGATCGGTAAGAGAGCGCATTTTCCATGATAACATATATTATAAAACGCATCCTCTACATGATACCGACTTTGGTGCTAACGAGTATTCTCGTTTTCACACTGATTGAATTGCCACCAGGTGACTATTTTGAAAGTTATGTCAACGAACTGAGAGCAGCAGGGGAGACGGTGGATCCCAAGCTGATTGAGTTCCTGCGTACTGAATACGGTTTCGACAAACCGATCTGGGAGCGTTACTTCCAGTGGGCAACTGGCATGCTGGTTGGCGACTTCGGTTATTCTTTTGAATACGAACTGCCGGTAAGAGAGGTCATCGGAGACCGTTTGCTGTTTACCATTCTCGTTACCTTCGTGACGATTATTTTTACCTGGCTGATCGCCTTTCCAATTGGTATTTATTCTGCAACGCACCAGTATAGCTGGGGTGATTATGGACTGACATTCCTGGGCTTGCTGGGTCTGGCCACGCCAAACTTTTTGCTGGCATTGATAATGATGTTCCTGGCCAATGAATGGTTCGGTACTACCATTGGCGGATTGGTTGATCCTGAATTTATCGGACAGCCGTTGAGTTGGGCCAAATTTGTTTCTGTTATGGAGCATTTGTGGATTCCGGTAATCGTGATTGGAACATCTGGTACAGCCGCCATGATTAGACGCGTACGTGCAAACCTTCTGGACGAACTTCGCAAGCCCTATGTTACAACTGCCAGGGCAAAGGGCATGACTGAATTCAGGGGTTTGATGAAATACCCTTTCCGTATGTCTCTCAATTTTTTTATTGCAGACATAGGTGGAATTTTGCCAACTGTTATCTCGGGTGCAGAGATTGTTGCGATCGTATTATCACTGGAAACAACTGGGCCAATTCTCATCCAGGCTTTGCAAAGTCAGGACATGTATCTTGCAGGTTCATTCCTCATGTTGCTTGGGTTCCTGACGGTGATTGGTGTTCTGATTTCTGATATTGCATTGGCATTCCTTGATCCACGAATACGCTTGCAGGGAGGTGTCAGTCGATGAGTGACAGTCATTATGTAAACGACAAACCGTTTGACCCCAAAAGCATAGAGGTTCTGACACCTGAACAGGAAGCCATTTTTCTGGCACCGCAAAGACAACTCATGTGGTGGAAATTCAAACGCCACAAGCTTGCTGTTGTAAGCGGTATTTTCCTGGCGCTGATGTATTTGATGACAATATTTGCAGAGTTTTTGGCACCTTATTCAATTGAAAGCCGAAACTCGGAATACACGCTCGCACCTCCTCACAATATCAACTTCTTTCACAAGGGTGAGTTTATTGGTCCCTTTGTTTACGGTTATGACAAGGAACTTGATCTGGAGAAGATGCAAAGAATTTATACGCCAAACGAAGACAAGGTTATCAAACTGAATTTCTTCTGTTCCGGTGATCCCTATCAATTCTGGGGCATGTTCAGCGCAGATAATCACCTCATGTGTGCAGACATCGAAGAGCCGGTTTATCTGCTGGGTTCTGATACTCTTGGTCGGGATATGCTAAGCCGCATCATCTATGGCGCCAGAATATCGCTCACGATCGGATTGATTGGTATTGCGATCAGTTTCAGCTTGGGAATTCTGATTGGTGGTCTTGCTGGCTATTATGGAGGTTGGGTAGATACAATCGCCCAACGCTTGATTGAGGTAGTACAATCCTTGCCAACCTTGCCCTTATGGCTGACCCTGGTTGCAATAATGCCGAGTAATTGGAGCCAGGTGGCTGTTTACTTTGCCATTACGATCATTCTTGGTCTGATAGATTGGACAGGATTGGCAAGAGCCGTGCGGTCAAAGTTATTATCTCTGCGAGAAGAGGATTACGTTTTGGCAGCGCGGTTGATGGGAGCCAGTCCAAAACGCATTATTGGGCTGCATCTTATTCCCGGTTTCATGAGCCATCTCATCGCATCTGCAACCATTACAATTCCCACCATGATCCTTGGAGAAACAGCACTTTCATTCCTTGGGCTGGGCTTGCGCGCACCCACGGTAAGCTGGGGTATCCTTCTGAATGATGCACAAAACATTGGGGTTGTCGCATTGACGCCATGGCTAATATATCCGGTTATTCCTGTAATACTGATAATCCTGGCGTTCAATTTCTTCGGCGATGGTCTGCGCGATGCCGCTGACCCTTATGCATAAGTAATAGTGAAGGATATTTACAGTAACCGGGATATGGTTTCATCAAGGCGCCTGGCAGCTGCCTTGATGCCATGTTGCTCCAGCACAGTTGTTCGACCAGCCTTGCCCATCTCTTTACATCTGTCTGAATTAGCAATAAACGCTGCGATGTTTTCTGCCAGCAAAGATGTGTCATCTTCTTTTGAAAGCAGGCCGGTCTTTCCATTTTCAACCACCAAAGGCACGCCCATGCTTTTATAGGCTACCACCGGCAATTCTTGTAACTGGGCTTCCAGATAGACCATGCCGATAGGCTCTTTCCAGCCCGGCCAAACAAAAAAATCAGCGCTACGCATCCAGCGTAAAACATCTCTATGTTCAATTTGCCCTGTCCAGTGAACTTGTTTTGGGCTTATGTCAGAAAAATATTGCCTGACGCTCGCCTCCTCAGGCCCACCTCCAATGATGATCAGGTTGAAGTCAGCTACAACTTTTCCAAGCGTTTCGGAGAGAGTTTTGAAATTTTCGAGCTTCTTGCCTTTGCGCATCATGCCCGTTGTAACAAGCACGGGCGTTTTGTTGCTCCATGACTCAGGAAGTTCAAATGGCTCTTCAAGTTTCATGTTTTCGGCATCAATAAATGGCTTGATTGATACAAGCGTTTCATCATAACCCAGAAGTTCCTGCAAATAAGCATGATCTGTAGGTTTAAAGACGAGATGCATATCTGCTTTTTTTATGCCCTCTTGAGCTTGCGCTCTCCAGGGTGCCCAAAGGTCTTCGCTACCGCCTTGCCCGGTTCGGGCTGCCTCGATTGTGATGTATGGAATTTCAAGAGCCGCAGCAACGATCGGGCCAATCCAGTCAGGGGCCTTGCAGTATGGATGGTAGGTAACCCAGGCTTGTGGCAAGTCCTTGGGGTTCATTTTGCTGTACTCAGCCAACAAACGCTCGGCTTCTACAATCGCTCCTTGTTTGCGTTCTTGCAGGATTTCAACTGCGTGTCGCTTTGAATAGGCGATATAGCTTGACGCAAGTTTCACATCTGCTCCGCAAATTCTGAACGCCTTCAACAGGTTTTGCGCAATCAGTCTGTCTCCGGAAGGGATATGGTGATCTGGTGGTTTGATAGGAGCATAAAAAGCAATATGTGTTTGGTGAAGCATGTCTTGTCTGATTAACGGTACGGTTGATGATATTATGGTGATTGGCGCTTGTTAAGTACATAGAGTTTATCATATTATCGATATGTAATTGGAGATGCCTACAGGCGATAGCAGGGTTGGGAATGAACAAGTTGGAAATCAAACGCCTCGACCATACCCGCATCCTTATGTACAGCCATGATACCTTCGGTCTTGGTCACCTGCGCAGATGTCGCGCGATTGCGCATTCGATTGTTGAAACATTCAAGGGCGTAAGTGTACTTATCATTTCAGGGTCACAAATTGCCGGTGCGTTTGATTTCAAGGCGCGTGTGGATTTTGTTAAAATCCCGTCTGTCATCAAGCTTTATAATGGTGAATATGATTCAGTGGGTGAGTATATCGACATCGAGGAAATACTCGAGATGCGAAAGCTCATCATTCAGAAAACAGCTGAAGCCTTCAATCCTGATATTTTCATCGTCGACAAGGAGCCTCTTGGCCTGAAGGGCGAACTTGAACCCACGCTCGAGATGTTCAAGAATACTGGCACCCAGTCTGTGCTGGGTCTCCGCGACGTTATGGATTCGCCTGAGTTGTTGAAAAAGGAATGGGCAAAACAGGACATGCTCAACAAGATCGACGGCTACTATAATTCGATCTGGGTTTATGGTCCCGAGCATTTTTGGAACCCGCTTACAGGGTTTGATATACCCACATCCATAAGCAAGAAGCTAAGTCATGTCGGTTTTCTGGAGCGGGAAAACAATTCGGTTTCAGGCAATGAAGGTCACTCGTTACCTGCAAAATATATTCTTGTGACAGCTGGTGGCGGGGGTGATGGTATTGCCATCATGGAACAGGTCCTTGCTGCGCGTGAGTATGATCCGCAACTTGATTTTCCCATCGTTATGGTGCTTGGCCCGTTCATGAAAACTGAAAATCGTGATCGCTTGAGACTGCGTGCGTCACGATTGGCGAATGTGACAGTGATTGATTTTGAGAGCAGGATGGAGTTGCTGATGCAGAATGCAATCGCACTCGTTGGCATGTGCGGCTATAACACGTTTTGCGAAGTTCTTTCCTTTGATAAAAAGGCCTTGTTTGTGCCAAGAACAAAACCAAGGCAAGAGCAATATATTCGTGCCAACAGGGCAAGTGAGATTGGCTTGTGCACTGTCCTGCAACCCGAGGAGGCTGCCATTCCGTCCGTGATGGCAGAAGCTTTGAGCAAACTTCCAACACAACAATCCCCTTCCGATAACCTGAAAAAAGGCGACATGTCAGGCTTGGACAATATCTGTCTGGAAGTGGAAAACATGTCAGTTCTGCCAAAGGCTGTTTCTACCAAGGTGAAAAAACTCCTCAAGCCTCAAGGGGCCTGAGTGTGTCTGGTCAAAAACGAATAGGCATGGTTTTGAAGGGCTATCCGCGTTTGTCGGAAACCTTTATTGCGCAAGAAATCCTGGAATTGGAAAAAGCCGGCTTCTCGATTTCAATCATCTCCCTTCGCCATCCAACTGACAAACACTCCCATCCAGTTCATGATGAAATCAAGGCTCCAAGACACTACTTGCCAGAATATCTGTATCAGGAACTGTTCAGGGTCTGGTGGGCAAAAATAAACTGCACATTCAAACCCGGTTTTTGGAAAACAATACCGGTTTTCTTCAAGGACTTCATGCGCGACCCGACAGCCAATCGTATTCGGCGTTGGGGGCAGGCGATGGTTCTGGCACATGAATATGCCGGAGAGTGTGATCATCTGTACGCGCATTTTTTGCATACGCCATGTTCAGTAACGCGCTATGCCGCCATGATGGCAGGGAAGTCCTTTTCAATTTCTGCCCATGCCAAGGATATCTGGACCTCTCCTGAATGGGAAATGCGTGAGAAACTTGCAGATTGTGACTGGTTGGTGACATGCACGCAAGGAGGGGCTGAATATCTTGAGGGCCTGGCACCCGAAGGGCGGGTACATTTGGTCTATCATGGTCTCGACCTGACCCGGTTTCCATCTCCCCAAAAGTCTCCGACCAAAAACAATGGATCGTCTTCAGGAAAAACGGTCCAACTTGTAACCGTAGGTCGCGCTGTTGCAAAAAAGGGCATCGACACGCTCTTGCGTGCACTGGCAAACTTGCCGGATGATTTGCATTGGCATTGGACGCACATCGGCGGTGGCCCGTTGAAGTCTGAACTTCAAGATCTTGCTGGTGTTCTGGGGATTAGTAATCGGTGCGATTTTAAAGGAGCCTTGCCACAATCAGAAGTTTTGGAGACTTACAAGGAAAGCGATCTCTTTATCTTGCCAAGCCGAATTGATGAAAGCGGAGACCGGGACGGTTTGCCAAATGTCATCGTGGAAGCACAAAGTCAGTCGATGGCGGTTATCTCAACCAGTATTTCAGGAATTCCGGAGTTAATCGAAAACGGAACCAACGGCATCCTGATTGAGCCGGATGATACAACAGCCCTGACCAAGGCTATTGAGAACTTGTCCAGGGATGCAGAACTCAGAAACAAAATGGGAGCTGAGGGTGAAGCACGGGTGCGGGGACATTTTTCCCACAAGCAAACGATTGGGGATATTGTTGCGCTTCTTGATCAGAGCCTGGGTGCTTCTGCAAAATGAAAAAGGTCTTTTTCTATGTCCAGCATTTATGGGGAGTAGGGCATGTTTACAGGGCAACCAGAATTGCCAGGGGAATGGCAAGGGCAGGGCTTGAAATACACCTTGTATGGGGTGGAACAAGAATTCCCGGGTTTGATTTTTCCGGTATTAACGTTCACTATCTGACCCCCGTACGAACCAGTGATGCTTCTTTCTCACAGTTGTTGCATGCTGACGGAAGCATTTTCACGGATGAAGATAAAATTGAAAGACGCGATGCTCTTCTGGCGCTTTACGAGCACACAAGCCCGGATGTATTGATTACGGAGGCTTTTCCCTTTGGGCGTCGTCAAATGCGTTTTGAACTTTTGCCACTTCTGGAAAAAGCAAAGGCATCATCAAAGCCGCCTCTGGTTGCAGCTTCAATTCGGGACATCATGCAAGAAGATCGCAAGGATAAAAGGGTTCGCGAATCCAGCGAACTGGTGGAAAGTTATTTTGATATTATCCTTGTCCATGGTGATGAAAACCTCATTCAAATAGGCGATACCCTGCAAGGTGTGAGTGAGTTTGAAACAAAAATTCGCTACACGGGTCTGGTCGTACCTGAGACAAACCATGCAGAAGTTTCGGAAGATTTTCATTGTAATGTACTAGTCACTGTCGGCGGTGGAGCCTTTGGCCAGAAGTTGACCCGAACTGCTCTTGAAGCGATGGCATTTTCAACTATCTATCCTGATAACTGGATAGTATCAGCTGGAAGCGAAGTGTCGGAAGTGGATTTTGAGTATCTTGAAAACAAGTGTCCTGAAGGGATGAAAATAGTTCGCTTTATTCCCAACTTGTCCAGCGTTATGAACCATGTAGATGTATCGGTATCTCACGCGGGCTATAATACGGTTGGTGATATTTTGAAATCAGGTTGCGCTTCGGTCTTATATCCATACACAGGTGGACGTGAAACCGAACAACTCAGACGAGCAGGAATTATGGATAGGCATAAAATTGCCGTTATGCTTGATCCTGATGATCTGACACCTCAAAGCCTTGCCAATGCAATTGACAAAGCGGCAAAGCAACATAAGGCAAATCGCGAACTTGTCTTGCAGTTGGACGGTGCAAACAGGACTGCCGAGATTATTCAGGATGAAATTGGAAGACGATTAGACGGGACTTGTTGATTGTTACCATTGCCGCCTTGTAAATGAGACCGGGCTTCAATAGTAATGCATCATTCAATATCAAAACAACGGGACGGGTCATGATTCAAGGTATCATTGCAGCATTGGGGCTTGCCGCTCTCTGGTTGTTGATGTCTGGACTTTACAAAACACTCATCCTGATTTTCGGAGCCCTCTCCGTCTTGTTGACAATCTTCATCATAAGGCGAATGGACAAGGTTGATAATCACAAGCTTGGATATGACATAGGGGTTTTTTCAACCATAGGATATCTGATATGGCTGCTGAAAGAGATTGCGAAGTCAAACATGGCCGTGAGCAAGATTATTCTTTCCTCAAAGCAACCTGATCAGCAGAAAATGTTTGAGGTTCCGGTTACCCAGCAAAGCGAGATAGCCCAGGTTATTTTTGCAAATTCCATAACGCTCACGCCAGGCACTGTAACCGTGGAATCTGAAGACGATCATTTCATCGTTCATGCAATTGATTTTGCTGAAGGTGACATGGAGGCGCTTGCTGATATGGATGCTCGTGTCACGGCAATTGAAACTACCGGATCAGGAGACAATTCATAATGTTTGCTGTAGCTGCGATTGCATTATTCATTGGCATGATCATGATCCTCATACGCCTGTATGCAGGACCAACGCTGTATGACCGCGTATTGTCTTTGAATGCCTTTGGCACCTATACAGTTTTGTTCATAGGTATTTTGGGTTTCCTGACGGGTCGCCCGGATTTTCTCGATGTTGCACTCCTTTATGCGTTGATCAACTTTGCTGGCACCATTGCAGTACTCAAATATTTCAGGTACCGCGCCATAGGTGACACGTCTCCAACCCCGAGCGGAAAACCAATGGCCAAGGGCAAGCTGAACGACCAGGGAGCAAAGTCATGAGTATCTTGAATTTGGTTTTTGAAATTTTCAGCTGGGTTGCAATTTTGCTGGGTAGTGCCTTCATGGTCATTGGCGCTATCGGCACGTTGCGTTTTCCTGATTTTTGGTCACGCGTCCACGCTGTATCTGTAGCTGATTCCGCAGGAATGCTTTTGCTGACACTTGGCATGTGTATCCAGGGTGGTTTCACGCTGGTTACGGTCAAATTGATTATCATTGGAATCTTCCTCTTCATCACAGGCCCGACGGCAACCCACGCGGTTGCGAATGCTGCACTCGTATCGGGATTTTTGCCCAAGGGTGCTGACAGGTTCAGACGCAAGATCGTCATTGCCGACAACGCTGCCAAAAAAGCCAAGAAGAAAAAGCGTTCGCCACTTAAGGGAATGCTGTAATGGAATTGTTTATCAATCTGGTTTTGTTTTTCATGCTTGTCGCAACCGCGATTGCAATTTTGCGCATGCGTCACCTTTTTGCAGTCGTTATGTTGTCAGGTGTTTTCAGCCTTTTGTCAGCACTTCTGTTTGTTGCCCTGGATGCGGTGGATGTTGCATTTACCGAAGCAGCCGTAGGCGCCGGCATTTCGACGGTTCTGCTTTTGGGCACAATGGCTTTAACCGCCCGAAACGAAAAGATGCCACGCGAGTTTTCAATTGTTCCCTTGTTGGTTGTCATGGCAACAGGCGCTGTTTTGATTTATGGAACGCTTGATATGCCAAGTTTTGGGTCTCCTACATCCCCCGCACAAACTCATCTGGCTGAAAAGTTTCTCACACAAAGCCCCAGCGAGGTCGGCATTCCCAATGTTGTTTCCGCCATTCTGGCAAGCTACCGTGGCTACGACACACTGGGTGAAACCGTAGTGGTATTTACAGCCTGCATTGGTGTTTTGATGTTGATTGGCAGTTTTGCAAGACGCCGCCGCAAGAATGACGGAGGAGCAGAATAATGCGTCACCATTTATTATTGCGTGTCATCACGAAACTGCTGGTAGGACCCATACTCATCTTTGCGCTTTATGTGCAGTTCCACGGCGAATACTCACCTGGTGGCGGGTTTCAGGCCGGTGCCATTTTTGCGGTTGCCTTTATTCTGTTTGGTATTGTTTTTGGGTTAGACAAGGTTCAGGAGGTTTTCCCGCCCTGGCTCGTGCATAAACTATCAGCAGTAGGGGTTTTGCTATATGCAGGCACGGGTGTTTACAGCCTGATGTTGAATTCAACCTATCTGAATTACAGTTCATTCTCGCCATCAAACCCGATAAGTGGTCAGCATTGGGGCATCATTCTTGTAGAGCTGGGCGTAGGCATTACCGTCGCGTCGGTGATGGTTGCAATCTATTATGCATTTGCTGCGCGTCCGCCTGTAATCAACGATGAAGAGTGGTAGGCCATGACACTGGATTTCATTCTTGGACACTTGAATTATTGGCTCTTCATCATTTTGATGATGATCGGGTTTTACATTGTTGTGGCCCGTGGAAATTATATCAAGAAAATCGTCGGGCTGAATATATTTCAGGCAGCCGTCTTCATGTTTTACATTTCTCTAAGCAAGGTTGAGGGCGGAACCGCGCCCATTTTTCCCATCGACATGAATATTGACCCACAAGTGGTTTATTCAAATCCATTGCCTCATGTTCTGATCCTGACTGCAATCGTGGTTGGAATTGCAACAACATCCTTGGGACTGGCTTTAATTGTTCGTATCCGTGAGGAATACGGCACAATTGAAGAAGATGAAATACTGGAGATTGAAAGCAAACTTCAGTCAGATGAAAATTCTACAGAAGGTGCTTCCATGGGAGGTCGCGCCTGATGGATAGCGCTGCTATATTGCCCGGACTTTCAATCATAGATCAACTGCCTTTGCTGGCGGTTGTCTTACCTATGCTTGCTGCTCCCTTGTGTGTTCTTTTTGGGAACAGGCATATAGCCTGGCTTCTTGCATTTCTTGCCAGCTTATTTTCGTTCCTGTTCTCATTCCACATGTTGTTGCAGGTCATGGATGGCGATGTGTTGTCCTATCACCTTGGAGGCTGGGCGCCTCCGATGGGTATTGAGTACCGCATCGATGCAGCCAATGCCTTTGTTCTGATGTTGATTTCGGGCATAAGCACGGTCATCCTGCCTTATGCCCGGCGCAGCATTGCTTACGAAATTACGAAGGTAAGCCACACCCTGTTTTATTGCTGTTATCTGCTTTGTTTGACAGGCCTCCTTGGTGTTGTCGCAACAGGGGACGCATTCAATGTATTCGTATTCCTGGAAATTTCCGCCCTGTCTACTTATGTTCTGGTCGCGATGGGGGCTGAACGTGACCGCAGGGCGCTGACAGCTGCATATGATTACCTGATCATGGGCACAATCGGTGCGACCTTCTTTGTGATCGGTATTGGCTTTCTCTATAGCGTCACCGGTACCTTGAACATGGTTGATATGGCAGAGCGAATTTCAACGCTGGAAGACAATCGAACTGTGCAGGCAGGTTTTGCCTTTATTGTTGTTGGCATGGGATTGAAGGCTGCAATTTATCCGCTTCACTTGTGGTTGCCAGGTTCATATACCTATGCTCCTTCAGTGGTAACAGCTTTTCTGGCAGCAACAGCAACCAAGGCTGCAATTTATGTATTGATCCGCTTTATGTTTTCAGTCTTTCAACCTGAATTCATCTTCGAACTGCATACGTTCAAATGGATATTAATGCCACTCGCCATCCTTGCAATGTTTGCCGCTTCCCTTATTGCCGTATTCCAGACAGACCTTAAACGATTATTGGCCTATTCCTCTGTTGCACAGGTTGGCTACATGATTTTGGGTATTTCCCTTGCAAGCAAGACTGGACTCTCTGCTGCGATCATCCATTTGTTCAACCACGGTATTACAAAGGCTGTATTGTTTATGGTGGTTGGTGCATTCCTGATGAGGGTAGGGGGAAGTTTCACCAAGTATTTAAATGGTCTTGGAAAGCAAATGCCAATCACCTGCGCAGCTTTTGTTGTAGGTGGTTTAAGCCTGATTGGCGTTCCGGGCACTGCCGGTTTTATTTCAAAATGGGTATTGATCGATGCCGCTCTTCAAAAAGATCTGTGGTGGCTGGCTGTGCTGATTGTGTTGTCATCGCTTCTTGCGGTCATCTATGTCTGGAAAGTGGTTGAAGTTCTTTACATGAAACAACCTGACGAAACCCGTGTCCTGAAAGAGGTTCCTTATTCGATGTTGGTGCCTATGTGGGTTCTTGCAATTGCCTGTATTTATTTTGGCTTTGATACAGACCTGACGCTGAGGTCGGCTACGGTCGCCGCTGAAAGTCTGTTGAGTGGAGGGATCAAGTGATGGATACCAACACTGCAATTATAGCCTCCATGGTAATCCCCTTGCTGGCCTGTGTCAGCAACCTGTTACATGGCGAAGCACGCCCGGGTCTTCGAGATGGAATTACGCTTCTGGCAGCAATGGCTACCTTTGGGTGCGTATTAAGTATCCTTATGGGCAATGGTGGAACACCTACCGAGGCCTTTACACTGTTAACGGTTATGCCGGGGCTTGAGATTGCCTTTAGTGTGGAACCCCTGGGCTTGTTGTTTGCCTTGATTGCTTCCGGACTTTGGGTCGTCGTGCATCTTTATGCAATCGGGTATATGCGTGGCAATAATGAAGATAATCATGCCCGTTTTTTTGCAGCATTCTGTTTTTCAATCGTTGCAACACTTGGCATCGCATTTTCTGCCAACATGTTTTCACTCTTCATTTTTTACGAAATGTTGACGCTAGCGACATACCCGCTTGTTGCTCACAAGGGTACAGAAGAAGCAAAGCAGGGCGCTCGTGTTTATGTTGGAATCCTGCTGGGCACTTCCATTGGCTTCCAGCTTGTTGCAATCATCTGGACGTATGTAATCGCTGGAACCCTTGATTTTACACCTGGCGGTATTTTGGCAGACAAGGGCATGAGCGCCGGGCTAGTTGCGGTTTTGCTTGGCCTTTATGCGTTTGGTATTGGCAAGGCGGCCCTTATGCCGTTCCACAAGTGGCTTCCTTCCGCCATGGTTGCACCAACCCCGGTTTCAGCATTATTGCACGCGGTTGCCGTTGTGAAAGCGGGTGTCTTTACAATTCTGAAAGTCGGAATTTACATTTTTGGCATTGATTTTCTGGCTGAGACAAGTGCATCCCAATGGCTGATGTGGCTGGCTGCTTTCTCCATCTTGTCTGCATCAATGGTAGCCATGACCAAAGACAATCTTAAGGCCCGACTGGCTTATTCAACTGTCAGCCAGTTGTCCTACATCACACTTGGCATGGCATTGGCTACTTCCATGGGGGTTATAGGTGGCGGCTTGCATATCGTCATGCATGCTTTTGGAAAGATCACACTCTTCATGTGTGCAGGGGCGATCTATGTCGCGACACACAAGACGGAAATCAAACAAATGACAGGCTTGGGTCGGGTCATGCCGGTTACCTATATTGCCTTTCTTGTAGGATCACTTTCCATCATTGGTTTGCCGCCATTGGGCGGTTCCTGGAGCAAGTGGAACCTCATGATTGCAGCTGCTGACACGCAGCAACTCTTCATGATTGCAGCACTCATAATCAGTTCGTTGCTAAATGTTGCCTATTTGTTGCCAATCGTGGCAAAGGGCTTTTTCCTGACAGACGAAACCAACAATGCGGATGCCGGTATCAGAGAGGCGCCTTTCTGGTGCGTTGCGCCACCTGTATTTACGGCACTAGGGTGTATCTTGCTGTTTATTTATGCTGGCGAAATTCAGGCATTTCTGATGCCAATTACAGAGGTGCGGTAATGGCTGACAAGATGAAAGAAAACCCTGAAAACCTGCCTCTCTTGGGGCGTAAGCTCTTATGGCTTGATAACAAGAACCATGTTCGAAAACTGATTTTCGGACTATACGTCACCTGTGCCCTGTTATTTCTGGCTGACTTTTTCTACAAAAAGAAAACCTATCTGGACTTGGAAGACATTCCGGGTTTTTACGCAGTCTACGGCTTTGGCATGTGTGTGATTTTCGTTTTATGTGCGCGTGCATTGCGCTCAATAGTGGCGCGTGATGTTACCTATTATGGATCAAAAGATGTTCAGGCAGAAGAATATCCCGAAGAAGGCTTGAGCAGGGAGACACTCAATGATTGATGTTTTTCCTCCAGCGTTCTTTTTCTTTATAGCTGCTGCGATTATTCCATTTCTGCCTCAAGGTATTTTCCGAACTCTGGTTTTACTATTTGCACCCCTGGTAGCTGGGCTTTATATCTTTGACTTATCCCATGGTGTGAGCAGTCAGATTGAGCTTGCCGGGTTGTCTTTGGAACTGATGCGTGTAGACAAGCTGTCCGTTGTGTTCGGTCTGATTTTCTGTCTCGCATCATTTTTGGGCAATCTTTATGCATTACATGTCAGGGACAGCGTTCAGCAAATAGCGGCGCTCGCCTATGTTGGTTCAGCCGTTGGAGCTGTGTTTGCAGGCGATCTGGTAACACTCTTTCTATATTGGGAAGGGGCTGCAATTACATCTGTGTTTCTGATTTGGGCGCGCAGAACGCAAGGTGCTTATCATTCAGGCATGCGGTATCTTATTATGCAAATTGCTTCGGGTGTTATTCTACTTGGGGGCACAGTGCTTTTGTATCGCGAAACCGGTTCAATTGCTTTTGAAGCAATGACGCTTAGCAGTTTCCCGACCTGGCTAATCTTCATAGCTTTTGGCATCAAATGCGCTTTTCCATTGTTACACAATTGGGTACAGGATGCTTACCCTGCTGCCACGGTTACGGGAACAGTCATCCTGTCTTCCTTTACGACAAAGCTTGCTGTCTATGCGCTGGCGAGAGGGTTTCCGGGAACGGAAATCCTGATTTACATTGGCGCAACCATGACGCTCTTTCCGATTTTTTATGCGGTTATCGAAAACGATTTGCGGCGTGTTCTTGCCTACTCTCTAAACAATCAGCTTGGCTTTATGGTCGTGGGTGTTGGGGTTGGTACCGAGCTTGCGTTAAACGGAACTGCAGCGCATGCCGTTTCACACATTCTGTACAAGTCTCTTTTGTTCATGAGTGTCGGAGCAGTATTGTTTAGAACCGGAACCGCCAAGGCGACCCAATTGGGAGGCCTCTATAAATCCATGCCACTGACAATGATATTTTGTGTCATAGGCTGTGCTTCCATTTCAGCCTTTCCATTCTTTTCAGGGTTTGTAACGAAATCTCTCATCCTGTCTGGAGCAGCCAAGGAAGGCTATTATGTTGTATGGGGTATTCTCCTGTTTGCCTCTGCCTGTGCCTTTCATTATTCGGGTATCAAGATACCGTATTTTGCCTTCTTCTCTCATGATAGCGGCTTACGTCCAAAAGAAGCGCCAACTCACATGCTTTGGGCTATGGGGATTACTGCAGCCCTTTGCATCGGTGTTGGTGTATTCCCAAGCGTGCTTTATTCATTGCTTCCCTATGAAATCAGCTACAATGCCTATTCCACAACGCATGTGATCACGCAGTTGCAATTATTGTTTTTCTCTGCCCTTGCATTCACTGTATTGTTAAGAGCCGGTATTTACCCGCCAATGCTGAAGGCTGTAAATCTCGATTTTGACTGGACCTACAGAAAACTGTTGCCGACCATCTTTGGGTCGTCAGCCAGCTATGTAACCAGATTGTGGAGTGCGATTACATTGTTTGGCATGGCGAAAATCGACCGGGTGATCTCAGGCCTATACCGTTCACATGGACCGGAAGGGCGCATGGCGAGAGTATGGCCTACTGGTGCCATGGTGTTGTGGATTGCAATCATTTTGACTGCTACGATGATCGTGAACTTTATCTGACAAAGCCCGAAAGGCTCGTTGAATGATTTCAATTGCCGGAGCCATACTGATATCAAGAGAAGGTAATCTCCTATTGCAACGCAGGGACAATAACCCTGCTATTTCTTCACCAAACATGATCAGTATTTTTGGAGGTTCTGCAGAACCGCAAGAAAGCAATTTGCAAGATGTTGCAATGCGAGAAATAAGGGAAGAAACAGGCTTGAACCTCAAGGCAAGCGCTTATCAAGCACTCGTTGAATTCGAGAACCAATATCCTGATGGAAGAATTATTAGGGGCAAGTTTTTTCTGCTGACTGAAATCGATACATCAACTCTTGAGATCACAGAAGGTACGCTGATCGAAATTCCGGTATCAGAAGTTGGCAAATATATTCACGAAATGGTACCAACGACGTGCTTTGCAGTCTCTCTTTATTTGCAGAGCATAAAGAAACAGTCCTGAGTTGAGATAAAACTTGAAAATCCTCTATGCATGTAATGATCTAGATTATTTCAAGGCACATCGCTGGTTTCTTGCGGATGCCATGTCGCGCAAGGGTTGGGATGTATCCCTTTCGGTGGGTGGGATCCCGGGTTCAAAATATTCACACGATACAGGCGAATTAAAAATCATCCCTGTAAATCTGGATCGCCACAAATTGAATGTCTCATCAGACGTGAAATTGTTGGCGGATTATGTTTCTCAATTGAGAAAAGAAAAGCCGGATGTTGTCCATGCGATGACAATAAAGCCAGTGTTGTTCATGGGCGTAGCGCTCATGATAAACAGGCTTTTACTGGGAAAAAAAATTAAACTCGTTTTGACTTACCCTGGATTGGGAAAGGTTTTCGAACCTGATCCTGGTCTCAAGGCTGGAATCCGAAAGTTCATCGTTTCCTCTCTTTTGAAACTTTCTAATACCACTTTAAAGCCACATGCAACCTTTGAAAATCATGTCAGCATGGACGAATTGAGCTCCCAGGGAATTGTAAGTTCAGCGCGCGCTTCCGTTGTAATGGGTGCAGGCATAGACCAGAAATTATTTTTTGCAGAAGAAAAAACAGGTAATTTAAAAGTGCTATTTGCCAGCAGGTTGATCAATGCAAAAGGGCTTGGTGAATATATCGAAGCCGTCAGGCAATTGAAAAAGAAATATCCGGAAGTTGAGTTTCAGGTCGCAGGCAGAGCGGAAAGTGATAATCCAGACGCATATGATTTACAGGCTCTCAAGGCGCACGATCGTGCTGGAGATATTGATTATCTTGGCGAGTTTTCGCCTCATGATATTGCGGCGGTCATCAGAAAATCGGACATCCACGTTGCGCCAAGCAAATTGCAGGAGGGGTTGCCTCGAGTGGTGTTGGAAGCAGCGACGTGCGGTTGTTACATCATTGCTACAGACCACGACATGCTAAGGCTTTTCATCAAAACAGGAGAGAATGGTACATTGTTGAAAGAGGTGACGGTGGACACAGTTTGCAATGCACTTCAAGTTGCTTTGAACAGTCCCGAACATACGAGAGAGCTAGGCGCAGAGACAGCAGGGAAAATGAGTAAATTGCCAATCTTTGAGGAAAACATCATCGCTCATTTTGAAAAACTTTATCAGAACTAAAGTGATGAAATGTTCCACCCGGGGCCAGGATACATGGATACTCTGGGTCTTTGGATAAATGACTTTATGAGATTGTCGAGCGAACGATGATATTCACCCTTGTTCATGTGAGCCTTGGAAAGTTCGTAGAAAAGGTAGGCTTTCAATCTGGACTGAAGGCCCTTGCTCAAAGACGTGCCTTTGGAAAGATGTTTGTTCTGAATTTCACGGCAGGCTTTAATGACAATATCAGGATAGCGTGAATCAGATTGCGCAATGCCAACACCTACTATGGAGGATTGTGATGTGAAACTTACGCCAAGGGTTCCAAGCCTCAAGAATAAATCCAGATCTTCCAGCCGACTGAGGTTCTCATCAAACAATATGTCCGTATGCAAGAAAAGATTACGGTTTATAATGATTGCAGAACCCGGACAAAACCAACATCCGGAAAAAAGATCATCTGGTGACACGCTTGATTTTGGGTGGCGCACTTTTGTGGCTTTACCCTCAAGGTCAAGTTCTTTCCAGCTACAGCCAAAGAAATGTGTCATGCCTTTCTCTGACAAAACGCCATTTTCAACAGCAAAGTCGATTCTGTCTTTAAAGGTATCTGCAATAAGATAATCGTCAGAATCCAGAAAACTCAAAAGATCGTGGTTGGCGTTTTTGATGCCTGTGTTTCTCGCCGCAGAAGCCCCACGGTTTGTTTCGTTTCGAATAACCCTTATATTTTTTTCTTGCTGATAAATTGCAGGCAGTTGAAAGGGCGGGTTGGATGCATCATCGATAACCAGTATCTCAGCGTCAACATTCTGGCTGGCAACACTGGATATTGCTTTTTCAGTTTTGTCCTGACGATTAAAAGTGGGAATGATGATGCTGATCATGTCTGCTGTTCAAGACTTTGGAGTGACTTTTGCATTCTAACATAGTAACAGTATATCGAACGTACATAAAATCCTTTTATTTTCTTGTAGTAGCTAATGGTATGAAAAATCAAAATGAAGCTTTAGTTGATTTTTTCAATCGGGCTATCCAGAAGAATATGCAGAAAGTGGACAGTTCAAACTTTGAACAACGCGCTATTGTCTACCGCGCGGCTTTTAGCTCTTTGCAAAAGGTGCACTCAAAAAATCCTACCCTGTCTGAGGCAGTGAAAAAGCATCAGGTAGAGATTGTGAGTTCTGTAGTTGAGCATACGGAAAATCAATTCCTGCATCACAAAAAAGAACAGGATGTAGAGGTTGAGCCAACTATTCATCCGGATTTGGAAACGCAGGAAACTATTCTAACGGATGATCTCTCACACATTTCTTTGGATCAGGCAGATAGCCGATCTGAAGCTCCTGATTTCCGGGAAGACAAGGAAAAGGACAAGTCGAAAAGTTTTTTCCATGGAAAAAGAAGAAAGATTATCGGTTTTGCCTGTTTTGTGCTGGCGGGTATTCTGTCATATCTGGTTTATACAATGTCACAAGGTGAGGATGACAAGGTTGCATTGAACCTGCCTTTGGTAATTTTGGCAGATGAGGAATTACTCAAGTCTGCAAAAGCTAGAGGTGAAAGCAAGGTTTATTTAGCCAAGGATGGGCAAGGCGGCCTTGTTTTTGAGCTCCCTGCAAACCGGCAGGCAGACACATCAGGTGCAGAAGTGCCTGAATTAGGGCGTCTTGATTTTATATTGAGGGGGGAACTGGCTGACAAGCTCAATCAATATCAAGGTGAAATGCTTATTACATTTCATCTAAAGAAATTAACTGAGGACAATTTGGATATTGTCTTGGTTTATCGCGCTGCTGGCAGGCCTGACGTAAAAAACTTTCAGATAATTGATAATCAGGAAAATGAATATTTTATTCTCAGAGAAGAACGACAAGGTGCGCAACCGCGCCCCAATGCTGTTTTTAGTATTCGTGTAAAATCGAAAACAGATAAACTTAGTAAAAAGCCTCGTTTGCGCATGGAAAAGATAGTTTTAAGCAACATCTAGCTGTTGATTAAGCTGGCTAAAGTAACTATGGGTAAACAAAATTTGAGCTGATAAACACTTATCAGTAAATAACCTCCAGGTAGGGGCTAATACCAGTACATATTAGTGTGGAAAAATAATGGACATCAAAGTAAAATCACTTGAAGAAATTTATTCAGGAAAATCGATTGTTGTTACAGGCGCAGCAGGCAGTGTCGGGCAGGAAATTGTAAGGCAGCTCCTGGAATGTGACATCAAAAGTATTGTCATGCTTGATAATGCCGAGACGGAATTGTTTCATCTTGAAGAGCTTTACAAAACTGACAAGCGTGCTTCTGCTTTCCTTGCAGACATACGGGATGCAGATAAACTTGCCATGCATTTCGAAGGCATGGATTATGTGCTTCACTCGGCAGCTTACAAGCATGTCCCATTATGTGAGCGTTCAACCGAGCTGGCTGTAGACGTAAACGTAACCGGTGCACAAAATATCGTAAAAGCTGCATGCCAGGCTAATGTCAAAAAAGTCTTGTTCACGAGTTCAGACAAGGCAGTCAACCCGACAAACGTTATGGGGGCTACTAAACTTCTTGGCGAACGTATCTTTACCTCTTCTCAATTCAACAAACCTGTAAAAGCCCAAACCGCATTCGGAAGCACACGCTTTGGTAATGTTGTTGGCTCACGTGGTTCTGTCGTCCCGCTTTTCAAAAAGCAAATTGAACGCGGAGGACCTGTTACCGTAACCGCTACTGAAATGACACGTTTCATGATGAGCATTGAGCAGGCCACGTCTCTTGTTCTTCAGTCCTTGGAAAAAATTACAGGTGGTGAGGTTTTCGTAACCAAAATGCCAGTGTTCAGAATTGGTGATCTGGCTGAGGTAATGGTCGAGGAGTTAGCGGGACGCTATGGACATGATCCGAAAGACGTAGAAATCAAGGTGGTTGGCCGTCGTGTTGGTGAGAAAATTTGCGAAGAACTCACGACCGAGGAAGAAGTTGCCAGAGCAAGGGATATTGGTGATCTTATTGTTGTCACACGCCATCCTGCACTTGCAAGTAGCGATGATGACAATGTCTGGTCGGACGTTGGCAAACAGCTTGAAACAAATTATATTTCACATAATGAAAAGATTGCCACAAAAAGTGAGATTAAAGACTATCTCAATGACTGGGGTGGGCTATAAACAGCGCACAATTCGGTATATATAACAGTCCAGAGCTTTTGTTTAAACAAGGAATACTTTCATGCGCGTATTGATATTGGGTGGTGATGGTTATCTAGGATGGCCTACATCAATGAATTTTGCGGCTAATGGACATGAAGTCCTGGCAGTCGACAATTACATGCGTCGCCACATCGCAATGGACACGGACTCCTTGCCTCTATTTGAAACTCCATTGCTGGATGAACGGGCTGCGCTTTACAAGCAGGAAACCGGTAATGAGATCAATGTTCGCATTGGTGATCTGGCTGACTTCCGTTTTGTGGAAAGTGTTTTTTCAGAATTTAAACCGGATTGTATTATTCATTACGCTGAGCAACCTTCAGCACCTTATTCAATGCGTGGGTTTGATGAAGCCAAGCGTACTTTCGACAACAATCTGGGTGCTACTTTTAACATTATCTGGGGTATGCTGACCCATTGCCCTGATGCACACATGGTCAAGCTTGGCACTATGGGTGAATACGGGACGCCGAATATTGATATTGAAGAAGGCTACCTTGAAATTGAACACAAGGGACGCAAGGACAAGTTTCTTTTCCCAAGGCAGGCAGGCAGTCTTTACCACACAACCAAGGTGCTTGATACAGACCTTCTGTATTTCTATTGTCGTGTATACGGTTTGCGGGTTACAGATCTCATGCAGGGTCCGGTATATGGTGTTGTAACAGATGAGACGACAGACAATCCTGCACTATGGCCGAATTTTCATTATGATGATCAATTCGGAACACTCATAAATCGTTTCCTGGTTCAGGCTGTAGCAGGCGTGCCCTTGACAGTTTATGGCAAGGGCGGGCAGACCAGAGGATATCTGGATTTGCGTGATACGTTGCAGTGTGTGATGCTTGCTGCCAATAATCCGGCTGGCAAGGGTGAGTTGAAAATTTACAACCAGTTTGTAGAGCAATTCTCGGTTAACCAGATTGCAGACAAGGTCGTTAAGGCTGGCAAGGAGCTTGGTATCGACGTTGCAATCAAGGCAATTCCAAATCCACGCAAGGAAATGGAAGACCACTACTACAACGCACAACATTCCGGACTGCTTGAGCTTGGCCTTAAGCCTCATTATTTGACTGATGAGGAAATGGTCAACCTTCTTAAAACGGTTGTTGCCGGCAAGGAAAAAATTGTTGAACGTCGTATCATGCCGCGTGTTGTCTGGAATAAAAAATAATCAATCTGAATTTTGAAAACCCTGAATGGGATCTATCATTCAGGGTTTTGTTTTGCTTCAGGCTGTGGAGTTTGATGATTTCAGGTAGTCACTTCTCAAAAACATGAAAACACCA
>CALDZZ010000182.1 GCA_937944075.1 uncultured Rhizobiaceae group bacterium
GCGCGGCATTTCACTTTTCCTTGTTCCAAAGTTTTTGGTCAATGAGGATGGCAGCCTTGGCGAACGCAACGATGCCTTCTGTCAATCCATTGAGCACAAGATCGGAATTCACGGTTCCCCAACCTGTGTGATGATTTATGGAGATGGATTTGAAGGTCGCGAAAAGGGTGCAATTGGATATCTCATTGGCGAGGAAAATCGTGGACTAGCCTGCATGTTCACCATGATGAATAACGCACGGCTCAATGTTGGAACGCAGGGCGTTGCAATAGGCGAGGCAGCTTATCAGCACGCGTTGAATTATGCGCTTGATCGCAAACAGGGCAAGGCATCTGACTATGAAGGTGAGGGCATGGCGCCGATCGTCCATCATCCGGATGTTCAGCGCAATCTGCTGACCATGAAATCCATGACCAACGCTGCTCGCGGCATTTGTTATTCTTGTGCCTATGCACTCGACATGCAGCATCGCAGCGAGGGAGAAGAAGCCAAGATGTGGGCAGAACGCGCTGGCATTCTGACACCCATTGCAAAGGCTTTCTCAACCGACATTGGTTGTGAAGTCGCATCCATTGGCGTTCAAATACATGGAGGCATGGGGTTCATAGAAGAAACCGGTGCCGCCCAATACATGCGTGACGCACGTATCAACCCGATCTATGAAGGCACTAACGGCATTCAGGCCATCGATCTTGTAACCCGCAAACTGCCACTATCTGGCGGAGAGGCAGTTAAGGCCTACATCGAGGATCTTCGAGGGATTGTGGAAAACGTTCGAGGTTCCAATCAGGATGGATTTGGCAGAACCGCCGAACTTCTGGATGGTGCGCTTGATGATGTATCGCAAGCAACGGATTGGCTACTGGAACGTCTGTCTGGCGGCGAGCTTGATGCTGCTCTTGCTGGTGCAACTCCGTATCAACGCCTGTTTGGTCTTGCTTCAGGCGGTTGCTACCTTGCAAAATCCGCATTGGGTGAAAGCGAGGAAGATCGTGCAAGTCTCGCAAGATTTTACGCAGAAAATTTTGCGTCTGAATGTTCCGCCCTCAAGTCGACTGTAACAGGTGGTTCAGAGAGTCTGGCAGCTGCCAGCCAACTTTTGAAAGCGGGTTAAGCAAATGAGCGATATTTCAGAACGCATTCTTTTTTCAACCGAGAAGGGTGTTGCCACCATTCGTATGAACCGCCCTGACAAGAAGAATGCGCTGACTGGCGATATGTATTCTCGCATGTCTGAGGCACTGGATACAGCCAATGCGGATGAGGCAGTTAATGCCATTCTCATTCTCGGCACTCCGGGTGCATTTTCTGCCGGCAATGACATTGCAGACTTTATGCAGGTTGCCATGAGTGGCAAGCGTGAGGACATGTCAGTGTTCGGTTTTCTGGAGCGCATCATTCAGGCACCCAAGCCGCTGTTTGCCGGTGTGGACGGATTGGCGATTGGCATTGGCACAACCATGTTGATGCATTGTGACTATGTTGTTGCTTCCGATCAGTCGCTTTTTAAAACACCGTTCGTAGATTTGGGATTGGTCCCGGAAGCAGGTTCAAGTTTGATTGGTCCTCATATGATGGGCTATCACAAGGCTTTTTCATTGCTTGGAATGGGAGAGGCCTTTTCCAGTGAAGACGCAAGAGACGCAGGCTTTGTAACCCGGATATGTTCGTCAAACGAACTGGAAGAAACAGCCCTGGCAGCAGCGCAGAACATAGCTTCCAAACCGCAGCAAGCAGTCAAACTCTCCAGGGACATGTTGCGTGGTGACCGTGCCGATGTATTGAAACGCATGCGTGAAGAAGCCGTGTTGTTCGGCGAGCGGCTTGAATCCGAAGAGGCCAAGAACGCCTTCATGGCTTTCATGCAAAAGGGTATGAAAAAGGCTGGATAGATAAACGGCTTCAGTTTTTCAAGACAATACAACTGCCGCCCACACGTTTGAGGCGGTTGCAAAAAGCCTGACCTTCGGAACGGCTATTGGCGCCGATCTGAACATTATAGCGTGGCCTATTGCCAAAACTTCTGTTCTTTTTCCTGACAACCTGAGGCGATTTTCCACTCAGGACGGAAGGATATTGACGCTTTAATCGTGAATAGATTTGCAGCGCCTTGTTTCGTGAAAAATGACCGGCTACCTGAACGCCCCAAGGCTTTCTTCTCGCAACCGAACCGGAGGTCGATACATTTTTGCGAAACAGGGAATAGCGGGTGGTGAACTTGTTGCAGGATGTCTGAAAACTTTCTTTATCACTAAGTCGAAAAGTCGGGGCAACAAATCCGATCTTTGCCCATTCAGACGCTTCATAGCCAGTGATGGAAGCAACATAGTCTCGAGTTTCATAAGGTAGGCCGGACTGACCTTTGAGCCAATTGCCAACTCGCCCTGGTCCGGCATTATAGGCCGCGGCTGCAAGTCCCCAATTGCCAAACTCCCTGCGCAAATCAGTCAGGTAACTGGCTGATGCAGCGATGGATTGATGTGGCTCAAACGGATCTTTAAGCCCGCGCAGCTGAGCTGTAGCAGGCATGAATTGTGCGATGCCTTGTGCGCCGACAGGACTGACGGCATTAGGATCAAACAGGCTTTCTTTCCAGATCAACCTTGCCAGAAATGCCTTGGGAACACCCTGAGCCTTTGCAACAGCTTCAATACGGTAGCAAATTTCGGCAACAAACTTTTTCCGGTCTATGGATTTGGCAGGAGCAACCGCTTGGGCTTGCGCCATGCTTGAAATGCCAAAGGCAATGACAAAAGCACCCATTAGTTTCTTGTGAATGTTTATTCCGAACATCTAACCCGTCGCGCCCCCGGCAGATAAAGTTTCCACATACCGTAGCGTAACAAAACCGATTAAAATAGCCAAAAAAATGGCAGTAGCCAATTTGTTGACAATCGCCTGCCTGATTTGGGGTGGGCGCCACCCAAAATAGAAAAGACTTAATGCAAATAGGCC
>CALDZZ010000183.1 GCA_937944075.1 uncultured Rhizobiaceae group bacterium
CGGCGGCTTTTCGCGATTGTTCAAGGGCAGGAAGTCAATGAAGCGGCGTAGTGCTGACAGGGCTTCTACATCGTTGTCAAAAGCATCGTCTGCGACAGAAGATTTGGATGTATGCGTTTTTGCGCCACCCAGTTCTTCTGCGGTGACGATTTCATTGGTTACGGTTTTTACAACATCAGGGCCTGTAACGAACATGTAGGATGAATCGCGCACCATGAAGATGAAGTCCGTAATGGCAGGGGAATAAACCGCGCCACCCGCACAAGGCCCCATTATCATGGAGATCTGTGGCACAACACCACTTGCAAGAGTGTTCATCTGGAAGATATCCGCATAACCACCAAGGGATGCAACACCTTCCTGAATGCGTGCGCCACCAGAATCGTTCAGCCCTATTATCGGTGCGCCATTCTTCATGGCCATTTCCATGATCTTGATGATTTTCTTGGCATTGGTTTCTGAAAGCGACCCGCCAAAGACTGTGAAGTCCTGACTGTAGACATAAATCACTCGCCCATTGACTGTACCCCAGCCGGTAATCACACCATCACCGGAAAACTTTGTTTCTTCCATGCCGAATTCTGTACAGCGATGGGCAACAAACATGTCGTATTCTTCAAAGGAGCCTTCATCAAGCAGAATTTCGATGCGCTCGCGGGCGGTGAGTTTGCCCTTGGCGTGCTGGCTGTCTATGCGCTTTTGTCCGCCACCCAGTCTTGCCTGCTCTCGGCGGTTTTCCAGTTCTTGCAATACGTCAGTCATGTCTTTCCCTTTCGGCGGGACTATTTGTTTTTAAAGTCAGGCTTACGTTTCTCCGAGAATGCAGCCATGCCTTCGGTTTGGTCTTGTGTTGCAAAGAGTGAGTAGAACGTGCGGCGTTCGAAACGTAATCCTTCAGTGAGGGTTGTTTCAAAGGCACGGTTTACTTGCTCCTTGGCGATGTAAACGGACGGGGTTGAATAGCCGGCAATTTCTGTTGCCGTTTTCATGGTCTCGGCCATTAAATCATCAGCAGGGATAATGCGGGCAACAAGGCCTGAACGTTCGGCTTCTTCCGCGTCCATCATGCGGCCTGTCAAAATCAGATCCATGGCCTTTGCCTTGCCGACTGCTCTGGTCAGGCGTTGTGAGCCACCCCAACCGGGGGTAACGCCGAGTTTGATTTCCGGTTGGCCAAACTTTGCCTTGTCGGAAGCAAAAATCATGTCGCACATCATGGCCAGTTCGCACCCGCCACCCAGGGCAAATCCGTTAACCGCTGCAATGATGGGTGTTCGTGTGTTTGCAAAACTTTCCCACTGCGATTGCTTGTCTGCAAGGAACATGTCCATGTAGGATTTCTCCTGCATTTCCTTGATGTCTGCGCCTGCAATAAATGCCTTGCCTTCACCAGTGATAACGATGCAACCGATGTTTTCGTCTTCATCAAAGGCTTTGGTTTTTGAAATAATGCCATCCATTACGGCAGCATTTACCGCATTCAACGCTTCAGGGCGATTGATGGTGATAAGGCCGACATTGCCATGTTTTTCAGATAATACGACGTCGCTCATGATCAGCCTCTTTCCAAACGTTCAAGCCATGTAATGATACCGGAGAAATCAAGGTCTTCGCCGCTTTGTGCTGCAAACTCCTTATAGAGTTCCAGTGCGCGTGCGCCCATGGGTGTTGCCTGTCCGCTTTGTTCTGCGGCCACTTGTGCAAGGCCTGCGTCTTTTATCATCAGCGATGATGCAAAGCCCGGCTTGTAATCATTATCAGCAGGTGTGGTTGGTCCCACACCTGGTACCGGACAATAGGTGTTAATCGACCAACAGGAACCGGATGAAGTTGACATAACATCATACAAGGCCTGTGGTTCAAGGCCCAGTTTTTTGCCAAGGGAAAATGCTTCACCAACACCGATCATGGTAGTGGCCAGAAGCATGTTGTTACAGATTTTGGCTGCCTGTCCGGCGCTGCCTTCACCACAGCGCACCTGTTTGGCGCCCATGATATCAAGATAGGGTGCAGCTTTCTTGCAATCTGAATCCGAGCCGCCAATCATGAAGGTCAGCGTGCCTGCCTGTGCGCCGCCAATGCCACCGGAAACCGGTGCATCTATCGAGCCAAGGCCTGCGGCCTTTGCAGAGGCGTGAAACTGTTTTGCGCTTTCAACATCAACGGTGGAACAATCTATCAGCAATGCCCCTTTCGGTGTTACCGGCAGAACTTCAGCCAAAACCGAAAGCAGTATTTCGCCATTTGGCAACATGGTAACAAGAATTTCTGCTTCACTTGCAGCATCGGTTGCCGTGGCGCAGGTGATGATGCCGACTTCCTTTGCATTCTGGAGAATGTCGGCAGAAGCATCATACCCCAAAACCTCATGCCCTGCCTTAACCAGATTGCTTGCCATGGGAAGCCCCATGTTGCCCAGTCCAATAAATCCGATTGTTGCCATTATCCGTTACTCCTCAAACGTAAGCTCTTGTGACCCAAGTGATGATAGCATCAAACTGATTTTTGCCTGAGTCAATTCTTCCAAGGTAGCAGGTTGCCAGTTTGGGCTTCTGTCCTTGTCAATAATTTGCGCGCGAATGCCTTCCAGAAAATTGCCATGCTCCATCGAGCGATGGGTGAAGCGGTATTCCAGTTTCAAGACATCTTCGATGCCCGCCATTTCGCGTGCCTGTCTTACAAGCTCCACACTGCAGGCAACTGATAGAGGGCTGTTGCGGCGCATGAGTTTGGCGGCGTTCAACTCCCAGTCATCGCCATCTGCTTCCAGAGACTGGACTATTTCCACGGCACTGTCTTTTGAGAAATGGGCGTTGATGGTTTTTTGATTGATTTCCAGTTCGCCGGGGACAGGTTCACGGGAATAATTTTTGATGACTTCAGCATCCCCGGTTGATTCAATTTCTGAAACCAGGGTTTGCAATTCTTCATCTGGTACATAGTGGTCGGCAATGCCAGAATAGATGCAATCAGAAGCTTTTAGTCTTGCGCCTGTACTGCCTAAATATTCGCCGATTGAACCTTGTGCGCGTGACAGAAAATAATTGCCGCCTACGTCAGGCACCAGCCCGATGCCACATTCAGGCATGGCAAACATTGTGTTTTCAGTGACGATACGGTGCGAGCCGTGTGCTGATATGCCAACCCCGCCACCCATGACGATACCGTCCATGATGGCTACATAGGGCTTTGGATAATTCTTGATTTTTGCATTGATGCGATATTCATCTGCCCAGAACTTTTGCCCGTAGGCAAAGTCGCCTGCCATGCCGGTTTTATAAAGATCGGCAATATCGCCGCCTGCACAAAAGCTTTTTGAGCCTTCTGCGTCTATGATGACGACTGAAACACTATCGTCGTTTTTCCATTTATCCAGCGCTTCGCCAATGCCCATGCACATTTCATAGGTCATGGCGTTGAGCGCTTGTGGGCGGGTTAGCGTTATGCGTCCAGCCCTGCCTGATTTGCGAATGTGGATGTCGTCAGTTTTCATGACCCGCTTCAAGCCTCTTTCAGCATGTCGCGTGAGATAATCATTCGCATGATTTCATTGGTGCCTTCGAGGATTTGGTGAACGCGTAGGTCACGAACGACTTTTTCAATGCCGTAGTCGGAAAGGTAACCGTAGCCACCGTGAAGTTGCAGTGCATCATTGGCGACACGGAATGAGAGGTCTGTCACAAGGCGTTTTGCCATGGCGCAATGACGTGTTGCATCGGGTGCCTTCTGGTCCAGTTTCCATGCAGCCTGACGCAGGAAAATACGAGCGGCCTGAAGTTCAGTTTCCATGTCTGCAATTCGGAACTGCAGCGCCTGAAATTCTGCAATCGGCTTGCCAAAGGCCTTGCGCTCTTTCATGTAGGTGAGCGTTTTATCAAGGGCAAATTGCGCAGCTCCCAGAGCGGAAGCGGCAATGTTCAGCCGGCCACCATCAAGGCCTGACATGGCATATTTAAACCCTGCGCCTTCTTCGCCGATGAGTTGATCAGCGGGAATCTTGCAGTCATCAAACAAAACTTGTGCAGTGGGTTGGGCGCGCCAGCCCATTTTCTTTTCATTGGCGCCAAAGGAAAGGCCTTCGGTCGGATTTTCAACCAGAACTGCAGAGACGCCTTTTGGGCCATCTTGTCCGGTTCTTACCATGGCAAGATAAAGCTCAGAGGTTTCTCCTCCTGAAATGAAAGTCTTGCCGCCGTTTATTTTCCAGCCGTTGCCTTCTTTTTCTGCCTTGGTTTTAAGGGCCGCAGCATCTGATCCGGAGCCTGGCTCGGTCAGACAATAAGAACAGTATTTTTCCAGTGTCATCATTTCCGGCAACCACTTTTGACGTTGTTCCTCGGTACCATAGGAATCTATCATCCATGCGGTCATGTTGTGGATTGAAATGAAGGAACCAATCGAGGGGCAGGCATAGGCAAGCGCCTCGAAGATCAGGGTTGCATCAAGTCGGGAGAGATTGGAGCCGCCAACATCTTCACGCACATAAATTCCTGCCATGCCCAGTTCGCCTGCAGCACGCAGCACATCTTTGGGGAAAGAGCCTTTTTCGTCCCATTCAAGCGCATAAGGTGCAATGGCTTCCTGCCCGAAACCAAAGGCCATGTCATATATGGCGGCTTGTTCTTCTGTCAGGTCGAAATTCATGATTGCCTCGTTTTGGTAGTTCCTCTCCTGCACACATGCGCAGGAGAGGACGTGTTTCTAGTTCATCGTTGGAATGCTGAATTCGGCGCCTTCCTTGATGCCGGATGGCCAGCGCGACGTGATGGTTTTTGTTCTTGTGTAGAACTTGAACGCGTCAGGTCCGTGTTGGTTCAAATCACCAAAGCCTGAACGCTTCCAGCCGCCGAAGGTGTAATAGGCAAGCGGCACCGGAATAGGCACGTTGATACCAACCATTCCGATGTTGATGCGGGATGCAAAGTCGCGTGCGGTATCGCCATCACGGGTGAAAATTGCGACGCCGTTGCCGTATTCATGAGACATGGCAAGGTCTATGCCTTCTTCGTAATCCTGTGCGCGTACCACTGATAGAACAGGGCCGAAAATCTCTTCCTTGTAGATGGACATGTCCTTGGTGACGTTGTCGAACAGGCAACCACCGATGAAGTAGCCGTCTTCATAACCCTGCATCTTGAAATCGCGACCATCAACAGCAAGGGTTGCGCCTTCCTTTACGCCGGCATCAATATAGCCCTTGACGCGGGCATGTGCTTCCTTGGTCACGAGAGGCCCGAAGTCGGCATCATCACCTGCGGTGTAAGGTGCGATTTTCAGGTTTTCGACACGCGGTGTCAGTTTTTCCATGAGGCGGTCAGCCGTTTCTTCGCCAACCGGAACGGCAACCGAGATTGCCATGCAGCGTTCGCCTGCTGCGCCGTAGCCAGCGCCGATAAGCGCATCAACGGCCTGATCCATGTCTGCATCCGGCATGATGATCATGTGGTTTTTTGCGCCACCAAAACACTGAACACGTTTGCCGTTTGCACAGCCTCTTGTGTAGACATATTCAGCAATTGGCGTTGAGCCAACAAAGCCCACTGCCATGACGTCTTGATGGTCGAGGATGCCGTCTACAGCTTCCTTGTCACCATGCACGACTTGCAGAACCCCATCAGGAAGTCCGGCTTCGCTCATCAGTTCTGCAAGCATCACCGGAACGGATGGATCACGTTCGGAAGGTTTCAGGATAAAGGAATTGCCGCATGCAATGGCCGGGCAAAACTTCCACATCGGGATCATGGCCGGGAAGTTAAAGGGTGTAATGCCCGCGACCACGCCCAAGGGTTGTTTGACAGAGTGCATGTCGATGCCGGGGCCTGCACCTTCAGTGAACTCACCTTTGAGTAAATGTGGTGCGCCAATGCAGAATTCTGCTACTTCAAGGCCGCGCTGAACATCGCCTTTTGCGTCTGGTACGGTTTTTCCATGTTCAGAGGAAAGCATTTCGGCTAGTTTTTGCATGTCACGGTTTAGCAGATCGACGAATTTCATCATCACGCGAGCGCGTTTCTGCGGGTTGGTTGCACCCCATTCAATTTGTGCCTGTTTGGCGCTTTCGATGGCAGCGTTCAATTCGCCTGCATTAGCCAAAGGCACTTGAGCCTGGACTTCGCCAGTTGCAGGGTTGAACACGTCTGCCGTACGACCCGATGTTCCTTCGACGCGTGCGCCATTAATATAATGTGGGATGCTTCTCACTGGTTTTTCTCCTCAGAAAACATTTTTTTCGTTTTATATGTTTATTTTTACCCTATCCAGAGGCTATAAATCTATTTCGTTGTGCAATTATGCACGACACAAGATTCACTCTACACCATGATGAGGTGACTTTGAACTGGGATGATTATAGATATTTTCTTGCAGTAGCGCGCACCGGAAAACTGTCTTTGGCAGGGCAACAATTGTCCGTTGATCATGCGACTGTTGGGCGCCGGGTAAAGGCGCTGGAAGAGTCGTTGAAGATCCATTTGTTCGACAGAAGTCCGCAAGGCTATTCGCTCACAGATGCGGGGCAAAGTCTCGTGACCATTGCTGAAGCGATGGAAACAGGCGCCATTGCTGCGCAAACGGAATTTGGTGGGGAGGCTGACAGTGTTTCCGGTGTGGTTCGGGTGGGTGCACCGGAAGGTATGGCCACCAGTATTCTGGCTGAATGTGCTGCTGAATTGTGTGAGCAGCATCCACGCCTTGAACTTCAGGTTATTGCGATGCCGCGCACATTTTCTCTTTCCAAGCGGGAGGCTGATTTGGCGATTGCCGTTTCTGCTCCCTCATCAGGGCGATTGAAATATCGCAAGATTTCCGATTACACACTGCACCTTTATGGTACCAAGGAATATCTTGGCAATCAGCCCGAGATCAAGACTGTAACCGATTTGAAAAAGATACGTGGCATCGGCTATGTCCCTGATCTCATCTATGACAAGGAACTGGATTACATTCCGCTGCTTGGGCACGACATCAAGCCTTACCTGACCAGTACCAGCGTGCATGTGCAACTTGAGGCAACCCTGGCCAATGCCGGGGTTTGTATTTTGCACGACTTTATTGCCAGGCAATATCCGCAATTGCAAAGAGTACTGCCGGAGGAAATCTCCTTTACGCGGACATTCTGGTACATCGTTCATGAAGACTATGCGAAACTGCAACGCATCAAGGTGGTTTCGGACAAGATTATAGAGCACATCCGTAAACGGTTGAAGCAGGTGTGACATGGTTGATCTGATTGTTATCATATGCGCTGCATTTGGCGCTGGCGTCTTGAATACAATTGCCGGGGGAGGGACTTTTCTCACCTTTCCTGCGCTGGTTTTTATAGGTATTCCACCAGTTACTGCCAATGCAACAAGCGCGATTGCGGTTTTTCCCGGTTATCTGGCAGGCGCAGCTGGCTTTAAAAAAGAGCTTCAGGTTTTTGATCGCAAGCAGCTTGTTCGATTGAGCCTGATAACGCTTGCAGGCGGATTTGCTGGATCGCTACTCCTGTTGATTTCCTCCAATGAGGCTTTTTCCATTCTTGTCCCTTTTTTGCTTTTTGGTGCCACACTGACATTCTTGTTTGGTGATAAAATTAGACTTTGGGCAGAAAGTAAACGCAGGGCAGTAACACCTTTTGGTGCCTTGGATCTGTTTCTTGTAAGTGTTTACGGTGGGTATTTTAATGGCGGTCTTGGCATCATTCTGCTGGCCTTGTTTGCCTTGTGGGCGATGCAGGATATCCACGAAATGAACGGGTTGAAAAACGGACTATCCTTTGTCTTGTCAGCTATTTCTGTGGCGGTTTTTGCGATCGGTGGATTAATTGAATGGCAATCTGCAATTGTGATGATGATTGCCGCAACCGTTGGGGGCTATGCAGGAGCGCCGATTGCGCGAGCGCTTCCAAGGCAGGCTGTCAGAATACTCATTGCCTTTGTAGGGTTTATGATGAGTGCAATTTTCTTCTGGCGGCTTATTGCCTAGTTTTTTCGCTCAATCGTAAACCGTGCAGCCTCAATCAGGATTTCGGCCTTGTCTCCAAATGGTTGAAGCGTATTGACCGCTTCTTCAAGCAAATACCTTGCCTTTTGTTGCGAGGCTTCAAGCCCATAGAGCGAAACAAGCGTGCCTTTTCCCTTGTCTGCATCCTTGGCAACTTGCTTGCCCATGGTTTTTGTATCGGAGGTCACGTCAAGAATGTCATCAGCAAGCTGGAAAGCCTGGCCGATAATCTTGCCAAATTGCAACAGGCGCTGGCGATCTTCGCCAGATGCATTTCCCAGAATCGCTCCCGCCTCACAAGCGCATCTGATCAAGGCACCTGTTTTCATCGCTTGAAGGGTTAGGATTTCGTCTTCGCTGATTGAGGCCTGCTTTTCTGCTTCCAGATCCAGCATCTGACCGCCCACCATGCCGCCAAGGCCGGAAGTTTGTGCAAACAGTTTGACCAGTTTAATTCTGGTTTCAGCATCACCATGGGTTTCTTCACGTGAGAGAATGTCAAAGGCAAGGGTGAGCAGAGCATCGCCGGCAAGAATGGCTGTGGCTTCATCATAGGCCTTGTGGGTCGTTGGCTTTCCCCGGCGCAGGTCATCGTCGTCCATGGCTGGAAGGTCATCATGCACAAGCGAGTAGCAGTGAATGCATTCTAGAGCGGAGCCGGCTATCGCGGCCTGTTGGGCACTTACGCCGAAAAGGGACGCACTTTCCATGACAAGGAAGGGACGAAGTCTCTTGCCGCCATCAAGTGCAGAATGGCGCATTGCTCCCATCAAGCGGGAAGGGCGGGCAATTTCTCCTTCAAACGGAATATCGCCCAAAAGAATCTCCAGGGTCCGCTCCACGGTTCTTGCGTGGGTGTCCAACAATTCTTTAAAGGTTTGCTCCGGATTGGCCATGTCTTTTCCATATCAAAATCAGATGTGCATTTTTTGAGGAATTTCGTGACACTTTGGCAAGTTTGCGTCAAGCAGAGTTTCGTTTGTAAAAACTTTAAGATAAAAGAGCTGCATGGTAAAAAAGACAACCAAAACTCCAAAAGGAAGTGAGGCGCAAAAGCGCAACTCGGCCAAGGCAAAAAAGGAAAACAAATCCCTTGATGCCAATGGCAAACGTGTCTTCAGAAGAACGTTCAAAGGGTTTTTGTTTCGCTTTGCCTTCGCCTTTTCGATGCTTGTTGTGCTGGTGCCAGCACTGTTTCTGTTTATCTACCGGTTTGAGTTTGTTCATCCGGTTTCAACCTTAATGGTCAAAGAAGCACTTGTGGGCCATGGTGCCAAACGCGAATGGATTGATATTGAGGACATGGCACCTGTTTTGTATCAATCGGTTCTGAGTTCCGAGGATGGCCAGTTTTGTTCTCACTCCGGGGTTGATTGGGGTGCGCTTAATCAGGTTATCGAAGATGCCATAGATGGTGAAAGAACCCGGGGTGCGAGCACCATCACAATGCAATTGGTGAAAAACCTGTTCTTGTGGCCCAATCGCTCGTTCATTCGAAAAGGGCTGGAAATACCCTATGCGTTGATGGCTGAACTTATTTTGCCAAAAAAGCGCATCATGGAAATTTATCTTAATATTGCAGAATGGGACAAGGGCATATTTGGCGTCGAACTGGCAGCCCAGGAATATTTTGGGCGAAGTGCTGCAAAACTTGGGCCGAGGTATTCTTCACTTCTGGCAGTCACATTACCAAATCCCAAACAACGCAATGCCGCAAAGCCCAGCCGCTCAATGGACAGGGTGGCAAGAATTGTTCAAAGACGGGCAAAGGCATCGGGTGCCTATGTTCAATGTTTGAAATAGCCGATTTGGAAAAAACTTTCCCAATAGCATTTTTATTTCGCAATCAAAAAAATGTTGATTGCCTATAGCCAAACATACCCAAAATATGTATATGACTTTCCAACAAGAAGTTTTCAGGCTCTTGCGATGGGCGACTATCGTTACCAAAGAGCCTTTTTTATGTTAAATCGGAGTGAGTACAATGGCTGTACCTAAGAGTAAAATCACACGCATGAAGCGCGGTTTCCGTCGCTCTGACAGTGCCTTGAAAGCAAAGGCTTATGTGGAAGACAAGGATTCTGGAGAATTGCGTCGTCCTCACCACATTGACCTAAAATCAGGCATGTATCGTGGACGTCAAATTCTTGAGCCAAAAGATTCTGTATAATCTTCAGTTCAAAATAATTTTTAAGGGTTGGCATTATGTCGGCCCTTTTTTTTGACAATTTATATGCAAATCATGCTAAACCTTTCGTTAGGTAAATTTTATTGGGGTAAAATAAAATGCTTACTAACATTCCGCTGCTGATTGTACCGTTCATCGTTTATAACATTCAGATATTTCTGACCGGGGGGATTGCAATCTGGGATCAGGAAGTCACACGGCTCACCATGATTTCCGGCTCAACCTGGATTATGACCATGGGCGACTTGATGATTGGTCTGGGATTATTGCTTTTGTTTTTTGAAATTATCAAGGCAACACGCGTAGGGGCCAATTCGATTATTGACCATCTGCTTTCCACCTTTGTCTTTATCGCCTATCTGGTGGAATTCCTTATTGTAAAAAATGCAGCGCATTCTGTCTTCTTTATACTGATGATTATCGCGCTGATTGATGTTCTGGCAGGATTTTCCGTTTCCATTCGGTCTGCAACAAGGGATGTTCAGGTCGGCGGTGGCGGTGGTGGTTATGGCGGGTATTAAGGTTTAACCCCGCCATATCCCTTTATAGTTTAAGCGCCTGTATCGGCAAATAGCCTAGCGGCTTCAATACCTGCAACGGCGCAGGCCTCATCTGCGTCAGAAGTGTCGCCAGATATACCAACGGCTGCGACAATGTTGCCATTCTTGTCTTTTGCTATAACGCCTCCAGGAACGGGTACAACGCCGCCTTCAATTACGGAGCAAACGCCTGCTAAAAAGTGCGGGCGTGACTCTGCTTGTGCATTGAGCCAGCGGGTTCCCGTTCCTGTTGCCAAAGCACCACGCGCCTTACCGCTTGCAACTGCAAAACGACCAATCGATGCACCGTCTTGTGCTTGAAAAGCTTTGATGTTCCCGCCCCCATCCAAAACCACGCATACTAAAGGTTTAAAGTCTTTGTCGGCTGCATGTGCAAAAGCTTGGTTTATGATGCGGTTTGCTCTGCTTAAGTTAAGAATTGCCATGATATTATTCCCTTTTGAGTTGAATATATGTTGAATTGATTTGAGTGTGTAATAGCCTATTGTGCTAGTGATGACTATTTGTAGTTGTTAATTTTGCATTTGTAACAGGAAAAACCCATGACCCGAAATTTTGGCCTTCCCGGCCGCTCACCTGTTTATGCCAGTGAAGCTGCGGTTGCAACTTCACATGCACTTGCCACAACGACTGCGCTAACAATCCTGAAAGAGGGAGGCAATGCAGTTGATGCAGCGGTTGCGGCTTCTGCCACCTTGTGCGTGGTAGAACCCCACATGACAGGGCTGGGAGGTGATTGTTTTGCAATTATCGGAGAAGCTAACGGCAAGTTACACGGCCTGAACGGGTCTGGCCGCTCCCCTTCAGGCGCTTCTCTTGAATGGTACAAGGAGCAGGGCTTTTCAGGTTTTGAAGAAACATCACCCCATGTTGTAACAACGCCTGGTTCTGTCATGGCATGGCAAACGATGCATCAGAAGTTTGGCCGGATGGATTTTGTACGGCTTTTTGCCGATGCAATCCGCTATGCAGAAGAAGGGTTTCATGTTGCTCCCCGGGTTTCACAGGACTGGGCAAAAAACGTAGACAAGCTCAAAAAGAACGAGGCTGCTGCAAGTAATCTCCTGAAAGGTGGCAACGCACCCAAAACAGGCGAAAAGGTAACCGTGCCACTTTTGGCAAAAACCCTCAGAGAGATTGCAACCAATGGAGCAGGCGCGTTTTATTATGGTGTGATTGCCAAGGACTTGGCAGGAGCCGTTCAGGCCTTGGGCGGCTTTTTAAGCGAAGAAGATCTGGCTGGAGTTTCGGCGGACTGGGTGGATTTGATCTCGACAGAGTATCAAGGCCATACCCTTCATGAAATCCCGCCCAATGGGCAGGGACTGACAGCGATCATGCTGGTGAAACTTCTGGCCAAACTGAAAAACTCAGAAGGTGTTGATAGCATAGACAGAGCGCATCTTGAGATGGAGCTGGGTCGAATATCCTATGCAGCAAGAGACGCCTATATTGCTGATCCCGCCCATATGGATTATTCAATTGAGCAACTCTTGTCTGACGGTCACATCGATGTGCTTGCAAAGCTTTATGACCCGGGAAAACAAAATCCGAAAATAGCGCTTCCTGATCCGACTGGCTCTGATACGATTTATCTTTCCATTGTTGATCGTGACGGTATGGCTGTTTCCTTTATCAATTCGGTTTTCAGCTGGTTTGGGTCTGGCATCATGGCGCCCAGGACAGGCGTTATTCTGCAAAACCGTGGCAGTGGCTTTAATCTGATCGAAGGTCATGCCAATGCCATTGGGCCTTCAAAGAGGCCGTTCCATACGATCATCCCTGCGATGGTAACCAGAGATAACAAGATTACGCATTCGTTTGGTGTCATGGGTGGTTCTTATCAGGCCATGGGGCATGCGCATGTGCTTTCCAACATGCTTGACTACGGCATGGACCCGCAACAGGCTCTCGATGATCCAAGAATTTTCTGGAATGAAAAGGGTGCGCTGGAACTGGAAGCAGGTATTTCAAGCGAAGTTGAAAGCGGATTAAGAGCACGCGGACATGACTGTTTGCGCGGTGCTGTACATGGGGGTGGTCAGATTGTACAGATTGATCATCAGGAAGGAACCCTGATTGCAGGTTCTGACCCGCGCAAGGATGGCATGGCGGGAGGCTATTAAGTTTGTAATTGTCGGGTTTTAACCGTAGCGGTTTTCGATGTAGTCATGCACCAGCTTGCGGAAGTCTTCTGCTATATTAGGACCACGAAGTGTATGAGCCTTTTTGCCATCCACAAATACAGGTGCTGCGGGTTCTTCACCGGTTCCCGGTAATGAAATGCCAATGTCTGCATGTTTGGATTCGCCTGGTCCGTTTACGATGCACCCCATGACGGCAACTTTCAAATCTTCAACGCCCGGGTACTTTGTTTTCCATTCGGGCATGTCCTCACGAATTTGTGCCTGAATATCGCTTGCTAGTTCCTGAAAGACTGTTGATGTTGTGCGCCCGCATCCCGGACAAGCTGCAACAATCGGTACAAAGGAGCGAAAACCCATGGTTTGAAGTAATTCCTGAGAGACCTGAACCTCACGCGTTCTGTCTCCACCCGGTTCAGGGGTGAGGGAGATGCGAATGGTGTCACCAATGCCTTGTTGTAACAACATGCCCATGGCGGCTGATGATGCCACAATGCCCTTGGTGCCCATGCCAGCTTCTGTAAGGCCCAAATGAAGCGCGTGATTGCTTCTGCGAGCCAGTTCGCAATAAACAGCGATCAGGTCTTGCACCTGACTTACCTTGGCTGAGAGAATAATTTTATCGTCTGCCATGCCGATATCATTGGCGAGTTGTGCAGACAAAAGTGCGGATTGCACCATGGCTTCACGCGTTACATCGCGTGCGGTAAGAGGAAAGCCTTCGTCCTGATTTTTATCCATCAGGGTTGTGAGCAAGGCCTGATCAAGCGACCCCCAATTCACTCCAATGCGCACAGGCTTGTCATATTTGATTGCTGTCTCGATGATTTGCGAGAATTGCTTGTCTTTCTTTTCCTTGAAGCCCACGTTACCGGGATTGATGCGATACTTGGCAAGTGCTTCTGCACAGGCTGGATGATCTGCAAGAAGCTTGTGCCCAATATAATGAAAGTCGCCAATCAGAGGCACATCAATACCAAGGCGCTCAAGACGTTCGCGTATTTTGGGAACTGCGGCAGCGGATTCATCACGGTCAACCGTGATACGTACCAGCTCAGAACCTGCCTTGTGAAGGTTGGCTACCTGTTCAACAGTGCTGTCTATGTCAGCTGTGTCGGTGTTCGTCATGGATTGAACAACGATGGGTGCCTTGCCGCCAACGACAACACTTCCTACCGGAACGGCGACTGTTTTCTTGCGTGCCAGGGGCTCGGATAGATAAATTGGCTCTACGTGTTTGTCCATAATAAAGTACAGTTCCGATTGTCTATTGTTTAAGAGTGTAGCATTAGAATGTGCAGGGTTTCAACAAAAGCTGTGCAATCCCGTGTCAGGAAAACAAATTTTATGCATTGTCCTTTGCCGCTCTTATTCTGGCAAACTCAGCTGCATTGCCGGCTCTGAGAAAGACATTGGTTTCCAACTCAAGCCCAATGCTCGTGGGCAGGGTGGGCTTTCCTTCAGTGCGTAAGGCGTCAATTTGACTTGCACGTTTAATGAGTGCCTTGTTGTCTGGTTCTATTGAAAGTGAAAATTTTGCGTTTGCCTGTGTGTATTCATGGCCGCAATATACGATTGTTTCAGGCGGCAGTTCTGCAAGTTTCGACAGCGAGTTCCACATCATTTCCGGGTCGCCTTCAAAAATCCTGCCGCAGCCAAGCGCAAAGAGGGTGTCGCCTGTAAAGACCACATTGCTTTGGGTGAAGTGAAAGTTGATCATTCCAAGGGTATGACCGGGTGTCGAAATAACATCCACATTCTCACCGCCAAAGGTAAACCGGTCACCATCGGTTTTGACTTCATCAAGCGTGTTGATTTTATCTGCTTCCTCTTTTGGGCCGATTACGTGACATTTGGTTTTGGCTTTCAGGTCATCAATACCCTGTGTGTGATCCCAATGATGATGCGTTACAAGGATGTGGGTAAGCGTCCATCCTTTTTCCTGCAAGGCGCTTTCGACGGCTTGCGCGTCGGGCGCATCAATTGAAGCGGTATCACCTGAAACCGGGTCATGAACCAGCACCCCGTAATTATCCGTCAAACATGCAAACTGATGAAATTCCAAACCGGCCATGATGCTTTCCTTTTTATTGATGCCCCAGACATAATATCGCGTTGTTTCTTCTGCAAGCGCGTATTATCTTCTGGTCATGATAATGGATGTTGTGACACTTCGTGAATTTTATGCAAGCAGATTGGGAGAAGCGGCAATCGCTTCTGTGTCTGCCTCAATGACAGCCATGTGGAACCAGTCCAGCGGTGAACGGTTTTTGGGGTTGGGTTATCCGGTACCGTGGCTCGACAAGTTTGCTCCGGAATGTGAGCGAACCCTTTGCATGATGCCGGCTGCGCAAGGGGCGCTTCAGTGGCCATCTTCCAGGAATCCTTCTACCTGTCTCATTTATGATGATGAGTTGCCGCTTCGCGATGGTTCCGTGGACCGCGTATTGATGATGCATTTCCTTGAGCATGCAGAAAATGCAGATGAGTGCATGGCTGAAGCTTACAGGGTTTTGTCTCCAGGGGGTGTCCTTATGGTAGTCGTGCCAAACCGCACAGGTGTCTGGGCAAGGTTTGAACACACGCCCTTTGGTACTGGCAAACCTTACAGCAGAAGGCAATTGAACAAGCTTTTGCGCGATAACCAGTTTACGCCTGATGTATGGTCTGATGCCCTGCATTTCGCACCTTCAAGCCGGGAATTCATGCTGCGGTTCAGAACAAGTCTGGAACGTTTTGGCAGAAAACTTGTGCCAGCTGTCGCAGGTGCAATTTGTGTATGCGCCTCTAAACAGCTTTACCAGGGTGTTCCTGTCACGGCGCGTGCAAAGCGGCGTGTGAGTGTTCCGGTTCTTGTGCCACAGGGAACCAGCAGGGTTAATCAGAAGGTGAAATGAATCTTTTCTTTGATTTTGTCGGGATGTTTCACTAGAAACTCAATCCTGACAATCATGTTTGGAGTTTTTTATGAACGAGACTAATATCCCTGTACCCAAGCCCGGTGTTATGGACATTGCGATGTATGTGCCTGGCAAGTCCAAAGTTCCTGATGGTGTCAAACTCCACAAGCTTTCTTCAAATGAAAGCCCTATCGGGCCAAGCCAACAAGCGGTGGCTGCGATCGCCGATGCCACATCAAAAATGGAAGATTATCCCGATGGGTCTTCAACACAATTGCGTAACGCTGTTGCTGAAGCACATGGATTAAATCCGGATCATATTATCTGTGGCAATGGGTCTGATGAAATTCTCGGTCTGTTGGCAAATACCTACCTTGCAAATGGTGATGAAGCGATTTTTACAGAGCATGGCTTTCTGGTTTACAAGATTGCCACATTAACTGCGGGTGCAAAACCGGTTGTGGTCAGGGAAGAGGACTGCAAGGCTAATGTTGATGCAATCCTCGAGGCTGTTACGCCCAAAACCAAACTTGTATTTCTGGCAAACCCCAATAATCCGACCGGAACATATCTTCCGATTGAGGAAATCAGACGTTTACATGCAGGCCTGCCTTCAACTGTCGTGCTGGTGATTGATGCAGCTTACGCTGAATATGTGCGACGCAATGATTATGAGTCCGGTATAGAAATGGTCTCTGCCAGTTCCAATGTCATCATGACGCGGACCTTCTCCAAGATTTACGGACTAGCCGCACTTCGTATCGGATGGGCTTATGGCCCCAGACACATGATTGATGCGCTAAATCGCGTGCGCGGGCCTTTCAACGTCAATGCTGCAGCCATTGCTGCAGGGGCTGCTGCGATGCGAGACAAGTCCCATCTGGAGCAGTCGATAGTTCACAATGATGAGTGGCTGGTCAAGGTGACTGAAGGGCTTGAGGCTCTGGGTCTTGATGTGACGCCATCTGTTGGCAATTTTGTGCTTGTGCATTTTCCGGATGTAGAAGGCAAAAGAGCCCCTGATGCTGATGATTATCTAACCAAACGCGGGTTTGTCTTGCGACTTGTGGGCGGATACGGTTTCCCGAATTCCTTGCGAATGACAATTGGAACCGCAGAAGCCAACCTTGGTACCCTTGCTGCACTCAAGGAATTTTTAGCCTGATGTTTGACAAGGTCGCACTGATTGGCATTGGCCTGATAGGCTCTTCGCTTTCTCATGTGATGAGGCGTGAGGGGTTGGCTAAAACCATTTCCATTTCAAGCCGCAGTCAGGAAACCCTTGCGCGTGCGCAAGCACTTGGACTGGGTAACGAGTTTACGCTTGATGCTGGCGAGGCAGTTCAAGATGCTGATCTTGTGATTGTTTGCACACCTGTCGGCGTTTGCGAGCAGGTTGCCAAAACCATTGCCCCCTCCCTCAAGGCCGGGGCGATTGTAACAGATGTAGGGTCCGTCAAGGCATCCGTTGTTTCCCAGATGCTGCCAAATTTACCGGACAATGTACATCTAGTGCCCGGGCATCCGATTGCAGGAACGGAGTATTCAGGCCCTGATTCAGGCTTTGCCTCACTGTTTGAAAACCGATGGTGTATCCTGACGCCAGAGACATCCACTGACAGGGATGCGATTTCAAAATTGAAAACATTCTGGGAGAAATGTGGGTCCCAAGTTGAAATCATGACTGCAACCCATCACGATTTGGTTCTGGCCATCACCTCTCATCTCCCGCACTTGATTGCCTATAATATTGTGGGAACGGCAAGTGATCTGGAAACTGATACACGCTCGGAAGTGATAAAGTTTTCAGCTTCCGGATTTCGTGATTTTACCCGGATTGCAGCTTCAGATCCTACGATGTGGCGTGATGTTTTCCTGCATAACAAGGAGGCGGTCCTTGAAATTCTCGGGCGCTTCTCCGAGGACCTGAGTACATTGCAACGCGCCATACGAAAAGGTGACGGGGAATATTTGTTTGACCTTTTCAGCAAAACCCGTGATATACGCCGTTCCATCATCGAGATTGGTCAGGATGTTGAAAGTCCGAACTTTGGCCGTCATGAAGCCGAAGACTGATCTGCTTGTGTTTTGCTAGAAAAGTGGTGGTAATTTTCCAACCGGAATAAAGCCGACATTGATTGTGCCTGACCGTATCTTAATTGGAAGCGTCACTTCGCTCTTGCCTGATTGTTTTGACAAGAGTGAAACGGTTGTTGCCGCATTGTCAAATTTCTCCTTTTGCGATGGAAAGCTTTCTCCCAAGGCAGATATCAATTGGCCAAGATCTTGAACGGTCACCTCAAAGTCACCGGATAAAAGACCTGCACTATCAATGCTGGCCGGGCCACTTATGGTGAGTGTGCCGCCCTTGTTTGGAGCATAGCGAAACGCTTGTATTTCTCCTTGCAGGCCACGCGTTTTTGCAACCCGTAACAGACTGGCCCGGGAAATAACATCGCTGTAAGTGTCTTTTAGAAGCAGGGTTGAGTTTAAATCAAAGCTTGGCCATGTGTTTGCCTGTGAACTTGCATCATCAAGAACAACTGCAAGATTAAGGTCATTGTCTGCTATTTTGCGTGCATGAAATTGCAGGTCTTCAATTGATATCGGTGGCGTTGCTTCGGATTTTGGCAGAAGGGCAACCTGCTTGCCCTGAATTGAAACATTCTGTGGGCCTGATAGCCCTGCCTTTATGCTGGAGCGCATTGAACTCCAGGTTGCATTAAACTGGCTTGTATTTGGCAATGTCAGATTGGCTGGAGATTTCAACTCCACAACCGCCTTGTTGGGCTGGTATGCCTGAGCAGCAGATTTTAGTGCTCCTGCCTCAAAAACCAGTCCGGTTACCTTGTCTGAATATCGGATCTGGTCACAATTCAGGCTGATGCGAAACGGATATCCGTTGATTTCCTGATTGGTGCAATTCACCTCGCGTCCCTTGTCTGTCAGTCTGGTTTTGGTCTTTGTAATAGTGGTCTCGATCTGGTCTGTTACGAAAAACCAGCCGATACTCCAGCCTGCGACGAGCAATAATGTAATGGTAATCAGGAAGATGGCTTTTTTCACGGGCTATGCCTTTTCTGCGATTCAATATATTCAGGAAGGAACTAGATTCTAAATGTGGCTGTTATGAGTGATTTTTGGGTTTTTGGCTATGGTTCCCTTATGTGGAATCCGGGTTTTGACGTCTTGAAAAAAGAACGTGCTTTGCTTTACGGCTTGCATCGTTCCTTTTGTGTTTACTCATGGGTGCACAGAGGTACAAGAGAAAACCCAGGTCTTGTACTTGGGCTGGATCGGGGTGGCTCATGTCAGGGTATGGCAATGCTTGCCCCTGGGCATTCTCGCGAGGAAATCATTGATTATCTGCGCGCTCGTGAATTGGTGACAGATGTTTATCTGGAATGCTGGCGCAAGGTGCGGCTGCAAACCGGAGAGGAAGTCAAGGCGCTGGTGTATCGTGCGGACCGCTCTCATCCGCAATACGCCACGGGTCTGGGCCTTGATACCCAAACCGTCATTGTGCGCAATTCCAAGGGGAAATCCGGACATAATGTGGATTATGTCAAAAGCACGGTCGAAGCATTGAACGAGCAGGGTATTCGCGATCACTCACTTGAATATATCAACGCCAAATTGTCATAATGACGTACAGAAATTTTATACTTTCAATAATTCCTGCCCTGTAAACTCAGGGTCTTGAAGAGCTTCATCGACAAGTTCTTTTGTCTTTTCCTCAATCAGGGTTTCCAGCTTTTGTGAAAATGCGTCCGGCTCCATGCCCGGCTCAATCACAGGCAAAAACTCAAGCACGCAAGTGCCCTTGTAAAGCATCAGTCCACGTCTTGGCCAAAAAAGACCAGAGTTCAATGCAGCAGGCAAAACGCGTGCATTGGCATTGTCATACATATGTGTAATTCCGTATTTGTATGCCGGTTTGTCAGTTACCAGTTTGCGCGTACCTTCCGGGTAAATAACGATCTGTCGCCCGCTTTCGTATTGTTCCTTGGCAACGCGTGTCATATCGCGAAGAGCTTCGCTTTTTTTTCCACGATTGACCGATATAACTTTCATCTTCATGGCAAACCAGCCAAAGATAGGTACAAACATCAACTCCCGCTTAAGGATATAGCTGGGATCACTCAGGAATGGTACCATTGTGTAGGTTTCCCAAGATGACTGATGTTTGGAGGCAAGAATGAAGCCTCCTTGAGTTGGGATGTTCTCCACGCCTCGAAAGTCATAACGGGTGCCAATCATGAGATGTTGCATCCAGAGATTTATCCAGGCCCATAATTTTACAACCTTCCAGCCGTCTTCCCGTTTCAGGAAAAAATATACCGGAAGCCAAAAAACAAGCTGAATGGCTGTTGAAATCAAGAACAGTATGTTGAACAGGATGGATCTGAAAAGCATCAAGGGACATTATCCGGTTAATCGACATAATGTGTTTGAACTTTCGCAGACGGATCGTCAACCGTTGACGCTGGATTCAAGTGAAGTCCACATGTATTTGGCGACTGGCTCCAGCTTGAGGCGGGTAAGCAAAAGCTTTCCGTATTCAATCATGATTTTGGGTGAAAACATCATCGATAGCGCATTTTTGCCTTTAAGGTCCTGGGGAATAACCTGGGCAGGGATCAGTTCAGCCAAGGGCATTTTTCTGCGCAAGTGGTCAAGGCTGCGTGGCATGTGGTAACTGCTTGTAACAACAATGAGCCGGTTGAAGCCATGCAGGCTGGCCCATTCAGCGGTATGTTCGGCATTGCCTTCGGTATCCAGGGACAGGCGATCCATGTCGATACAGCAATCTGCTGTTGTGGTGCTTGGTGCATATGCCTTGATTATGGTCTTGTCCGAAACCTTTTCCGAGACGCCTGAAATAAGCAGTCTTTTGCCGTGTGCCTGCTTGAGCAGTTCAACAGCCGAGTGAATGCGGGTGTCTTCTCCGGTGAGCACCACGATTGCATCTGCCTTGGGAAGCGCATCCAGACGTGCTTCTTGTGTCGCTATCAGTGCGAATTGATAAAGGCTGATGCTAAGAAAAGACAGGCAAAAGACAATTGCGCTAATGACTGAAAGTCTGGCGATTTGTTTTACTCGCCTTGTTCTTATCGGCGAGAACCCCGTAGTGATTGAACGTTTCATTCAGGGATTTAGACAGAGTAATTTGTCTGCTTAAAGGCATAAATTGGATATTTGTGAGCAGACCCTGCCTTATTCTCCAGCTTCATCGGACTGGTAAATCCCTAGTTTCTCCCATAACTTTGCAAGGTATTAACCTGTTGTCTCACAGTGAGTGTTGATGTGATTGCGGTCATTGCGGCTACAAGGACCAAAACAACCAGCATCCAGAAATAACCAGTCCAGCCTAGTGAAAATGAACCAAATAGAGCGCTGATTTGGTCTCCCTCGGGTGTTGCAAGCGTTTGAGAGGACCAAAAGCCCAGCAGGATAAAAAGAAGTATAGCAGCAAGTGCACCGCCAGCAGCCCCTTTCAAACCCAAGATCAGAAAATGCTTCTGGAACTGTTTGGAGATAAACTTGCTGTCTGCGCCAACGAAGTGCAGCACATCCACAACGTGTTTGTTGCCAGCCATGGCACCTCTTGTGGCAAAGATGACTGTCGTAACCGTTGCCGCCATCATCAATATGAAGACTGCAGTTCCCACACCCACCATGGTAAGTGCCATGGTTGTAAGACGGTCTACCCATGTTCTGTGGTCATCAAGCGTGCTTCCGGGAACTTCCTGCTCCAATTGTGCACGCATTGTTTCAAAGTCGGGCCTTGCCCCATCAGCAAGTGTTACGGTCAACAGCCTTGGAACCGGCAACTCTTCCAGTTGCAGTCCGGCACCCAGCCAGGGTTCAAGCAGTCTTGCGGTTTCCTTGTCATTTAGGACAGTCACTTTGGCAATGCCTTCATAGTTGAGTGCAATGCTTTTGGCGTCCTGAATTGCCTTTTCCATTTCAATATCATCAAAAGGGCGTATCTGAATGGTGACCTCACGCGATATGTCGTTTTGCCACTTGGTAGCGCTTGTATTGACCATGGAAACCGCACCAAGCGTCAGGCATGCCAAAAACGTCATGATTGCAATCACGAAGACAAGGGCGCTGCCTGCCACTGTTTCACGCGGCACAATACTCTTGCCGCTGCGCAAGGGTTTTTGCTGTTGTTTTTGGTTCTTGTCTGCTGATTTTTTGGATGCGATTGGGGGCTTTGAGGGCAGCTTTTTCTGAGAATCAGTCATAGATTTGCAACCTCCCCGTATTCAAAACCAGACGGCGTGCATCATATTGATCCATCAGGCTCAAATCGTGTGTGGCAATGACGACTGACGTCCCTGAGCGGTGCAGCTCTATGAATAACCGCAGGATGCGCCGCGCGAGAGGCGGGTCAACATTGCCGGTTGGTTCATCAGCAAGCAAAACGTCAGGTTGATCAATCAAGGCACGGGCAATGGCTGCGCGTTGTTTTTCTCCACCTGACAACACTGGCGGATGGACATGCATTCGGTCACCAAGACCAACCCAGTCGAGCAGATCACGGACATCCTGCCTGTAATCATGTTCCATCTTGCCACGGACCTGGAGAGGAAGGGCAACATTCTCGTAGGTTGTCAAATGATCGAGAAGACGAAAATCCTGAAACACAACGCCAATCTTGCGTCTGATGATTGGCATTTGTTCAGGCCTAATGGTGGATGCTTCCTTGCCAAATACCTTCACCAGACCGCGTGTGGGTTTGAGCGACAATAGCATAAGGCGCAAAAGGCTGGTCTTTCCGGCACCCGAAGGGCCTGTGAGAAACTGGAACGAATTGGGCGCGACCTGAAAGGAAAGATCGCTCAATACCTCCTTGCCGATACCATATCTGAGACCAACATTTTCGAAACTTATCAAGACTATGGTACCCGTGTTTTGTTTGGTGTTGCCGATTATGGTTAATGCAGAATTAACATCTTTCGCTTATCAGATTCATTGAATAGTTCAAAATATTGTTTTCTTTGAGCGCGAGTGTTGCCGAATGAACAGTGATATAAAAGAAGTTGCATGCCCGGCTTGCGAATATGAACGCAATTCGAAAGGGCGCCCGATTGAGCGTGACGGCCAGATGGAATGCCTTGAATGTGGTGCAAGCTGGCGAGAATTTGATTCAGAGGCAATAATCCTGAAAGCAAAGCCGTTTGGGCAAAAGGCTGCAACTTCCAAAACACGCACCCGACACCTGGCAGACCAGGTTTCCTTTCATGTCAATGAAGAGCCGGTTTCTGAGACGCCATTTCTGGCAAGTTCTGTTCAGACGGTTTCATCCTACACTCCTGGTCTTGGAACCATGATGGCTTGTTTTTCTGCCCTCCTGCTTTTTGCAGGCTTGTATCTGGGCATCACTTTTTTACAGCACGGCCCTTCAGAAGTGGCACAACGCGCTGACAAACTTCAGATAGGTGAAATCAAACTTGAAGAGCAAGTCAGGCGTAATGGAGAAAAGGTCTTTACTGTAAAAGGGCTGGTTTCAAATCCTACTGGCGTTGCAAAGCCAATTCCGCGAATTGCAATTATCCTGCGCAAGCAAAACGGCAATGAGATTACACGCTGGTATTACAAGTCGACGATGCCCGCCTTGAACTCGGGTGGAAAATCCCGCTTTGCCACGTCCATACAATATGATACGCCAATCGTGGCCTATGCAGAGGCCGTATTCAAATAAGGCTGGCTCTCATGCCCATCGTTCGCAACAAAAAAATCGAAGTTCTCTTCAGTGCTGAAGAAATTGCGCAGCGCAACAGTCAACTTGCCGAGGAAATTGTTCTCAGTGATTTGAAAAATCCGCTCGTGATTTCAATTTTAAAAGGTTCTTTCGTTTTTGCAGCCGATTTAATCCGTGCCTTGCATCGGGCGGGTCTTTCTCCGGAAGTCGAGTTTATTTCCATCTCCAGTTATGGTTCAGGAACACAGGCAGGAGAGCCAAAGGTTCTTCGCGATGTTGAAAGTGATGTTTCAGGTCGTGATGTCATCATCATTGATGATATTCTTGAGTCGGGTGGCACATTGAAGTTTACCCGGGATCTTATGCTGGAGCGAGGTGCCAATCGCGTTTCATTGATTGCACTGCTCGACAAATCTGAACGGCGCAAACACGAGATAGAAGCTGACTTTATCGGGTTTCATTGCCCTGACAAGTTTGTGGTTGGCTATGGAATGGATGTGGGCCATGCCTTTCGAGAATTGCCCTTTGTGGGCGTTGTCACGGGGGATGCGTGAGACTTCTCGCCAATATGATGGACTTATTATACCTGAAAATCGATCATTCGCTTTTTAAAAGGCGTTCCAGATAATCTTTCTCAATGATCGGATTATCAGGAATGGCAAGCCTGTCCCTGATTGCTTCCAGAATTCGCCTTGCGCGCTGGGCGTCGATTTCGCCTGGTACTTGTACATCCGAGTCAGAATTCAAGCCTTCGCCTTCCTGTCTTCCAAGAGGGTCTGAACCGCGTCTTTGAGAAGCACTTTGGCCTTGTCCGTTTTGCTCAGACTGCTGTTGTCCGCCTTGTTGGCGATCGCCAGCCATTTGTTGCATCATGTTTTGAGCACCCTGCCGCAATGCTTCCAGCGCCTGGCCCTGATCTGTTGCAGCTTCCCCCGCATTACCTTCACCAAGGTTTTCACCTGCCTGTCCCATTTCACGTTGGGCTTCCTGTAATTCCTGTGATTGTCCAAGTCCAAGCTCTTCAAGTTTTTGACCAAGTTCGCCCAACTGTTTTTGAAGGGCTTCCTGCTGTTGGCGCAACGCTTCAAGCGCCTGGGCAAACTCTTCCTGGGTCATTTGACCGCCTTGCCCCTGTTGGCTCTGCTGCCCTTCCTGTTGTCCGGATTGATTGCCGTTTCGTTGCCCTTGTTGCTGGCGCTGTTGCCCTTGTTGTTGACCTTGCTGCTGCTCACCCTGCTGTTGTTGCTGGCCTTGCTGATTATTTTGGCTGTTCGGGTCATTATTAGGCCTCAAGCCTTGTTCCTGCTGGCGCTGCATGCGGAAAGATTCTTCCATCAGGCGTTGCTGTTGCTGCATAAGCTCGCTGAGTTGATCCAGGCTTTGGTTCAACTCATTGCCTTCTGCCTGCCTTTGTTGCTGGTGCTGGCCAGCGCGCATATTGTCCATCATGCGCTGCATTTCGCTAAGCATTTGACGCGCGGCATCCTTGGAACCGGATTTTGCCAAATCCTCGATTTGATTCATCATCCGCTCAAGATCATTTTGTGTCATGGTCTGGGCATCATTTTGATCGAACGGGTTTTGGGCTTGCGGGTTTTGGCGTGCTTCTTCTGCAAGGGCTTGCAGCATTTCATTCATAGCCTGGCGCAGCTCTTGCATCAGGCGTTCAATCTCTTCGTCCGAAGCGCCATTCTCCAAAGCTTCGCTCAGTTTTTCCTGTGCCTCACGAAGATTTTTTTCTGCTTCACTCAAATCACCAAACTCGACTGCAAGTGCAATTTCCCAAAGCAGATCAAGTGAAGAGCGAAGATCATCATCATTTTGAGCGTCGACTATCCTGCGGTAAGCAACACGCATGGCAAGGGTTGCATTGGGATTGTCTATAAATTCCGGAGGTGCAGATGAAACGGCATCGAGAAGGTTTGCTACATAATTTTGCTTGTTTGCATCCAGTGCCAGAATTCGACGTTGTTCAACAATTGCCAATGCCAGGGGTTTTGAAAAACGCCTTCCAGGCATTGTGATCTGGCGAACTTCTGTGACGCCAGTCTGTTTTGCATCATCCGTGGCTTCCAACTGGATTGAAACCTGACTGCCGGCCCATGGGTGCTGTGTCAGGTCACGATTAGCCTTGGACACACCTTTCTTCGCCCTGAAACGCGGTAGGGGCAAGTCCACTTCCGGCGCTTCTATCAAGGGTCTTGCATTCGGGTCAGCGTCTTCAAGTGACTTGATGATGGCTCTTGCACTTACAACGCCATAATCATCCTTGACTGTATATCCAAGTTCCAGTGATCCGGACAAGGCAGCGCGGGGCTGGTCAAGAAATGCAATCTCGGGTGCCTTGTCTTCAAGGATAGCAATACCCCATTGAGCCAACTCCTTGTCACTATGGGTCAAGCGCAGGACACTGTCTTCTTCAAGGATGAAGTTGTATTCAATTTCCTCTGCACCCTTTTCGGATTGTTCTGGTTCAAGGGCGACCGAGTTTGTTTCCTCACCTTTCAGAAGGCTGACGTTATTGTCACCAATGATGCGAAGGAAAAATTCGCTGCCTTTAGGAACTGTAAGGCTTTTTATGGCGGCTTCACCCTGATTGAGAGAGAGGTAAACTGGTGGCTTCTGCGTATAAGCTGGTGGATTAATCCATGCGTCCATGCGGGTAAGAAGTTCTGCAGTGTTTTCCTGCCTTAGGTAGCTGTCAGAAAGTTTTCCACCAACGGAGGAAAACGAAAAGAAAAATGCTGCAAATGCCAATACTGGCAAAAGGGCGCGAACGGCAAAGGGGTCAAAGCGGTTTGCTTCAGGAGAAGGCGCGCCAGCTGTCATGTTTTCAAGCTGACCTGACATGCGTGACTTGTGTTCCTGCCAAAGAATTTCAGCAAATCCGTCACGGTCACCCATTGCCATCTTGTCATCCTGGGCGGTAATGGGGCGGTGTTCAAGTTCTGATTTAAGCTCAATCCGGCGGGTGATTTCCTGTTCTTCAGGACGCTGGAATAACCTCAAGGGCCAAAGGGCACACAACAATACAAGACCAAAAAGTATTCTTGCAATCCAAAGCAGGGCCTGTGTTTCGTCTGTATCAAGAAGACGCCATCCGCCTGCCCATGAAAAAATCATGTAGGCGCAAACAGCCATGAAGACAGGCACCAGCAAGGGCCACAGTTTTTCCCATGTCAAAACCAGCCAGGTGCTGACCCTGATTAATGAAACCTTCTTTGTATTTGTCTTTGGCTCGTACAAGAAATCTGGCCTTTCGCGAATTGCTCTATTTCTAATCTAGCACAGAACACGTCTATTTCGAGGCCAATTGGGATCAGATTGCGAATTTGTGATTAATGTAATCTATAGCCAGCCTGGCAAAGAATCCATTGCAATGATGTCTTCGACTTCCATGCGTGGACGGATAACATGATATTCATCACCATTGACCAGTACTTCCGGTACCAGTGTACGGGTGTTGTAAGTGCCAGCCTGCACAGCGCCATAGGCACCCGCAGAACCGATAGCAAACAGATCGCCTGGTGCCAAAGGCGGCAGGTTGCGGTCTTTGGCCATAAAGTCACCAGTCTCGCAAACAGGGCCTACAAGATCACCCTTAACGGGAGGCATGCTCAGGAGGTCTTCCCTGACAGGGCGAATTTCATGCCAGGCTTCGTACAAGGTAGGGCGAATTAGATCATTCATGGCGGTATCGGCAATGATGAACGTCTTGTCTCCTGATGGCTTGATGAAAATCACCTCGCCAACAAGAATGCCTGCGTTTCCGGCTATCATTCGGCCTGGTTCAAACACAACTTCACAACCAAGTTCCTCAACATGCTTTCGCACGACCTGTGCATATGCTTCGGGTTCAGGCGGTGGCAGATTGTCATTCTTATACGGGATGCCGAGACCGCCACCCACGTCAACATGGTCGATTTCATGCCCTTGTTCGCGCAACGCACCAATCAGTTCCTTCAAACGTGCAAAGGCCTTGTCGAAGGGCTCCAGTTTTTCGATTTGGCTGCCAATGTGCATGTCTATGCCACTGACTTTCAAACCCGGCAGGGAAGCGGCCAGTGCATAAGCATCAATTGCATCTTCGCGGGGTATGCCGAATTTGTCACCGGCCTTTCCGGTAGAAATTTTTGCATGGGTTTCTGCATCCACGTCTGGATTGATCCGCAAGGACACGGGTGCGCTCTTTCCAAGGCTGCTTGCGACTGCGGATAGCTGGTGTAATTCTGGTACAGATTCCACATTGAAGCAAAAAATGTCTGCTTCCAGTGCGGCTTGCATTTCAGCTTTTGTTTTGCCAACGCCCGAGAACATGATCTTGTCTGGTGAAATGCCTGCCAAAAGGGCGCGCTTTAATTCGCCGCCTGAAACAACATCTGCTCCGCAACCCAATTTCGCAAGGGTTGCCAAAACAGCCTGGTTGGAATTTGCCTTCATTGCATAGCAGAGTTTTATATTCATGTCTGAAAATGCTTCGGTAAA
>CALDZZ010000184.1 GCA_937944075.1 uncultured Rhizobiaceae group bacterium
GTTTTCAGCATGGCGAACAAACCAACGACGAGAGACTGGCTTGATCTGGCATCGAAAGAAATGCGCGGTGGCAATCCTGATGATCTGACCTGGCACACACCTGAAGGCATTGCCGTCAAACCGCTTTATACGCAAGAAGATTTGGAGAGCGTTGAACACCTCGACACCCTGCCTGGCTTTGAGCCTTTCCTGCGTGGTCCAAAAGCCACCATGTATGCTGGCCGTCCGTGGACCATTCGCCAATATGCTGGGTTTTCGACAGCAGAAGAATCCAATGCCTTTTATCGCAAAAACCTGGCTGCTGGCCAAAAAGGTCTCTCCGTTGCCTTTGATCTGGCAACCCACCGTGGATATGATTCAGACCACCCGCGCGTCATCGGCGACGTTGGCAAGGCTGGCGTTGCGATTGACTCAGTCGAAGACATGAAAATCCTGTTCGACGGCATTCCGCTGGATCAAATGTCCGTCTCCATGACGATGAACGGCGCGGTTATTCCAATTCTTGCAAGTTTCATCGTGGCCGGTGAAGAGCAAGGCGTCACGCGCGACAAACTTTCGGGCACTATTCAGAACGATATTCTCAAAGAGTTCATGGTGCGCAATACCTACATTTACCCGCCCGAGCCTTCCATGCGCATCGTCGCGGATATAATCGAATATACGGCCAAGGAAATGCCCAAATATAATTCAATTTCCATCTCCGGCTACCACATGCAAGAGGCAGGCGCGAACCTTGTGCAAGAGCTTGCCTATACGCTGGCAGACGGGCGCGAATATGTGCGGGCGGCGCTTTCCAAGGGCATGGACGTGGACGCTTTTGCAGGCCGTTTGTCTTTCTTCTTTTGCATCGGCATGAACTTCTTCATGGAAGCAGCCAAACTTCGCGCGGCACGTTTGCTATGGTCGAAAATGATGGCCGAGTTTGAACCCAAAAACCCGAAAAGCCTGATGCTTCGAACCCACTGCCAGACGTCTGGTGTTTCGCTACAGGAACAAGACCCATATAACAACGTTGTACGTACCGCCTTTGAAGCCATGTCCGCAGTATTGGGCGGTACGCAGTCGCTACATACCAATTCCTTTGATGAGGCAATTGCACTGCCAACAGAAACCTCTGCCCGCATTGCGCGCAATACGCAACTTATCCTGCAACATGAAACAGGCGTTACCAATGTGGTCGATCCACTGGCGGGTTCATATTACGTTGAAAGCCTCACGCAAAATCTGGTCGATGAAGCCTGGAAACTGATTGAAGAAGTTGAAGCCGCTGGCGGCATGACCAAGGCGGTTGAAGCAGGACTTCCCAAAGCACGCATCGAGGAATCTTCCGCCGCCAAACAGGCACGCATCGATAGAGGTGAGGAAGTCATCGTTGGTGTCAACAAATACAAGCTCGACCAGCAAGACGACATCGACATTCTGGAAATCGACAATACAAAAGTGCGTAAGGCACAAATCGCAAGACTGGGGCGCACGCGCAAAAACCGCGATCAATCAGCATGTGATGCGGCCTTGGCAAAACTCACAGAAGTGGCAAACACAGGCAAAGGCAATATTCTGGAGCAAGCCGTGGAAGCTGCACGCCACCGTGCCACCGTCGGCGAAATTTCAGATGCCATGGAAACCGCCTGGGGTCGCCATGAAGCAGTGGTTCATACCATCTCAGATGTCTATGGTGCAGGTTTTGACGGCAATGAGGTTTACGAAAAACTGCAATCAGATATTGCATCCATGGAGACAACCCTTGGCCGTAAACCACGCATCATGGTTGTTAAAATGGGGCAAGACGGTCACGACCGAGGCGCGAAAGTCATCGCAACTGCCTTTGAAGATATCGGCTTTGATGTGGTCGTTGGACCGCTCTTCCAAACACCAGAGGAAGCCGCAGACATGGCGGTGAGCGAAGACGTGGATGTCGTTGGCATTTCCTCTCACGCAGCAGGTCACAAGACACTCGCCCCCATGTTACTCGAAGAACTTGCAAAACGAAACGCCGCAGATAAAATCGTCATCTGCGGCGGGGTCATCCCTGCACAGGATTATGAATTCCTGAAAGAGGCAGGTGTCACAGAAATCTATGGTCCAGGAACAAACATTCTGGAATCGGCAGGAAGCCTGTTGGGGCATATCAAGGAAAAATTCAGAGGCAAGAATTACGCGGCTGAATAAAACCGGGCGGGCACTATATACCAGACATATGCAGTTCTATGGTAAGTCAGGAAACCTGTTTTGTCCGATTATACAATCGTTTTCAGCATCCTTTTTGCAACCCTGATTTTATTTGCAACCGGCAAACTGCGCTATGATTATATTGCCATTCTGGCCTTGCTTGCCAGTGTATTTCTTGGCGTCGTTCCAGCCAATGATGCCTTTTCAGGATTTTCACATCCCGCAGTGATAACGGTGGCCGCTGTATTGGTAATTACCAAAGCCCTGCAAAACTCGGGCGTCGTTACCTTTCTGGCTCAGCTTTTGTCGACCACGAGAACATCAGAACAAAAACATATAATTGCAAACAGTATTCTGGTCGCCTTTCTGTCAAGCATCATGAACAATGTTGGTGCCTTGGCACTTATGCTGCCCGTCGCCTTGCAAAACGCTACAAAAGAAGGCCACACGCCATCAAGGTTGTTAATGCCATTGTCCTTTGCCTCACTTTTGGGCGGACTGGTAACGCTGATCGGAACTCCGACAAACATTGTCATTTCCAGCTACCGGGAAGAATTCACCGGCACACCCTTTAGCATGTTTGATTTTACACCAGTCGGCATTGTGATTGCTGCATTTGGCCTTGTTTACATCAGCCTTGTGGGATGGCGCTTATTACCCGAACGCATCTCAACAAAGGCTGGAAAATCACGACTGTCCCAGGTTCGCGAGTTCACCACAGAGGTGAAAGTGCCTGATAACTCTCCTCTCTCCGGCCTCAGCATCAGGCAACTTGAACAGGACTATGAAAATGAACTGACGGTAATGGCGCTTTTGCGCAACAAAAGACAGAGGCTTGCACCTGATGGAAACGAAAAAATACTGTCAGGTGATATTCTGGTACTTGAAGGGGATCCCGGCATTCTGGAAGCCCTGATCAATGATACACAGCTCAGCCCTTATGAAAACAAGGATGGCGAGACACCGGTTGTTATCAATGACAATGTCCGCATTGCGGAAATGATTGTCCTGCCCAATTCATCCATAGAAAGCCAATCCGTTCGCGCGATGCGCATCCATGATCGCTACGGTGTCAATCTGCTCGCATTGTCGAGAAAGGGACGGGAACCTCAAACAAGACTGGCCAACACACGATTTAAAACAGGCGACATATTACTTCTTCAAGGCTCTGTTGCAGCTCTCGATCAGGTCAGCATTTCACTTGGGCTGTTGGGTCTGTCAGAAAAGCCGGCGGAAGAACGTGCATCGCGCCAAAAAATGCTTTTTTCAATTCTGATTTTTGGCGTAGCAATATTGCTTGCAGCAAGTGGTGTCCTTTCAGTGCCTATTGCCTTTGTGTCTGCCGTGGCTGCGTTGATAGCAACAAAAAGCATTCATGCCCGTGATGTTTACAGAAGCATAGACTGGTCCATCATCGTATTACTTGGCTCCCTAATACCCGTGGGGACAGCCCTGCAAACCAGCGGAGGGACCGACCTGATTGCCAGGGCTTTGATAGATATAACAACAGACATGCCCTTGTGGGCAATCACGGCATGCCTTTTGGTGAGTTCAATGTGGCTGTCTGATATCATACCCAATACCCCTGTAGCGGTTTTGATGGCACCAATCGGGGCCACAATTGCAGCACAACTCGGGATTTCATCTGACCCGTTTTTAATGGCTGTGGCGATCGGTTGCGCGACGCCATTTCTCACACCCATCGGTCATCAATCCAATACGCTGGTCATGAGCCCCGGCGGCTACCGCTTTACAGATTATGCAAGAATGGGGCTGGGACTTGAACTCGTTATCATCATAACAGCAGTGCCTGCAATCATGTGGATTTGGCCTGCCTAGACAAAACAGTCAATCGACAAGATGAGCGAACTCTATAACCACACGCTCGTAAATCTCGCGTTTAAAGGCCACGATTAGATCGGGCATTTCACAGAGATCTTTCCATTCCCATTTATCAAATTCCTGGTCTGATCCGTCTGGTGGGTGAGTAATGTTGATTTCCTCTTCGCTGCCTTCAAAACGAAAAGCATACCACTTTTGTGTTTGGCCACGATATTTGCCACGCAGGCCAATGCCGATAAGCTCATCCGGCAAATCATAATTGAGCCATTCATCAATCTCGCCAAGCAAACTGGCACTGGTGATACCTGTCTCTTCCCATAATTCACGTTTGGCAGCAGGGAGCGGGTCTTCCCCCTTGTCGATACCACCTTGGGGCATTTGCCAAAGATAGGCGTCCTTGCCGAAGGTTTCCGTGTTGGGCATCCTGCGCCCTGCCCAGACCTTGCCCTCAGCATTTAACAAGACAATGCCAACACAAGGACGGTAGGGAAGGTCTTCAGCTCTGACCTTTTTCTTCTTGCTCACCGCTGTGGGTCCTTGACGATTGCCGATACCGGAGTGAGTTCAATTCCGTTTTTCTTGGCCTGTTCCGTGAATTGGGCGACCAGATCAATTGTGTCAGGAAAGGCATTTCCCACCCCGATCGCAAAACCGGTACGTTTTGCCTGCTCGGCAAGCTTGCGCAGTTTTTCAGCGATTGAAGAGCGCGAGCGAATATTGTCCAGCAAAATTGTACCGCGGGCATAAGGAACCAACTCCTTGATCGCCACACCCTGTGCAAGTGAATTCTTGACTGACCCGTCTTCAACAAACAAAAGTCCGCGCTTGGAAATTTCTGCAAAAATCGGGGCAAGGCTTGCTGGCTGGGCCAAAAGCTTGTTGCCAAGATAGTTCATGATGCCAACGTAGTTTGTAATCCGGCTCATGGACCAATGCAGATTGGCAATGTTTTCCTGAAGATTTGCATCCGCTTTTAGAGTGTGCGCACCAGGGTTGTTTTGAGGATAGTCGAGCGGTTCCATCGGCACTTGCAGCAACAACTCATGTCCCTTCTTGCGGGCATCCTGCATCCATCGCTTGAGACTGTTGCCATAGGGGGCGAATGCAAGTGTAACGCTTGGATGAAGTTTCTGAAGCGCTTGCTGGGTACTGGTCTGACTGATGCCTACGCCACCAATAATGATTACCACCCGAGCAACACCAAAATTGCCTTCGGTATCTGGTTGGCGCGAATAGACATCCATTGCCCGAAGCCCATCTCTGGCACGCTTTGGTATTATGCCGGTTGCACCGCGTTCAGAAAGCTCCGGATCCGGCAAATGCGCAAGTGCCTGTTCCTGCCGTCTGATTTGTTGCGGGTTTACAGGCGGTTGAATAACCGGCGTCAGGGGCTTGAGCGGTTGCAATTGTTCAAGCGGCTTTAACTGCTGAAAATCACCACCTTCAGGATCAAGCGTATGTTGCCTGCTTGGAACCCTGTCGAGAGGCTCCTCATCAATGTCTTCTTCGGGTTCAATCTCGACCGGCTTGACGGGCGCCTGGGCAATTTCCTGAGGTCTTTCAAACAATCGCGAAATTGCACCAAAGCCATCATAAAACTGAAAAACCGGCAAGGCGATGAGCAGGACAATCGCAGCACCTATGAGAAATAAGCGAGATTGTTTTGGAGGCTCTTTTTGGGAATAGCCCTTGAGCGGCTTGTTAAAATCGTTTTCCGGTTCCATAAGCTTGTATAATCACCTGCAATTTTAATTTCTGGAATACAGAATCAAACAAGGGAGAGCATAGCCCTCCCTTGCATAAAACCAAAGTGGTAAAAATCAGTTCTGTGTCTGTACAGCTTTTTCAGGATCCGGCGGGAATGCCGCATGCTGTTTGACACCACGAATAAGATCCTTGGCATAATTCAACTGAATATCATCTTCCGGATTTGGTGGAACATATGCAATTGAACCAGAACCTTCATCATCCTCCTCGTTACCAACAATGTGGCCACGAAGATTGGATTCACCTCTTGCCTCCACACGGCCCTTGAGCTCATCCGGCAACGGTTGAACAACCTTGATATCAGGCTCGATGCCTTTGCCCTGAATGGAGCGGTCAGACGGTGTGTAATAAAGGGCCGTGGTTAGGCGAAGTGCACCATTGGCACCCAATGGGATAATTGTCTGAACAGAGCCTTTGCCAAAAGAGCGTGTTCCCAAAATGGTAGCGCGCTTATGGTCTTGCAGGGCGCCGGCAACAATCTCAGATGCAGAAGCTGAGCCACCATTCATCAGAACGATGACCGGCTTGCCACCTGTCAGATCACCTGGCCTTGCAGCATGACGTCTTGTTTCATCCGGATTTCTGCCACGTGTTGATACAATCAGGCCACGATCAAGGAATGTGTCAGAAACACTAACAGCCTGATCCAGCAAACCGCCCGGGTTCAGGCGAAGATCAATGACATAACCCTTGAGCTTTTCATCACCCACTTCTTCACGAATGCTGTTGATTGCCTTTTCCAGACCATCAAAAGTCTGTTCGTTGAATGCATTGATATCGACAAAACCGATATCGCCATCTTCAACACGGTACCGCACAGAGCGTACGGTAATCACGTCACGGATGATCGTGATTTCAATCGGCTTGTCAGCACCCTCACGGGCGATTGTCAAAACGATGGGCGTATTTACTTCACCGCGCATCTTTTCAACGGCTTCCGAGAGGCTTACACCACGGATACTTTCGCCATCAATTTTTGTAATAAAGTCACCGGCCAAAACGCCTGCTTTCGCTGCTGGTGTTTCATCAATCGGGGAGACAACCTTAACAAGTTCATTTTCCATGGTGACTTCAATACCAAGACCGCCAAACTTGCCGCTTGTATTCACACGCATGTCCGAAAACGCCTTGGCGTTCAGGTAGCTTGAATGCGGATCAAGAGAAGTCAGCATACCGTTGATTGCACTTTCAATCAGGGCTTCTTCTTCAGGCTCTGTCACATAGGAAGAACGGACACGCTCAAAGATATCACCGAAGATGCTGAGTTGACGATAAGTACCAACGCCTGCTGCTTGAGCCGTTGCGGAATGGTTGAACCCGCCACTGACTGTTATTGCGGCCATTGCACCGATTGCTGCACCTGTCAGCAGAAGACCAAATTTACGAACCATCCGTAGTTCTTTCCTTGTTATTATCCGACCACCATGGGTTCGGATCAATTGATTTTCCATCCTTGCGGAATTCTACATATAAAATAGGCTTTGTTGTGTTGACGTCAACCAAACCTGCACTTGCTATCCGTTGTGCACCCATGGTTCCGATTGGCTCACCAAGCAACACAAACTGTCCGGGCTGAATATTGATCTTTTCCATACCCGCAAGAACTATATGATAACCCTGTCCTGCATTCATTATCAAGAGTTGTCCGTAAGATCGGAAAGGCCCGGCATAAACAACCCATGCATCTGCCGGTGATATGACACGGACATTCTCGCGAGCCTCAAGCGAAATCCCCTTGGTTTTATCACCAGCCCCATCGTTTTGACCAAAGGACGCAAGCTGAAACCCTTCAACGGGTTGGGGAAGCAGGCCTTTTGCGGCTGCAAAACTGATTGCTGGCGCAGTTCGCCCAGGATCAGAAAAAGCTTCATCTTTTTCAAACGTGCGGCCAGTCGCGATGCGCTGCTCTTCAAGTCGCTTTTGTTCTATCTCAGCCAGTCTTGCAGCTTCAGCAGCTTGTTGCGCGCTTTCAATTTCTACTTCAAGGCTATTGATCAAATCATTCAAAGAGGTTGCTTTTGCAGCCAATTCTGCCGCTTTGGCGTTTTCCTGCAACAGTTTATCCTGCGCCTGCCCCGCCAATTTGCGTTTTTCGATAAGAAGAAGGTTCAATTTTTCTTCTTCACCCGCAAGCGATACAAGCTCAACCGTGAGCGCTTCCCTTTGCGTTTCGATCTCGTTCGAAATGCGCACAAGGTCTTTTAATTGTCCCAGCAATATTTCGGTTTCAGATCGCATTTCAGGCACAACCGAGCCCAGCAAAATAGCAGACCGCACGGATGAAAGGGCGTCTTCCGGCTTGACCAGAAGTGCCGGTGGCGGGTTGCGCCCCATGCGTTGAAGCGCACCAAGGACTTCCATCAACAAGGCTTTCTTGCTGTTCAGGAATACCCGAACATCCGCCTGTTCATCGCGCAATTGTGATAGGCGTATCTCGACTTTTGATATCCGCTTTTCAATGTTTCGGGAGTTGGTGGAAGTCTCAATAAGTGTGCGATTGATGGTAGCGCGGTCTTTTTCCAGCGAATCAATCTGGTTTGCCAGTTCCTGTTTTCGCTGCTCGGAGAGCGAAATTTCTGATTGGAGTGTTTGCAATTCCTGAAGGTTTTTCACTCTTTGGGCAGACAAATCCTGGGCAAGGGAAGCGGTAAAAATGCCCTGTACGAGGACGACCGCTGAAACCAAGGCGATAATCCGCATTATCAATCTGTTGAGGTTTGCAACCAAAGTGATTCTCCCATGAAGAGAGAATAACTCATAATTGGTTAAGGATGAAGAAACCTTTGGCGAAAGGCAATCAGTCCCTGTGATAAGGATGTCCCGCCAGTATCGTAATGCCGCGATATAATTGCTCTGCCAAAAGAATTCTAGCAATTTGATGGGGCCAGGTCATCGCACCCAGTCTGATCTTTCTCACAGCACGATTTGCAAGTTCAACACCATGCCCATCCGGTCCACCAATTGCAAAAGCCAGCTTTTGCGTACCCATGTCCTGCTCGTCTTTCAAAAGCGTCGCAAAAGCCTGACTTGAGAGATCCTTGCCTCGTTCATCAAGCAATATGATGCGGGTGCCTTCACCTGATTGTCTCAGAAGCTGCTCGGCTTCTTCCGATTTTCGTTTTTGAGTATCCTGTGCGCGTGATTCCGTGACTTCATGAAGATCCGGCCCCATGAAATGCATTGCTTTTCCGGTTTTTGAAATTCGGTCAGCGTAGCGATCATACAGTAATTGCTCTGGCCCGGATTTCATCCGGCCAACTGCCAAAATTGCCAGACGCATAAGCTGTTTTCCTAATGCGTTTCTTCGGATGCAGGCATCTGCCACATCTTTTCGAGTGAATAAAACTCACGCACTTCAGGCCTGAACAAATGCACAATTATGTCGCCAATATCGACAAGCACCCAGTCCGCACTTTGCAAACCTTCAACCTTGATGGACTTGTGACCCAGTGATTTCAGCTCACGTAACAATTGGTCTGCCACCGCACCAACATGGCGGTTGGAACGCCCTGAAGCGATGACCATATAGTCAGCCAATGCTGATTTGTCCCTGATGTCGATTGTCGTGATTTCCTCTGCCTTGGAATCTTCAAGGGAGTTTGTCACGCTTTCCAAAACACGTTCAATCGCTGCTATCGCCGCTTTCTGTGTGTCCTTCGCTGCGCCTTTTTTTGCGCCCGGTGTCTGCATTGCTATAGTCAGTGTATCCCTCTCGCTATGCAGTTGTTCGGCGGCATTATTACCACCTGTCTCTAACATAGTTCTGATTCCATGGTTATTTCAAGACACTTTTTGTCTCGCTTGAATTATACTTTTTTAGCCGCTGCCCTCAGTTGGGTGGAAGATAGTGATGATCTTGGACCATGCAAGAAGGTCCAGGCTGGCGGCTTTAAATGTGCCAGCAATCGCGCATCATCTTCATCAATGCGGTATTTGGAAAGCGCAATGGAAGCTTGTGCCGAATGATAACTCAGCGTTGAACCCGGTCGGTCAATCACTGCTATCGGCATCATGTCCGCGATATCGCGCCAATCCTGCCAACGGTGAAAATCTGCCAGATTATCCGCCCCCATGAGCCAGACAAAATCATTGCGAGGCCGCTTTGCTTTAACCAGTTTCAGGGTATCAGCCGTATAGCGCACCTTGTAACGGGCTTCGAAGGCAGTCACACGAATTTTGGGATTTGAAATCATCGCCCGACATAAGCGAATACGCTCTTCCAATGGCGCCAGTTGCGAAACATCCTTCAAAGGATTTCCTGGCGTCACAATCCACCACAGCTGATCAAGTTCAAGACGCTTGAGGGCAAGGTCGCATAAATTCAAATGACCTTCATGTGGCGGATTGAAAGACCCGCCAAAAAGACCGACCTTCTGTCCATCGCCAACAACCGGCATGCGAAGCGCATCACGAAGAAAGGGATTTTGCTTCAAGGCCTTATCTGTCCACTACCGCGCACAAGATATTTAAAACTTGTTAATTGCTCAACGCCAACCGGCCCACGTGCATGCATTTTACCAGTGGCAATGCCAATTTCCGCTCCCATACCAAATTCACCACCATCTGCAAATTGTGTTGAAGCATTATGAAGCAAAATGGCTGAGTCTATTTCATTGAAAAACTGTTCCACGACTTGCGCATCTTCTGCAATGACACATTCTGTATGGCTGGATGAATAGTTTCTGATATGAGAAACCGCCTCATCAATGCCATCAACAACTCTGGCAGAAATAATAGCATCCAGATATTCCGTGACCCAGTCTTCCTCACACGCAGGCTTTGCATCAGCAAACCGGGTTACGATTTCATCATCGCCACGAATTTCACATTTGCTGGTTCGAAGTGCCTCAAGGATCGGCTGCATATGCGTGTCTACCGCAGCCTTGTCGATCAAAAGCGTTTCAGCAGAGCCACAAACGCCAGTACGGCGCATCTTGGCATTTACAATGATATCGATTGCCATCTTGAGATCTGCAGACTTGTCTACATAAACATGACAAAGCCCTTCCAAATGTGCAAAGACAGGAACCCGCGCATCACTTTGTACGCGCTCCACCAGTGAGCGCCCACCGCGTGGCACAATAACATCAATATTGCCATCAAGCCCCGTCAGCATTTCACCCACTGCGGCACGGTCAGTCATTGGCACAATCTGAATTGCATGGTCAGGCAGTCCTGCTGCTTTCAAGCCATCAACCAGACAGGCATGAATGGCATTTGAGGAATGATAGGAGTCCGTGCCCCCTCTCAAGATAACAGCATTGCCGGATTTCAAACAAAGCGCACCAGCATCCGCCGTAACATTCGGGCGGGATTCAAAGATAACACCAATAACCCCAAGCGGTGTTCTGACACGCGAAATGTCCAGACCATTTGGCCGCTGCCACCGGTCAATTTCATCTCCGACAGGGTCTTTCAATTCGCTGATTTGTCTCAGACCATCCATCATGGCCTCAATACGTGCTTCATCCAGCATCAGGCGATCCATGAAAGAACCGGACAGTCCATTGGCAGAACCTGCTTTCATGTCCTTGGCGTTAGCCTCCAGGATTGTCTCCCGGTTATTCCAGATACTCTCGGCTGCGGCCAGAAGTGCCCTGTTTTTTAAATCTGTAGAAGCAGTTGCCAATTGCTGAGCTGCCGCCCTTGCGTTTAGACCGATGTCAGCCATCACAGACTTGACGTCACTAATTTGAGTTTTATCAAGCATCCTGTTCTCCATGATTTGTCTGGTTCGAGCGCAACACAAGATTGTCGCGATGTATTAAGACACCCCGCGATGTAATACCGAGAATACTCTCAATTTCATCGCTTTGACACCCTGCAATCTGGGCGGCATCTCTTGCATCATAGGAAACAAGCCCACAACCCAGCTCTTCTCCGTTCGATGAAACAATGGCGACAACGTCGCCTCTGGAAAAACTGCCATTGACCTCGGTCACACCCGCAGGCAACAGGCTCTTGCCAATTGCAAGCGCCTTGGCTGCACCATCATCAATCGCAATGCTGCCGCCCAATTCTATCTGCCCTGCAATCCACTTTTTGCGTGCCGTCACAGGTGTTTCCTTGGCCTTGAACCAGGTTGCATTTGCACCCTTGAAAAGCGCATCGATCGGGTTTAGACACTGGCCGGAAGTAATCACCATGGATGTACCCGCCTGCATGGCAATCTTGGCAGCTTCCAGTTTGGTGACCATGCCGCCCTTGGACAATTCAGTCCCTGCATCCCCCGCCATCGCCTCTATTGCAGGCGTTATCTCATCAATTGAATCAAAACGACTGGCGTCCATGTCCTTGCCTGGAATGCCAGAATAAAAGCCATCAATATCAGAAAGCAGGATCAGCAGATCTGCACTCACCATGGTTGCAACACGGGCAGCAAGCCTGTCATTATCACCATAGCGAATTTCGCTGGTGGCAACTGTATCATTCTCGTTGATGATGGGAATTGCACCAAGTCTGAGCAAAGTGGAAATCGTTTCGCGCGCATTGATATAGCGTCTGCGTTCTTCCGTATCACTAAGTGTCAACAGCACCTGCCCTGCCTGAAACTCGAACTGTCCCAAAGCTTCACTGTAAGCACGCGACAAAAGTATTTGCCCGGTCGCCGCAGCAGCCTGGCTTTCCTCAAGTTTCAAAACACGCATTGGCAAACCCAATTGCCTGCGCCCGAGCGCAATTGCACCAGAGGATACCAGAAGAACTTCGCAACCAGCCTCTCGCAACATGGAAACGTCAGAACAAAGCGAATTCAGCCATTCGAGGCGAAGCCCCTTCTCACGATCGACCAGAAGTGCCGAGCCGATTTTAATGACAACGCGTTTAAAGGAGGATGTAGCTACCATTCAAGCCAGTCTCCCTTTTTTGGCCCCTCATCCCTTGTGTTGGCCAATATTTCAGCTTCCTTGTCACCATCAATGGTAGCAAGCATTTTGCGCAAAACGTCCTCTACGCCTTCTTTAGATACAGAGGAAAGTTCCATTGGTTTGTAACCAAGAACACCTTCAAGCGCTTCAATCTTCTCTTCGCGGTGGCCAGGCAAGACACTGTCCACCTGACTAAGCGCAACAATTTCCTGCTTTTCATCAAGTCCGTTACCATAGGCCGAAAGTTC
>CALDZZ010000185.1 GCA_937944075.1 uncultured Rhizobiaceae group bacterium
TCCATTGAGCTTGAAGTTTTCAACCGTGCGTTTGAAAACTTTACAAGCCAACATGCTAAAACTCTCAAGGACAATCTCAAAACACAACGCAGGGCGTTGAATGAGAATGACCTGCTTGAGTTCAGCAGACTGGACAAGGACTTTCACAAGCTGTTTTGCGTCATGGCAGAATTGCCTCATTTGATGGATGCCATACTGGAACACAAATCAAAAGTGGACAGACTTTGCACACTTTCATTGGCCAACAAGGATGAGTGTGCTGAAGTTTACGAAGATCATAAAATGATTATCGAGCACATGATCAACCGCGACAGGGATGCTTGTGTGGATCGATTGCGCAGACATTTATCACGCCTTGATGCAACCATCGAAAAGGTCACCAAAAGTCACGCCCATTATTTTGATTTTGAATAAGCTGGTTTAACGCAACTTGTATTATGGTTTGTGTGTGTCTGTCGGCATCTCTACCGGCCCACCGTTTTCTTCCCATTTGGAAAAACCTTCTCTCAAATGCGCTGCTTCAAACCCCATATCCTGAAGCGTCGCTACCGTCAGTGCAGATCGCCAGCCTGATGCACAATGGAATACATATTTTTTGTCTTGAGCGAATATTTCTTTGAAGTACGGACTTTCCGGATCAACCCAAAACTCAATCATGCCTCGTGGGGCGTGGTAACTGCCAGGTATGAAACCGCTTCTCTGGCGTTCACGAATATCGCGAATATCAACAATAACCGTGTTTTCATCTCCTACCAGTTTGATCAGGTCACTAATTTCAACTTCTTCAATTCGCTCTCTGGCATGCCTGACCATATCCGCAGATGACTGTTTCAGTTTTTTCATGGAACCTGACCTTTTGTTCTTTGGGTGTTTTAAAACTAGTTATTGCCCTATTGTGAAGCAAGCGCATGTGAATTAATCGGCGCCGACCTTGCCAGAAACCCAACAACCTTTCTTTGACACTGAGACAAATTGCTATCTGGATAGAGCCATATATAGCACCAGGTCGCATCTCTCAAAGCAAGCTTTCTCCAATGATGGAGCACCAGAAGTCTTACAGCGAACGTGTCATATGAAGCATTGTGGCTCGCCGAAACACCTTCATCACCTGAAGCTTTACCAAGTAAAGAAATTACGGCTTGCGTTTGTTCGGGCACTAGAATGTTTGAAAGCCACTCTGGCAAACTGTCTTTGTCAATTTCACCATAGACGCAATCGTTTCCCTTTTTCTTTTCAGAGACAGGAACTAAATTGATGTTTCGTGCTATCTCAATAGATGTTCTATTCTCATCCTGTTTGACTTCTTTTTCATGACTTATACAAAGACACCAGCCTTCAGGAAACTTGTTGTTTTCCCCATAAACATCATCGTAGACCTGTACTGTCTCACGTTTGGCTTTTTCAGACATGGCATAAACGGTCTCACGACCAGATTTTGATGTTTCAATCCAGCCTTCTTTCTTAAGTCGATGCAGTGCTACCCGTGTTGCCTCCGGCTTGATGCCTATATGACTGAGCAATGAATTAATCTGTTTGCCCGTCAAAGACTGAGAACTACTTCTTCCCAGATCCCCAAATAGTGTCACTATCAAAGACCAAACCTTGATCTTTTCAACATTGAACAAAGCCTTTGCGATACCTTCAGCTACCATCAGTTTTAATGCCCTTTTGCCTTGGACATGGTACTGGAAAAAGCATTCATAGTTAAAAGTTCATACTCGGCAACAAGTTCATCATTCTGGTTCAACAAGGTCACATGCCAGCGCACTTCACCATATTCTGAATTTCGTGCGGTTTTATGTTTGACGGTCAATGAGACCTTGATGGAATCGCCCGCTTCTACCGGCTTCATAAAACGTAGATTGTCCAATCCTGTATTTGCCAGCACAGGTCCTTCATTTGGCTCAACAAACAAGCCGGCTGCAAAACTCAGCAACAAATAACCATGAGCCACCCGACCTGGGAAGAAAGGATTACGTTTGGCTGCAGCATCATCCATGTGGGCATAGAAGGTATCACCGGTAAAATGTGCAAAGGTTTCAATATCCTCCAGCGTTATGGCTCTCTGCTCTGTTTTCAACGTTTCACCGATCTCCAATTCATCAAAGCTACGGGTGAAAGGATGGCTCTTATGGCTGAAAAGGTTGGCACCGGGAACCCATTTCTTGCCAATGGATGCAATCACGTCTGGACTGCCTTGTATCGCAGTTCTTTGCATATAGTGCATAACCCCCCTGATACCACCTAGCTCTTCGCCGCCCCCTGCGCGACCAGGCCCACCATGCACCATGTGCGGCAACGGAGAGCCGTGACCGGTACTTTCCTTCATGCTGTCACGATTATTGAAATACATACGCCCATGATATGCAGCAGCTCCATAAGCAATTTCCTGTGCAACTTCCATGTCATGGGTAATGACGGAAGCAACCAGACTGCCTCCCCCCAAGTTCAGCAGTTCTATCGCATCATCACAATCCTTGTATCCCATAACTGTGGAAACGGGGCCAAAAGCTTCGACTGAATGCACCAAACTTGCTGAACGCGGATTTTCACACTGAAACAGCAAGGGTGAGACAAAGGCTTCCGGATTGGCATGTTCACCCTCTGGAGTAATATCATCCAGTGATCCAAATACCAGTTCAGCCTCCTTGCCAATCAAGCTTGCCTTGGACAAAACATCCTGTTTTTGCACACCAGAAACCAACGATCCCATCCCAATATGGTCTATTCTCGGATCTCCAATACGAATGGTTTCCAGCTTGTTTTTAAGTGCATCGATTACGGGTGAAATCTGATTTTCAGGTACGATCAAACGGCGCGTAGCTGTACACTTTTGACCTGCTTTTGTTGTAATCTCAGAAATAACTTCCTTGATAAACAAGTTAAATTCTGGCGTCCCTGATATTGCATCCGGCCCTAAAACTGAGGCATTCAGGCTATCTTGCTCTGCTGTAAATTGTACAGAATTTGCCAAAAGGTTTTTATTTGATCGTAACTTCAAAGCAGTTTCCGCTGAGCCTGTAAAACTCACGACATCCTGACTTCCCAGTTGATCCAGCAAATTTCCGAACCCGCCAGATACAAGCTGAATTGCCCCTTCAGGAAGAACATTACTTTTCAGCATTAACTGCACACAGAGTTGCGTTACATAGCACGTGGCAGTAGCCGGTTTTATGATTGCAGGCATACCGGCAAGAAGGGTTGGCGCAAGCTTTTCCAACATGCCCCAGACCGGAAAATTATACGCATTGATATGAACTGCGACACCGAGCTTTGGCGTATAAATATGTTGGCCTACAAACGTTCCGTTTCGTGAAAGCTGTTCCAGATCACCATCGAGATAAATTTTGGCGTCAGGCATTTCGCGCCTGCCTTTTGATGCAAAAACCAGCATCGTACCCAATCCGCCATCAATATCGATTAGATGGTCTTGTTGGGTCGCGCCTGTGGCAAAGGAGATATCGTACAAGGCTTGCTTGTGTTTTCCAAGATACAGGGCAAGTGCCTTTAACATTTTTGCACGCTCATGGAAGGTCATGGCACGCAATGCCTTTGAGCCCTTTTCACAGGCATATTGAAGCATTGAGCCGGGATCAAGATTTTGGCACCCCGCCCTTGCAATCACGTCTCCTGTAATCGCCGAACGGATGTTTCTTGCTGACCCGTCTGGCTCTATCCAGCTTCCTGAAGCATAACTTGAAATGTCCATTATTGTCATGATTGATTCCTCCAGGCGGTTACCACTGATGATGACAGTTTTTTCAACCCGCTTCCAGAATTTTCCCTTACAGTACATAATAAGATTGACGCTCTGTCTGGTCTGTGCAAATTTTTTAATGGGAACATGGAGCATTCTTTATGACAGATACCATTCTTGTAAGGGAACACGAGAATTGGGTAGAGCTTACCCTTAACAGACCGGATCGCCTCAACAGCTTTAACGATGAAATGCACATCAAATTACGAGCTGAAATTGAAACGGCAAGAGATGCCGGAACACGAGCAGTATTGATTACAGGCGCAGGTCGTGGTTTTTGTGCAGGGCAGGATTTGGGTGACCGTGATCCCTCCAAAATGGGTGCTGCTCCTGACTTGAGCCAAACCCTTGAAGGTTTTTATAACCCGCTTGTACGTCTAATTCGTAATATGGAATGTCCGGTTATCTGCGCAGTAAACGGAGTTGCAGCAGGAGCTGGCGCCAACATTGCTCTGGCGTGTGATATCGTACTTGCAGGGCAATCTGCCAAATTTATTCAGTCTTTTGCAAAAGTTGGCCTGGTACCGGATGCAGGGGGAACCTGGAACCTTACGCATCTATTGGGTGAGGCAAGAGCCAAGGCACTTGCGATGACAGCAGAGCCCTTGTCTGCACAAAAAGCGGCAGACTGGGGACTGATTTACAAGGCAGTTGAAGATGACGCGCTTATGGAAGAAGCACGACAACTGGCCTCCAATTTGGCAAAGGGGCCAACACTCGGATTAAGCAAGACGAAACAGCTCATTCAGCTCGCCTCTTCCAACACACTTGATGAACAACTCGACCTTGAAGCCAAAACCCAAAAAGCATGTGGTGAAAGTGCCGACTATGCCGAAGGGGTTTCTGCCTTTCTTGAAAAACGGACGCCAAACTTCAAGGGCAGTGCTTGATGACGCCCGATGAACGAGCACAGAAATCTGCCGAAGCCTTGTGGGAAAGTGATGCAGCAGCAAAATGGACTGGCATACGAATTGATGAAGTTACTGAAGCCAAGGCCGTTCTTTCGCTAGAGGTTGCTGACCATCATTGCAATGGACACGGCATGTGCCATGGCGGGGTGATTTACATGCTAGCTGACACAGCTTTTGCCTATGCCTGTAACAGTCGAAATCAGGCAACTGTAGCGCAGAATAATACAATCACCTATGTTTCTCCTGCTCAACGAGGCGATACGTTGACTGCTATTGCCAACGAAAAAAGCCTCAAGGGGAAAAACGGAATTTATGATATTGAGGTTTCCAATCAGAACGCGGATATCATAGCTCAATTCAGGGGGTGTTCACGCACTATCAAGGGACACCTCTTTGAAGAATAAACGAGAAGCAACATGAAAGATCTAACGCCAGACAAGGCAAGTCTTGAACCGATTGAAATCGCCAGTAGAGATGAAATCGAAGCCCTTCAACTAAAGCGTATGAAGTGGTCATTGAAACACGCCTATGAAAATGTACCGATGTACAAACAGCGGTTCGATGATAAGGGCGTCCATCCGGATGATCTGAAAACACTAAAGGACCTTTCAAGGTTTCCCTTTACAGTAAAAGATGACCTGCGCGATAACTATCCCTTCGGCATGTTTGCCATGCCGATGGATAAAATTCGCAAGCTTCATGCCTCATCCGGCACAACCGGAAAGGCTACAGTTGTGGGTTACTCCGATAATGATTGTGACCTGTTTGCCAATATGGTGGCACGTTCCTTGCGTGCTTCCGGGGTAAAACCCGGAGAGATGGTTCACAACGCTTATGGCTATGGCCTGTTTACAGGTGGGCTTGGCGCCCATGACGGTATTCATCGCCTTGGAGCAACGATCGTTCCCGTTTCTGGCGGCATGACACCAAGACAGGTCACGCTTATAAACGACTTTAAACCGCATGCAATCATGGTAACCCCCTCCTACATGCTGAATATTCTGGATGAATTCAACCGGCAGGGTATTGATCCAAAGAAAAGCTCCTTGCAGGTCGGTATATTTGGTGCAGAACCCTGGACCAATGCCATGCGCAAGGAAGTTGAAGATGCCTTTGACATGCATGCCGTTGATATCTACGGCTTGTCAGAAATTTTAGGACCAGGGGTTGCCAATGAGTGCGTTGAAACAAAAGACGGACTGCATGTCTGGGAAGATCATTTTTATCCCGAGATCATCAACCCTGAAACGGGTGAGCCGGTTGAAGATGGAGAACAGGGCGAGCTGGTTTTTACAACGCTGACAAAGGAAGCCCTTCCAATGATCCGCTATCGCACCAAGGACTTGACGCGTCTTTTACCCGGAACTGCACGCTCCATGCGCAGAATGGAAAAGATTACAGGCCGAGTGGATGACATGATTATCTTGCGTGGCGTAAATGTTTTCCCGACACAAATCGAAGAGCAACTGCTTGCAGTTGAGGGACTTGCGCCACATTTCCAGATTGAGTTATTGCGCGAGGGGCGCATGGATCAGATGAAAATTCTCGTTGAAGCAGAGCCAAATGCTTCAACCGACTTATTACGAAACCAAAACGCTGAAATTCTTGGCAGACGCATCAAGGAAACGATCGGCATAACTACTACAGTTGATGTTCGCAAACCAGGCGGCGTGGCGCGTTCTGAGGGCAAGGCAAAGCGAGTGATCGACAACCGCAATGCATAATCAGAAATTAATGACCTGACTGATCGTAATCCCAGACAACCTCTTCAGTGACGGGATGACTCTGACAAGTCAAAACAAACCCTGCCTCTACTTCATAATCTTCCAACGAGTGATTGGCGATCATTTCTACCTTGCCCCTTATGACTTTCGCCTTGCAGGTTGAGCAGACACCTGCCTTGCAGGCAAATGGAGCATCGATATTGTTTTCAAGAGCCGCATCCAAAAGGCTTGTATGATTATCAATGCTAATCGGCCGTGTTTCTCCGTTCAATGTCACACGACCCTTGGCAGCTGTATCTTCTTTTCTCTCAGAAAAAACAGGCTTCTTCAACCTGCCCGGCTGCCCACTTGCAAAGAGTTCAAATCGGATATCATCCTTTGCCATTCCATGTTCTTTTAATGCCTTTGAGATAGCCAGCATCATGGGTTCAGGGCCACAAATATAAGCCGTTGAAACGGCATCAATATCAATCCATTTCGCAAATAGTTCTGCGCATTTCTTTTCATCTACCCTACCGCGAAAAAGCTCAATGTCCTGAGCATCATCTTCTAGAACATGAATGATGTTTAATCGACCCATGAAACGGTTTTTCAAATCCTCCAGCTCTTCACGAAACATGATCGTGTTCAGATTGCGATTGGCATAGACCAGAGTAAAACTGGTTGAAAAATGATCCTCGAGTTCGGTTTTCAGTATAGACAGAACCGGTGTAATCCCTGACCCCCCTGCAAAAGCCAGCAGATGCCTTGAATTGTGTCCAACCTCTTTCTTGTAGAAATTGCCCATTGGAGGCATGGCTTCAAGCCTGTCACCAACTTGCAATTCTGTGTTTGCCCAGGTTGAAAAAGCCCCACCGTCCACACGTTTGATGCCAACTTGCAGGCAGCCATCGTTTTTACCTGCACAAATGGAATAGGAACGTCTTAGCTCCTCTCCATCAAAATCCTTTTTAAAGGTTAGATACTGACCGGGCATGAAATCAAATTCCTGAGGCACTTCAGCTTCAAGCGTCAACACCACTGCGTCCCTAATGGTCTTTTCAATTTTGGTTACGGTTAGAGAATTAAATTTCATGACTTGCCTTAAATGCACTTGAAGTAATCAAAGGGTTCAAGACATTGCCTGCACCGCCATTGAGCCTTGCAGGGGGTGGAGCCAAACTGGCTTATTTTCTCAACATTGTCTGATTTGCAATGAGGGCACCGCTCTGGCCCGCCGGCCGTTTGAGGCGGCGCAATCCCATAGGCTTCAAGTTTGGCAAGTCCTTTATTACTCAACCAATCAGTGGTCCAGGGTGGTGCTATTTTTGTAATCAGGCTGACATTACTCAATCCATGTGATGAAAGTGCAGTTTCAATATCCATTGAGATAACAGCCATTGCCGGGCAGCCTGAATAAGTCGGTGTGATGGTAACTTTCAACTTGTCAGCATCCCATTCGACCTCACGAACAACACCCAGATCAACTATGGAAATCACTGGAATTTCCGGATCCGGAACACTTTCCAGCATATCCCAGATTTCTTTTACAGAGGGTTTTTGGGCAGCTACCATCTAGCACCTGGGTACGAACGTTGTAAGACCTGCATGGTTGCAAGCATGTGTCCAAGATGTTCTGTATGGCGTTTTCCGTTTCGTCCTCCCTGATGAACAAAAGCACTTTCCGGGATTTTCAGGTTGGCATCACGCAGGGTATTTTGAACAGATACATTCCATTGATCAAGCATTGAACTTGGCAAAGGAGCAATCCCCTCCTCAGCCATCTCTTCATCTACAGCGTCAACGCTCATGGTTTCACGACTGTAGGGCCAAAGATAATCCAGTGCCTCTTGCATTTTCGAATTGCTAAGCTCTGTGCCATCCCCCAATGCAATAACGGTATCACGCGATCTTTCGTAGTGATACCGGACTTCTTTCAAGGATTTTTGTGCAATGTCACTTACCCTTTGGTCTTTAGAACCGGTCAGCGCATCCAGCCATGGCAATTGGTAAGCATCAAAGAAGAACTGCCTGAGTAATGTGCGTCCATAATCCCCATTGGGTGTTTCTACCATCAGGACATTTCTGAAATCATATACATCGCGAAGGAATGCAAGATCATTTGCATCGCGGCCCTTGCCCTCAACCTCAGCTGCATAACCAAGCCATAATTGTGTCTGGCCGATTAAATCCAGTGCGGTATTGGCAAGCGCTATGTCTTCTTCCAAAACAGGCGCTTTACCACACCACTCTGACGAACGATGCCCCAGCACCAGCACATTGTCTCCCTGCCTCAACAGAAACTCAAACAAGGCACTCATTACATATTGCCTGCTTCTTCGGGCAATTCATAAAAGGTTGGATG
>CALDZZ010000186.1 GCA_937944075.1 uncultured Rhizobiaceae group bacterium
TCTTCCATGTTCGCATCCTTTCGAAGTGCAGCGACTGCATTTCTGAGCGAAAACCCCTTTTGTGCAGAGCCGACACCAATGCTGGCAGAGTTTCCGTGCGGGAAAACCCATGCGTAAAAATCGGGGGAGAGACGTCCTTGATAATAAACATCACACCGCTTGGCGTCATAATAGGCAGCTTCATCAGTGGTTGCAGGTGCCTTGATGATTTCATGATAAGCGAAAACATAAGGTGCTGGCTTGACCTTTGGCAATCCCTGTTTGAGAACTTTTGATTTCGCCCCGTCTGCGCCGATCAGATATTTTGTTGCAACCGTTACACTGTCTCCATCCTTGGTCTGATAGCTTATGGTTAGCGTTTCGTCTTCAAGGTGTTGCAGGGATCTGAACTCGCCTATGCGCCTATCCGCACCATTTTCTGCGGCTCTTGTACGCAACCATTCATCAAATGTTTCACGGTCAACCATGCCAACAAAACCGTTTTCAATCGGCATGTCTACTGCCTTGTTTTTAGGTGAAATCATCCGGGCAGAACGAATCCGTGCGCAAAGCTGTTCATCGGGAATTTCAAAATCCTCTATGGCGCGTGGAGGTATGGCACCGCCGCAAGGTTTGATGCGTCCTGCCTTGTCAAGCAACATGACCTTGATACCCTGTCGTGCCAGATCATCAGCTGCCGTTGCCCCAGCTGGGCCGCCCCCTACCACGATGCAATCAAATTTTTCCATTTCCACTCTCCCTGTATGGGCAATTATCTGTTTTTCATTTTTACTCAGCAGGTTGCAGGCTTGCCTGTTCTTCCTGCTCGCGTTCTGCTTCATGTGCAGCTTCATTCGAACCGATTGCTACGCTTGGAGCGACGTGCCATGCGATGATGGCTGACAAAACAAAAAGTAAAGCCTCACCTGCAAAGACACTTGAGTAGGCTGTTACGGGAGACCCCAATGCAGCTCTTGCAACATCGACTGCCACAGTGCCGATAAAACCACCAAGCCCGAAAGCTATTGCCTGCGCAGCGCCCCATAGCCCCATGCGTGTTCCCTGTCTTTGGCTTTCACCATGGTTTGCCAGCCCCATCATTGATCCAATGGCTGCTACGGCAAACGCTCCGTTTGCAAATCCAAGGAAGAAAACATTTTCGCGTAGCGGCCAGCTTTCGCCATAGTGCGCCGCAAATGACAGGCCCACAAAGGCCAATGCAGAAGCAAGACAGCCACCGACCGCCCAAAAACGCATTGAACCAAATCGCCTGCCACCAATGGCGCTGCCCGCGATTGCCACCATAATCATGCCAGCCATCACACCGCCATTTTGAACGCCTGAAAGCTTGGTCGATTCTCCTGGTGTAAATCCGAATACAAGTCCTGCAAAAGGTTCAAGAATGAGATCTTGCGCACTATAGGCAAGCATGGAAACAAACACGAAAATCGTAAACTGCCTTGCCTTTGGCTCGCTCCAGACTTCCCGAAAAACCTTCTTGAAATCGGGTTTCGTTTTCTTCGTTTCAAGTTTAACGATCTCGGAAGTTTCTTCCACACGATAAATGGCAAGACAAGCCACAACAAATGCAATCAGTGAGACGCTGGCTGACACTGCAACCAGCCTCTCTGGAGAATATGGGTCCAGGTTGATGCCAGCAAAAATCGAGGTAATGACAAAGCCGGCAATCATCATGATCCAGACGATGGAAGCTGCCGCAGGCCTTCGCCTTGCTGTCACACGCGTTGCAAGCAGTGTTAGGAGTGAGGTGCCCGAGGCACCCACCCCAAGACCAATCATCACAAACGCCAGAATTGAAAGGGCAATAGCAGGCCAGAAATATAATCCCATCAAGGCCGTTGCAATGGCAGCCAAAACGCCACCCAATGCCAAAACGGCCATGCCACCAATAATCCAGGGTGTGCGTTTTCCCCCAACATCCGATCCATAACCCCAGCGTGGCCTGGACATTTGAACGCCATAGTGAAGCGCTACAAGCGCGCCAGGCAAAACAGCTGGAAGTGCATATTCAACCACCATGATGCGGTTCAACGTCGAGGTGGTCAGTACAACAATTGCACCCAGTGCGGTTTGAACCAGCCCAAGACGAATAATACCAATCCATGAAAGCGTATTACCGATCATCCCTGCACTCCTGACGCCAGAATTGAACCAATACCTATTGCACTGGTCAGCATGCCAAGCACATAAAGAGTCACACCGAATGCATTATAGTAGGCTGCCATTTCACGTGGTTTCAGGAGCAACTGAACACGGTCCATGAGATATTTAAACATCAGGTATATTTGCCCGGCCAATAGCATTGATATGATAACGCCATGAACATGCAAGCCCCAAGCAAACATCAGGCCGATGACAATTACCTGTGGAACAGCCATGATCATACTGGCAAGGCGCGCTGCATTATGGGCGCCTATTTGAACAGGAATGGTTCGAACACCCATTTCCTTGTCGCCTGAAATGGACTTGAAATCATTGAGTGTCATGATGCCGTGGGCACCAGCACTATAGAGCAAAAGCAGGACGACAATTCGTGTGTCAGGCATGGCACCAAGCATGACTGCAGCCCCGGTAAACCAGGCAAGACCCTCATATGAAATGGCAACCGCAGCATTTCCATACCAGCCATTAAGCTTCAGTCGCAAAGGCGGAGCACTATAGGCCCACGCAAGGAACAAACCTATTGCTGTGGCAAGAACTACCCACTCTCCAAGAATGGAAGCCACGACAAGGGAAAGCGCTGTCCATATGACAGCAATATACAAGCCCCATCGCCCAGGCACTCGTCCAGATGGGATGGGACGATCTGGCTCATTCAATGCGTCGACATGGCGATCATGCCAGTCATTGATTGCCTGACTCATGGCGCAAACAAGTGGTCCAGCCAGAATGATACCGCCAATGATCAATAACCAGTTGCCGGAAAATGCAACGCCACTTGAAACAACACCGCACATATACGCCCACATGGGTGGAAACCATGTGATAGGCTTTAACAACTCAAGAGAGGCTGACAGCGATGGCAACCTTCTGGTGTGTTGAGTAGCAGTATTTATAGATGTCTGTGCCTGATCCATGGTTTCAGGCTATGAATTTACAAACAGAATGTCAATTTTAATTGACACTTTTAGTGTAGGAAATTTGTTACAATCAGGAGTTTTTGTCAGCCTTGCCCAATTTGGCATAAAGGCTTTGTCGACTGACACCCAGCATTTGCGCAGCGGATGCACGATTGTTCTGGGTAAGCTCAAGCGCCGTTTCGATACAGAGCTTCTCGATCATCTCTGTTGATTCACGTACAATGTCTTTCAATGGCATGTGTCCAACCAGATTGGATATTTGTTCATTGGAGCGGCTGACATTTTCCTGCTGTATATCAGTGCCCATCACCATGTTGCTAACAGGTCTGATCCAAAATCCCAAAACAGAATCCTCTTCATACTGCATCTGTGTTGCAGCAATCTCGACGTTTTCCTTTTGACCATGTCTGGTTCTCATGACCGTAGCAAAACGACGGACAGTTGTATGCTCGCGTACATTGGCAATCAGGACATTACAATCCACATTTGGTCGGTCAAAGAAGATATCAATGTGCTGACCAATCACATCCTTGATATTGGAAATGTTGAATATATCGAGAAAGGCATTGTTGCCACTTATAATCTGTCGAGCGGCATTGGTGATAACAAAGGCATCAGGCATATTTTCAGCCAGTGCCAGAACCTTGCGTTCTGAAGTGTTCGGGAACCAGGCACCCACATTTTCTTCAGTTCTCAATTGCAATAGCAGATAGCTTGTTCGGTCTTCGCGAAAGAGAGTTGCTGCAATCGACAGGGATTCTCCAGATCTCAACTTTACCTTGACCTGATCCGAGTTTTTGCCCTCAATAGCAGCCAGCATCAGCTTGTGAAGCAGGTCGGAGCCTGTTTCATCAAACTGGGATAAAACCTTTGCGTTTTCCAGGCGTTGTGAACCACTGCCCAACAGCCTTAGTGCGGAAGGATTAATATCCGTAATTCTCAGGGAATTTGCATCCACGATGATTTTCGGTGAATCACTTAACTGAAAGATTGCCCTGTAACGGCTTTCTGCACCGCGCAACCTTGCGAACTCTCGTTCCATTGCCAATTGCGAGCTCATCAGGCGTCTTTGAAGCGCCGCAATCTCTGCAATATGCTGACCAAAAAC
>CALDZZ010000187.1 GCA_937944075.1 uncultured Rhizobiaceae group bacterium
AGTGAAGTCGGACTTGAATTGAATTGGAGGGCAGGGCCATCGCGCGATAATCCTGCAGAGGATTCCCACCAACATTTGCAGTTCGAATATTCAGCTCGAAGCAAGAAGATGCTCTCTCCGGCTCACCTAAAAGCAACGCAAATGATTGGACGAGATTACAAGATAAGCTGGGTAAGGCGTGGCAGGATTAATTCAGATACCTGGGCTGGCGCCGATATTCCCCTGGATGCAGCAAACGAACTTTATGAAGTCCAGGTTTGGGATGAAGACAATAACCTACAAAGAAGAATTCAAACGCCCTATTCTCGGCTCGAGTACACAATGGCAATGCAGCAAGAAGACGGCATTACCAATGGTGAATCAGTCAGGGTGATCGTTTCACAGCTGAACGATACTGGCGAACCCGGTTTGCCGGCACAGCTTACCATCCATCATACATGATATTCAAAAAGGAGAAAAACATGGTTGAAGAAAAACACTGGTATCAATCCCGGACCATTTGGGGCGCGCTGATTGCTGTCATCGCCTCGCTTTTCGGTGCACTTGGCATCTCCATAGATGGAACAACACAAAATGAAATTTCAGAAGTCATGCTCAAGATTGTAAGTGTTCTTGGCGCAGTAACCGCAATTTACGGAAGATTGTCAGCTACAGAGATAATCTCCTGACTCAGGGTTCAAGATAATGCTTGCTTTCATGAAGGTGTTTCTTTCATTTCTGACCCTTGTTTTGGAGCACTTTCAAAACAAGGGCAGTAAGTTGAGAGAAACTGAAAAAACCAATCAAAACAAAAAGGCTCTTGCCTATGAAAACTTGCGCAAAGCCCTTGATGCAAGGGGTTCTTTTAACAGGTCTAGTAGCGTTGATGACATCATGTCAGACGATGGATACAGGAGAAAAGAGTAAACTTTCTTGGTCTTGTCATGCGTATCAACCAATTAACTGGTCTGTTGGGGATACAAAGGAGACCATTCAGCAAATCAAATCGCATAACGCCGTTTGGCAGGCCTTATGCAGTTCCAGGTCGTGATTTGTATTGTGAACCTTTGGCGCAGGGGTGAAAAATTCAGTTGCCTTGAGTGGTTGATGCGTCATTGGTTATAATCAAAATTCAAATTATATTCATTTTTGGTTCAGAAGAAGCATGATATATATTTCGTCATGAAATTTTTAAATCTGATCATAGCTACATTTTTGTCAGGGATTTTATTCTCTTCGCCTGCATTGGCTGATGCCTGCAGCAACGCTGCCCGGTCCCTTGCCAATGGAGATCCCAATGCAACATTGCTTTCAGTCAAGACCGTCAAAGGCAATAATGGTAAAGTCAGGTGCGAGGCCAGGATCAAGATCACAAGCAGCAACAAACCACCTCGAATTGTTGTAAAGAAATTCAACCCATAATCATTCCGGATATAACCAGTGCGCATATTGATAGTTGAAGATGATATTGAATTGAACCGTCAGCTCGAAGAGGCCTGTCTTGAAGCGGGCTATGTGGTAGACAAGGCAAGTGATGGCGAGGAAGGGCACTTTCTGGGTGACACTGAGCCATATGATGCCGTAATTCTTGATATTGGACTTCCGAAAATGGACGGAATTACAGTTCTTGAAGAATGGCGCAAGGCAGAGCGAAAAATGCCGGTTCTCATGTTAACTGCAAGAGATCGCTGGAGCGACAAGGTTGCCGGCATCGATGCCGGTGCGGATGATTATCTGGCGAAACCATTTCACATAGAAGAAGTTCTTGCACGATTGCGGGCGCTGATAAGGCGATCAAACGGTCACGCTTCTTCAGAACTCGTTTGCGGCGACATCGTACTTGATACCAGAACTTCAAAAGTTACCTATCAAGATAAACCAGTCAAACTGACATCACATGAGTTGAGACTGCTTTCATACCTTTTACATCGTCCTGGAGAAATCATTTCCAGAACTGAATTGACAGAACATCTCTATGATCAGGATTTTGACAAGGACTCAAACACGATAGAAGTGTTCATTGGGCGATTGCGTAAAAAACTAAATTCTGATTTTGTCGAGACCGTTCGCGGTCTGGGCTATCGCCTCCAAGAAAGCGAGTGAAGACTCGTTGTCAGGCATACTGAACTTTCTTCCCAATACCCTCACTTCAAGACTGTTTATCTTGTCGTCAGTTGCTGCGTTGGTAGGTGTTTTGATTGTCGCCTTTGTCATTTCTGCTGAGTACAGAAGAAACGCAGAAGCACGTCTTGATGAAGTGCTTGTTGCAAATATTTTCAACCTTATGGGTACTTTCGAAATTGATCAAAATGGTGAACTGATGGGGCTGCCTGATTTGGGTGATTCCAGATACAATCTGTTTGATTCAGGATACTATTGGTCCGTGCAACGGGTGGGAAATCCAGAAGCGCGCATAACTAGCATTTCGCTTTCTGATCAGAAAATAGAGATACCTGACTCAGTCGAACTTGATCAGACTTTTCAGCGCAGTTTTCAAATCACGGATAAAGTCGGTCAGCAGTTGCAGGGACTGGAAGCACAGGTTTTTCTTGGTGAAGGAGACAAGCTATACAGTTTTAGAATTACGGCAAACAAAAGTTTCCTGAATGAAGAGATATCTGGCTTCAGACAAAGGCTTTGGCTGATCCTGTCTTTTTTCGCGTTCTCAATCGTTCTGGCTACTTACCTATTGGTCAGGCTTGGCTTAAAGCCAATATCAAAAGCTGTTGAAACACTAGGTAAAGTGCGAACCGGTGAAGCAAGTCGGATAGATGGCGAGTATCCTGATGAAATCGAGCCCTTGATTACTCAAACTAATGCACTCATTGAATCGAACAATACAATTGTTGAACGGGCGAGAACACAAGTTGGTAATCTCGCGCACTCTCTCAAAACACCGCTTGCGGTGATGCAAAACGAACTGTCAAAACTGCCAAAGGCCAAGCAGGATATTTTCCGAGAGCAGGTAGATACGATGAGAAGTCAGGTTCAGGTTTATCTTGACCGGGCACGGATATCAGCCAGAAGTTCAACTTCCATTGCAAATACTGAATTGTTTCCCGTACTGGAAAAGCTCTCCAGCGTTGTGGCGAAGCTTAACAAGTCGACAGATATTGATAATAATTTTGATGATGAGGGATTGATCTTCGAGGGTGAGGAACACGACCTTCAGGAAATATTCGGAAATCTGATCGAAAACGCTGCCAAATATGCTTCATCCTCAATGAAGATTAGCGCAGGTTACACGAATGATCAGCTTATAATTACCGTTGAAGACGATGGTGAAGGGATGTCTGAAGATGACATCAAAAAAGCGGAAAAGCGTGGTGGTCGCGTTGACGAAGGCAAGGTTGGATGGGGCTTGGGCTTGTCAATTGTACGCGACATTGTGGATGAATATGAAGGCGATTTCAAACTTTCAAAGTCAGATATGGGAGGCTTGAAAGCTGTGGTTTTTCTACCTGGACGGAAAACGAGGTAATGAAGCGTTCATCCTATTTTAGACAATTTTCGACATCATATGTTTGTAAACACAAGCAAGGGACAAAACTGATATGATCAATTCAAAAGCACTCAAGGTTTCTGTTTGCCTGATTGGTTTGGCATTTCTAGCGGGTTGTCAGGGCTCAGGCCCCACGCTTGGGCAGACAGCAAGCTCTATTGCTGGCAATACTGTTGGAAACACGGTTGCTTCCCAAATTGGCGGTCCAACAGGACAGGTTGCTTCATCAGTAGCAAGTTCCCTTGCAAGTGGTGTGATAGGAAACCTGATTGGTCAAAATCTTGATCAAAACAGTCAACAGGCAGCATTGCAGGCAGAGTACAAGGCATTGGAAAACGGAACTGTTGGACAGCCTGTACAATGGCAGGGTAGCAATGGATCCTTCGGGCAGGTTATTCCCCAGCAACCCTATCAGGTTGGGTCGCAGGATTGTCGTCGTTTCACGCACACCATAACGGTGGATGGCGTACCTCAGCAGGCAAGTGGTACTGCATGCAGAAATGCCGATGGAACCTGGCAGCCTCTGACCTAAACAGGTCTTCATCGCGCGAATGTGACAAAGCGTCTATTGATTATATAAGCTGCGTATTTATCTTTCGTTCAGCAGACATTTTATATATGTATTCCCTTGATGACATTCTGGATTTCTATTTTTTTGATTTCGATCGCTGCAATGGCAATGATTTGCATTCCATTGTTTAAATCACGCGTGTCTTACAGAGGTGAACTTGAAAGTGAGCAGGCGCTATACAAGGCAAGACTTTCTGAAATTGACAAAGACCTTGAACTTGGCAGACTAGATGAAGAATCTGCACAGGCTGTAAAGGCAGAAGAAGCGCGTCGACTGCTCAAAATATCCAGTGACAGCAAAACCACTACGGCAACGACAGGCAATAAGCTGATCCTTATGATTGCCGCTCTAAGCTTGCCGATAATTTCAATTCCGTTTTATTATACAACAGGCACACCCCAGGTCGCTGCTGCCGGTTCAGGCTCTTCGGCTCAAAATACGCCTCCAACGATGGCCGAGTTACTCGAAATTGCTGAACGAAGACTTGAAAGCACACCTGATGATATAAACGGCTGGAAAGCAGTTGCTCCGGTTTATTTGCGAATGGGGCGTTTTGAAGAGGCAGAAAATGCCTATCAGAATATCATCAGGCTAGAAGGCAAAAAGCCGGAAACCCTATTGAAGCTTGCTGACGTCTATATCGAAGAAAAAAAAGGCCAGGTCGATGAAAGAGCCAAAGCTCTGATTGATGAGGTTTTGTCCATCGATAAACAAAATCCTGTGGCGCGTTATTATTCCGGAATTGTAAGTCTTCAGGCTGGCAGGGAAGATGACACCAAACAGATTTGGCAAAACATGATAGCAGGTGCATCCGGTGATGAAGAATGGCTGCCTGTTATCAGATCACGCCTTGAGGAATTGGAAAGTCTGAATAAAAGACCTGAGGCTCCTAAACCTGAATTAGCTGAAGAGAAACTTGCTGACGACGATGAGCAGAATGCTCAAAATGAAATGATCAGTCAGATGGTAGAAAATCTTGAAAACAAATTGTTGCAAGATCCTCAAAACAAAGAGGGGTGGGAAATGCTGGTGCGCTCCTATATGGTTTTAAATAAACCAGAAAATGCAACCAAAGCGATTAATGCTGCCGTTAATGCTTTTCCAAACGATGAAATTTTTGAACAACGCCTCAATAAGTTTCTAGATGGAACTGAAAAATCCAATAGTGAGAGCCAATGACACGAAAACAGAAACGGTTTGCAGGTATTGGTATCATTGGTGCGGTCATTTGTTTGGCCTTGCTACTGGTCAGTATTGCATTGAGAGACGAGATCGTATTTTTTTATGATCCCACTGAAGTCGTAAGCGGCAACAAAGTGGCACCTGGTCAGAACTTCAGAATTGGAGGTCTGGTACAAGATGGGAGCGTTGAAAAAAACGATACCAAAATCAATTTCATCGTAACAGATGGTGAAAGTGAAGTGCCTGTAAGTTTCGACGGTATCTTGCCTGATCTCTTCAGAGAAGGGCAGGGTGTGATTGCTGAGGGGGCAATGGATACAGAAGGGCGTTTTATAGCCCAAAATATATTGGCCAAGCACGACGAAAACTATATCCCAAAGGAACTCGAAGGCGTTTTGAAAGACAAGGAAGTCTGGAAGGGGGCAAACGATGAGGGTAACTCATGATTGCTGAACTCGGATATTACGCACTTGTGTTGTCACTGGCCATAACGCTAGTACAGTCACTTGTTCCTTTCTGGGGCGCTCGCGTTGGGGATGAAGTATTGATGGCATCAGGAACATCTACGGCGATTGCCGGGTTTCTAGCCATAACATTATCCTTTGCAGCCCTGACGTATGCCTATGTCACGTCAGATTTTTCCTTGTTGAATGTTTGGCAAAACTCTCATTCAGACAAACCAATGCTTTACAAGGTGACAGGGGTTTGGGGTAATCATGAAGGTTCAATGCTTCTTTGGGTTCTTATTCTTGCGCTATTTTCCGCAATGCTCGCTGCTTTTGCGCATAACTTACCTTCCAGATTAAAGGCGGATGTGCTCGCTGTTCAAGGCTGGGTAACACTCGCATTCCTGCTTTTTATCCTGCTAACCTCAAATCCTTTCGAAAGACTTGAACAAGTGCCGGTAGAGGGCAGGGACCTAAATCCAATTTTGCAGGATATTGGTCTAGCGATACATCCGCCGCTTTTATATGTGGGTTATGTCGGTTTTTCCCTGACATTTTCATTTGCAATGGCTGCCATGATCTCTGGCAAGATTGATGGTGCCTGGGCCCGATATGTTCGCCCTTGGGCGTTGCTTGCCTGGGTGTTTTTGACTGCCGGCATCGCAATGGGTTCTTATTGGGCCTATTATGAATTGGGCTGGGGAGGCTGGTGGTTTTGGGATCCGGTCGAAAATGCATCCTTCATGCCATGGCTTGTCGGTACAGCCCTTGTTCATTCTGCTGTTGTGATGGAAAAACGGGATGCGCTTAAAGTCTGGACCATTCTTTTGGCTATCCTGACGTTCTCTCTTTCATTGTTGGGAACCTTTATTGTCCGCTCTGGCGTGCTGACATCAGTACACAGTTTCGCAACAGATCCGACGCGCGGTATTTTTATCTTGATGATCCTGCTGATATTTATAGGTGGGTCACTGACCCTGTTTGCCTTAAGGGCAAATGTCTTGCAGCAAGGTGGACTGTTTCAACCGATCTCTCGAGAAGGCGCTCTTGTTTTCAACAATCTGTTCCTGACGGTTTCTTGTGCAACTGTTTTGCTGGGAACGCTTTATCCGTTATTTCTTGAAGCACTTGATGGATCAAAAATATCAGTTGGCCCCCCATATTTTAATCTGACATTTGGGCCACTGATGATCCCGTTATTGTTGGTTATACCATTAGGGCCACTCATGTCATGGAAGCGGGCAGACCTTTTCCCTGTTCTGCAAAGGTTATACTTTATAGCAGGAGTCTCGCTGGTTTGTGTTGTTCTTGCACTGGCCTTTACCCAAGACAGTCCTGTAATGGCGTCACTTGCGATTGGCCTTGGTGTCTGGGTGATGTTGGGCAGTATCTCTGAAGTCATCCAGCGATCAGGCTATCCAAATGTGAGCTTCAAGGTTGCCCTGTCCCGTTTGGCCGGGTTACCACGCTCGACCTGGGGGACGGCAATCGCGCACTTTGGTGTGGGGGTTATGGTTCTTGGTGTTGTAGGCGCAACAGCCTTTAGCGATGAAAAAGGCATTTCTGCCATCAAGGGTGACACTATTGAAATTGCCGGGTTCACACTAACGCATGCAGGCGAAGAGAAGATACAAGGTCCAAATTTTGTACAAGATACACTTTTGGTTTCTGTCAGTAGGGGTGGCGTAGAAGAGACTGTTCTCACTCCGGCAAAACGGTTTTATACAGGTCATGGATCTGCAACCACCGAGGCATCCATCAAGACATACTGGTTCTCTCAATTATATGTTTCCGTTGGAGATACTGATGAAGAAGGAAGAACTGTTCTGCGTGCATGGTGGAAATCCCAGGTTATCTTTGTGTGGCTGGGGCCTATACTGATGTCAATTGGCGGATGTTTGTCATTGGCAGACAGGCGCTTGAGAGTTGGTGCTCCAAAAAGATCAAAAGCCAATCGCAGCGAGCTCGCTAATGCTTAGGCTGGCGGGTGTACTGATCGTTTTACTGGGGCTCTGCAATCCTGCCTTTGCAGTCAATCCGGACGAGGTTCTGGATGATCCTGTGTTGGAGCAAAGGGCAAGGGAATTGTCTGTCGGTATTCGTTGTCTGGTATGTCAAAACCAGTCCATCGATGATTCAGACGCTCAGCTGGCACGCGATTTACGAATTATTGTCCGTGAAAAACTTGTTGAAGGCTTTTCTGACAAGCAGATATTGGAATATCTGGTTGAACGGTATGGTGAGTTTGTTTTGTTAAAGCCCAGGCTCAATAACCAGACTATTCTTTTATGGGGATTGCCACTGCTAGCTCTATTGTTTGGGGGCTTTGCTGCTTACAAAACCTTTGGCAATGCGCAAAAACAAAAACCTACCGATACGCGTCAATTATCGGAAGAAGAAAAGCAAAGACTTTCAAAAATTCTGGATGACTAAACCTCTATAATTCATATCCAGCAGGCCTGAAGAGCAAGGAGAGCACCATGAATACCACCACCCAGCGTGTCGATTTTGAGGGTAGTATGGGAGCAAAGCTTTCAGCCAGACTTGATTTGCCTGCAGGTGCTATCAGGGCGTATGCGATTTTTGCACATTGCTTTACCTGCTCAAAAGACCTGCATGCAACAAGAAGGATATCAGCAGATTTGTCTGCAAGAGGTATCGCTGTCTTGAGGTTTGATTTTACCGGGCTTGGAAACAGCAAGGGCGATTTTGCTTCAACAAACTTCTCCTCAAACAAAGAGGACTTGCTTGGTGCGGCAAACTACCTTCGTGACAATTTTACAGCGCCGAGCCTGTTGATTGGTCATTCATTGGGTGGTGCTGCAGTCTTGTCCATTGCCAGTGATATTCCGGAAGTAGAGGCCGTTGTAACAATCGGTGCTCCGGCAGAAGCCGAACATGTTGTTCATAATTTTGGAATCAAACTGGAAGAAATCCGGGAAAGTGGTGAAGCTACTGTTTCGTTGGGTGGAAAAGAGTTTTCCATCCGCAGGCATTTTCTTGATGATTTGGCGCAAAACAATGTTCTAGAGAAAGTAACTGCATTAAAAAAACCGCTTCTTGTACTGCATTCACCTACAGACCAGATTGTCGGAATAGAGAATGCAACACGCATTTTTAGCGCAGCAAAACATCCAAAAAGCTTTATTTCGCTGGACACCACAGACCACTTGGTAAGTGAAGATGCAGACGCGGAATTTATAGCCTCGCTTATATCATCCTGGTCAAACCGATATGTAGGAAAAATTGGCGCCGTAAGGGAAACTGAAAATTACAACAATACAATCGTAAGTGAGACCGGTATTGGCAAGTATCAAAACCTGATCACGGTAGGCAATCATCAGTTGCTGGGAGATGAACCAAGGTCTGTAGGCGGATTGGACAGTGGCCCAAGTCCATATGATTATCTGGCAGCAGCGCTTGGTACATGCACTTCCATGACAATGCGCATGTATTCAGACTTCAAGAAGTTTGATGTTGGCAAGATTTCGGTTGAAGTTTCGCATAAGAAAATTCATGCCAAGGATTGTTTGGAATGCGCTGAAGGTATTAAAGACGAGGGTGGTAAAATTGATGTGTTTGAACGCAAGATTTTGATTGAAGGGCTGGATAATCAAGAACTTGAAGACAAAATGTTGATTATCGCAGACAAATGCCCCGTACATAAAACGCTGGAGAAAACATCCATCGTAAAAACAAGTTTTAAATAAACTTGGTTAGCCAGGGTTTTTCAACATTACCGAAGTTTAATTTTCTGTCCATTAAAATGTAATCCAACCATCTCCATATTCATCTCAACGCAAAACAGATTTTGCATGGAAATTTGAATTCAGGAGATTTAGATGATTACGAAAACTCAAAACGTTAAGTCTTTAAAAAAGACATTGTTGGCCTCTGCAGTAGCATTGGGTGTCGCCGGATTTGCTTTTGGCCAAAGCAATGTTCTAAGCATCAATCCCGCAAACGCCAAGCCTGTAAGTGTCGAGGCACCTGCTGCATTTTCCTTTGGTGATGTTGTTGAGGCAGTTTCACCTGCTGTGGTAAGCGTACGCGTTGAGCAAACCTTACTGGCTGCAAATAGCAACGGCCGCTTCAGCTTTGACAAACGCGGTCAGGAATTTATGGAAAAATTCTTTGGCCAGGGTCAAAGAGGCGAGCGTCAGTTCCGTAATCAGCCAAGCCCAAGAAAGGCTCAGTCACAGGGATCCGGGTTTTTTGTTTCTGAAGATGGATATGTCGTAACCAATAACCACGTTATCGAAGGGGGTACGAAATTTACAATTGTGCAATCAGATGGAACCGAGCTGGAAGCAAAACTCATTGGTGCAGATCAAAGAACCGATCTTGCAGTTCTCAAGGTAGAGACTGACCAGAAATTCACCTATGTTGATTTTGGTGAAAAGAGGCCAAGAACAGGCGATTGGGTTGTTGCGGTTGGTAATCCATTTGGTTTGGGTGGTACAGTAACTGCAGGGATTGTTTCTGCGCATGGTCGTGATATCGGTTCCAGCCGTTATGATGATTTCATCCAGATTGACGCTGCCGTCAACAAGGGCAACTCGGGTGGTCCGACATTTAACTTAAGCGGTGAAGTGATCGGCGTAAACACAGCCATTTTCTCACCTTCAGGAGGTAACGTTGGAATTGCCTTTGCAGTCCCTGCCAAGCTTGCGGATGAAATTGTATCAGATCTTATCCAGAAGGGTTCTGTTGTAAGAGGCTGGTTGGGTGTTCAGATACAGCCGTTATCCGTTGAAATCTCGGAGTCACTGGGTCTTGAGGAAGCTTCCGGTGCAATTGTAACTTCTCCCCAGCAAGGAAGCCCTGCTGCAATCGCTGGCATCGATTCTGGCGATGTGATTACAGCAGTCGATGATCAAAAAGTGAAGGATCCAAAAGAATTGGCGCGTATTATCGCCGGCTATGATCCTGAAAGTGACATCAACTTGAAGGTGTGGCGTGATGGAGTGTTCAAAGACATCAAGGTAACACTTGGAACGCTGGAAGAAACCAAGGTCGCAACAGCACAAAAACCACGGGAAGGAAAGCAGCGCAACATGAAGGGCCTCGGGCTTAAGTTGCAGGAAACGTCTCAAGGCGTTGCTGTTGTCGATGTTCAACCTGATGGCAAGGCTGCCGAGCGTGGACTGAGGCCTGGAGATGTCATTGTCTCTGTAAACGGTAACAACACTGATAGCGTCAAAAGCTTGCGCAATGGTCTCAAGTCTGCACGCGAACTTGGCAGGCAATCTGCCTTGCTGGAGGTTGTGCGTGGTGAAAGAACCGTATTTATTCCTGTGCCCGTTTTGAGGGGCTAGGAAGTCCCGTCCTTCTTCCCCCCTTTAAAAGAAGGATGTGACGAGCGGCAGACTATTTCCCCCAATAGTCTGCCGCTAAGTTCTTTCCACAGATAGCAAACTTGTATAAATTCAATCCATGAAATTATTAATCGTAGAAGATGATGAAGATGCCGCCAAATTTCTGGTCAAGGCGTTTGGTGAAGCCGGGCATAATCCGATTCATGTTGGTGATGGTGAATCCGGTTTGCACCTTGCCTTAACAGAACAGTTTGATGTGTTCATTTTGGACAGGATGCTGCCAAAACTTGATGGTCTCAGTCTTCTCAAACAGGCAAGAGCAAAAGCTGTAAATACACCAGCACTAATCCTGTCAGCCCTTGGAGCAGTGGATGACCGTGTAGAAGGGCTTCGATCAGGGGGGGATGATTATCTCACCAAGCCCTATGCATTTTCAGAACTTCTTGCCCGGGTAGAGGTGCTCGCAAAGCGCACGAATAACGAGGAGAACGAGGCAATCCTGACAGTTGGCTCGCTTGAGCTTAACCGGCTTTCCAGAGAAGTCGTGCGTAACGGTGAAAAAATTCTTTTGCAACCGCGTGAATTTCGTTTGCTGGCATACCTCATGCAAAATGCCGGGACTGTTGTAACCAGGACCATGTTGCTGGAAAAAGTATGGGACTATCACTTTGATCCGCAAACCAATGTAATTGATGTTCATATTTCCAGGCTTCGTGGCAAAATCGACAAGGATTTCGATGAGCCAATGCTCATGACTATACGTGGTGCAGGTTACAAGCTGCAAGCACCGGAAGTCAGGTAGAATGTTCTCCAAGGTCAAATCCCTGTTTCGGGTAACAGCAGTCCGGCTTTCCATTATTTACACTTTGATTTTCGGTATTATTGCTGTTGGCATTGTCTTTTACATGACCGGTGCAACCGTAAATGTTCTCAGGGAACAGTATCAGGCTTCGATTGATCAGGAAATTGATGGCTTGGCGCGGGTATATAATCGGGGCGGCGTTAATTCTCTTGTCAGAACACTGGACCGGCGGTCGCGGGCGCCTGGTGCAAACCTATATGTGGTTACGACGCCTCAGGGTCAAATCATAGCCGGAAATGTTCCCAGAATAAAAGACCGTATCATGCAAAAGGAAGGCTGGACCAAACGGGCATTTCCATATGAACGATATGATGATCAAAGCGACCGGGAACACAGGGCAATAGCAAGAGTTGTGGAAATTCCAAATGGTATGAGAATTCTTGTTGGACGCGACATTGGAGAATATGAAGATGTTCGTGAAATTGTGGGAAAAGGCTTTAAACTGGCCATCGGAAGCATGTTGGCTCTTGGGCTTTTAACTTGGTTTTTCGTTGGAAGAAGAGCGCTCAAAAGAATTGACATAGTTTCCAAGTCTTCCCAACGAATTATGGATGGTGACAAAACAGAGCGTCTACCGATCATAGGCGTAAATGATGAATTTGACCGATTATCAGGAAGCCTGAATAAAATGCTGGATCAGATCAATCATCTGGATGACGGTGTGAAACAGATGTCAGACAATATTGCCCATGATCTCAAAACACCGATTACAAGGCTGAGAAACAAGGCGGAAGAAGCTTATGCCTTGCAGAGTGAACCGGAAGTACAGCAAGAAAAAATAGCGGACATCATCGATGACTGCGAAGGTATCGTAAAAACATTCGACGCACTGTTAATGATTTCCCGCGTCGAGACCGGTTCAACTGTTGCCAAGATGGAAATACTTGATCCGTCAGATCTGGTGGGTGATGTTTATGAACTTTATGAGGCCGTCGTAGAAGATGCAGGCAAAACCATAACACTCAACATCAAGATAACTGAAAAAGCCACAATAAACGCAAACAGGGAGTTGCTCTCTCAAGCCATTTCGAACCTGATTGATAATGCAATCAAATATGGCGGGGAGGTCATAACGCTTTCTGCAACCAGCCATGAAGGGTCTTTGTCGATACAAGTTGCAGACAATGGGACTGGTATCAGGGAAGAAGATCGCGCAAAGGCCGTTCAACGCTTTGTCCGGCTTGATCAATCCCGAAGCAAGGCAGGAAATGGTCTTGGTTTATCGCTGGTCAAGGCCATAGCAGAAATGCACAAGGGTAAACTTGAACTGAAGGATAACAAGCCAGGTCTCCTTGTTGAGTTTACCATCCCCCTAAAGAGTGCGTAACGTGCATATCCAGTTTTCAAACATACCCAGGCATATCCCCTATCTTGAGGCAGGTGATGCGGAAGAGGTTCATCTTGAATTACAAAAACACCTTGGAGCTGAATGTCTGAAGCACCAGACACTTGCTGAATTTCTAATCGCAGTCAGTCAGGCCTCACCCTATCTGAAAGACTGTCTTTTGAAGGAAGTTGATTTTTTTTACAGTCTGTTGGCTAACGGATTCGATGCCTCGCTTGAGAATATTCTCGCATCTTCATTGAATGCTGGAATGAAAATCACCAGCGAGAATGATTTTATGGTTGCAATCAGAAAGTCCAAAAGGCGATTGGCCCTTCTTTGTGGGTTGGCTGATCTTGGTGGCTGGTGGGAAGGGGCCAGAGTAACTAAAGCTCTCTCGCAATTTGCAAATATGTCTCTTTCTGCCTGTCTGGATTTTGTTTTGCTTAAGGCGCATGGAGATGAAAAACTTAAGCTCGCCAATCCTGGCCGCCCGCAGGAAGAGTGTGGTTTTATCGTTTTGGGAATGGGAAAACTGGGTGCGGGTGAGTTAAATTATTCAAGCGACGTTGATCTGATTTTCCTCTTCGATGATACCGCAGCAATTATACTTGATACGGATGATCCCCTTACCTTGCTTTCACGCATGGCAAAGCAATTGATAAAACTCATGCAGGAACGCACTGCGGACGGGTATGTTTTCAGAATGGACTTGCGCTTGCGCCCGGACCCTTCTTCAACACCATTGGTCATACCGCTCATTGCTGCCCTTAATTATTATGAAAGCCAAGGGCAAAACTGGGAACGTGCTGCGATGATAAAGGCGAGAGCGGTTGCAGGAGACATCAAGGCCGGAGAGGCGTTTTTGAAAGAGCTGAGTCCGTTTATCTGGCGCAAGTATCTCGACTTTGCAGCAATCAATGATGTGCAGTCAATCAAAAGGCAAATTCATGCACACAAGGGCCATGGTGAAATTGCTGTTCTTGGGCACAATATCAAGCTTGGTAGAGGCGGTATCCGCGAGATTGAGTTTTTTGCACAAACCCAGCAGTTGATCGCGGGCGGCCGGAACGACCAACTGCGTGTTAATGAAACCATTGCAGCGCTGCAAGCTCTCCATTCACATAACTGGATTGAGCAATCCGCAGTTGAGGAATTGAGTGAGGCTTACTGGTTCTTGCGGGATGTTGAGCACCGTCTGCAAATGGTTGATGATGGTCAAACGCATACCTTGCCGGCAAACCAAAATGAGCTGAAGCGCATTGCCATCATGTGTGGGCAGCAAAACGTTGAAGTATTTGAAAACACAATACGTTCTAACCTTGAAATCGTTGAAAAACATTATTCTGCTTTGTTTGAAACAGCGCCGGATTTGGCCTCCGAGTCAGGCAATCTGGTTTTTACAGGTGACGGTGAAGACCCTGATACCATTCAGACCCTGGAGAAAATGGGCTTCGCAAACGCAATTGAAATCATCAAGATAATCAAGACTTGGCATGTTGCCCGAATACCCGCACTAAGAGCAACGCAGGCTAGAGAATTATTGACAGAGTTGGTGCCTGATCTTTTGCAGGCTTTTTCCAAGGCTGGCAATCCTGACGATGTCCTTTACAAGTTTGATCGATTTCTTTCGGGACTGCCAGCCGGGATACAACTTTTTTCAATTCTGAAGAATAACCCTGATCTCTCTGCCCTTGTCATCAAGATTTTGAGCGCAGCGCCAAGATTGGCAGAGCAAATTGCGCACAGGCCTCATGTGTTTGATGCCATGATTGATCCCCAGTTTGGACAGGGAGAAATCTCAGAAGGTGTTCTTGAGGAAATTCTTGGCGCGGGTCTGAAAAACAGCACTGATTATGAAGCTGGACTGGATGAGGCAAGGCGCTTCACACGCCAAACACAATTCATGATTGGGTGTCAGTTTTTCGCTGGAACGCTTTCTGCCCGCGATGCGGCAAAGGCATTCTCAAGCCTTGCTGAAGTGGTTGTCTGCGAGATGCTGGAATTTGTCAGACAAGAGTTTGAAAAAACGCACGGCAATATAGATGGTGCCAGATTGTGCATTTTGGCAATGGGGCGTTTGGGCAGCAGGGAGTTGACTGCAAGCTCTGATCTCGACCTTATCTTCCTCTACGATTATGATGGGAATTCTGAAATGTCGGATGGTGAAAAGCCACTCGCAACATCGCAATATTTCATTCGCATGGTTCAGCGGTTCATTTCTGCAATGAGTGCTCCCACAGCCGAAGGTCGCTTGTTTGAGCTGGACTTCAGATTGCGTCCCTCGGGAAACGCAGGACCTCTCGCAACACACTATGAAAGCTTTTTGAAATATCAAAGGGAAGAAGCGTGGGTTTGGGAAACACAGGCTCTAACACGCGCAAGGGTCGTTGCGGGTGACGATTGTCTTGTGAAAAAAATAAACAAGTCAATTCCAAAAATCATTCATGATCACCGCCAAAAGAAGAATCTGGAAAAAGAAATTCTGCAGATGCGCAAACTGCTTGAAAAAGAAAAAGGTACAAGCAGTCCTTGGCACGTAAAGAATATGCGGGGTGGTTTTTTGGACATTGAGTTTATCGCTCAATGGCTTGCCATTAAAGATGGTCCAGGAAATTTTTCTGGCACTCGCGAAATACTGGAAGACACGCGCCATGAACAAGTGATGGCAGATGAGAGAGAAACGCTTTTAAAAGCCTACGATACATATAATGACATTCTCCAGATGGAAAGAATATGTCTTCTTCAAGAATTTGAAAAAAACGCGATTCCTGAAGGGTTTATTGAGATAATTTGCTCCAAGGTAGACATGCCAGACCTGCAATCAGCAGAAGCGCATCTGAAAGCTTTGCAAAAAGATGTACGCAGTATTTTCTTGAGCTTGATGCAAGGCAAAAAAAAGCCCCGAACTTGATATAAGTTCGAGGCATAGTTGGCAGGGTGTATTCACATCAAATTTTACTCTACGCTTTACTTGCCTCTTCCTTGGTCATGGGAAGTCTTAAGGATACGATGGTTCCTTTTCCCTGTTCAGAACGAATTTTCATTGCGCCGCCATGCATCTCGGTAAGGGATCTCGATATGGCCAAGCCCAGCCCTGAACCTTTGTGGCTTTTCGTAAACTGGTTTTGAACCTGTTCAAAGGGTTTGCCCAATTTTCTCAAATCCTGTTTGGAAATTCCGATGCCATCATCTTCAAGAGTGATTGTCACACAGTTTTCTCTTTTGCGCGCCCGTATCTGAATGCGACCGCCATCGTTGGAAAATTTGACCGCATTCGACAAGAGATTTATCAAAATCTGCTTTATGGCGCGTCTGTCAGCTTCCAGCATGATTTTTGAAGAAACACTGTCTTCGATCTGCAGGTTGCGTTCTTGAGACTGGTGGGAAACAATCCGCATGGTTTCTTCAATCATTTCATTGAGATTAAAGCATTCATAATCCAGCTCCAGGCGACCGGCCTCGATCTTTGACATGTCCAGGACATCATTGATCATGCCCAGAAGGTAACTTCCGCTTTCATAGATATCGCGAGCATATTCTTCATACTTAGCTGATCCCAATGGACCAAACATACCTTCATTCATGATCTCCGAGAAACCGATAATCGCATTCAGCGGTGTTCTCAGTTCGTGTGAAATATTGGCAAGGAACTCGGACTTTGTACGGTTGGCAGATTCTGCACGGCGGGTTTCTGTGGCATATTTTTGTGCCATTTCCGCCAGTTTCTGTTTTTGCTCTTCCAGGGTAATTCGGGATTTTTCCAAATCTGAAACGGTTGCCATCAATCGTTTTTCAGATTCAACAAGCTTCGTTTCATGCAGCTTGATAGGCGTAATGTCTGTGCCAACAGAGACAAAACCGCCATCCTTCGTATGTCGCTCGTTGATTTGCAGCCAACGCCCATCATCCAGTTGCACTTCCAGAGTGCGTGTGTTTTCATCCTCGTTGAGGCTTCTCACCTTTTCCGTGCTTACGTTTGGCGGGTTTGCATGTTTCATGACAGCAGAATAGGGCATGCCGGCTGTAAGCCAGGTCGGATCAAGCTGGTGCAGTTGCTGATATTTTGAGTTGCACATCACAAGACGCTTGTGTTCATCCCAAAGCACAAATGCCTCTGGCAGGTTTTCGATCGCATCATGAAGGCGCATGTCTTTTTGATAGCTTGCCTTTTCCAGCTTTCGCTGTTCAGTGATGTCTTCAGCAATACCCACAAGACGAGGGCGTGAGCCATCCATGCCTGACAATTCAACCTTGAGCCTAATCCAGCACCATTCATCATGATGATTTTTCATGCGGAAGATTTGTTCAACATGCGTGAGGTTTTGTTCAAGAACCCTGCAGGCAAGGGCGTAAAGATCAAGATCTTCATCATTGACCAGTTTGGAGACTTCAGCAAAGCTGATAATCTGGTCTCTTGGCTTCATGCCGAGCAGTTCGAACATTGATTTGGACCAGTAAAACTGCCCGCGCGAAAGATCCCAGTCCCAAAGGCCGCATCCTCCGCGCATCAAGGCAGTATCAAAGCGGTTTTGAACTTCCACATAAATCTTGTCAGCTTCACGTGCGCGTGCACTTTGAGCAAAATATGCATAGAGCACAATCAGCAAAATTGAGGATGTTCCGACAAATAGCGTTACATTAAGTGAAGCATTCTGTTTCCAGTTGCTGAAGATAAAACTCTCAGGCTGGATAAGTGTAATGCCGCCATAAGGATTTTTCAAAAGCCTGTGAACACCGATTGCGGGCTTGCCATCTGCGGTGTTGATGGTTCTGGCTTCAGCCCGTTCGCCAAAAGTGGTCAAAAGCAAAACGTCACCCAATACTGCATCCAGCTGTTTGCCATGAAGTTCTGGCATATAGGGAACACTGGCAACAATCTCCCCAAGGCGTGATGTCAGATAGATGCTGCGACCGTTGGAACGATATTTGGCAGGTATCGTATCAGAAAGCGTATTCTGTACTTTGGAAATTGAATATGAATTGTCTTGTTCGGCGGGGAGCACGTCAAGTTTCTGCTCAATCAGTTCGGCTATAAAATGCATTTCGGTATTTGTCTGGCTACGAATAATATCTGCCTGTGACTGAAGGGAAATCCATCTTGAGATGCCGGCTATCGCCAGGAACAGAACGATTAAAGCCGGCACAAGCCGGCGTAAAAAAGTTTCAGATTTTATAAGATTTTCATAAGCCGGATGGCTCAATTGTCGGGCGTAGCCCGCAACAACAGTTGCAGAGCCATTACCCTTCAATCGCAACAGACCCTTACGGTGTCGCAGATTATGCGCCTCCGCCTGAGACATTGCTGGCCTCCTCATTTATTCTGTATGTTCACCAACCGCCGCGTTGCCGAATCACCCCTACAATGAATCATCGGGAATCACCTTGTCCAGTCCTGGAAGGGCTTTTCTGGCTATTTGATGCAAAAAAGTTATTTTGCGAGCATTCTACCAAGAATGTCAGAGGTGTCCCGGGATAGATTTCCAGAAGCTTCAATCTTCTTTAATGCAGATAAACACAGTTTTCTGCGCCCGGGCTCAAGCGCACGATAGGACTTGAACGCCGTCAGCATTCTGGCTGTAACCTGAGGATTGATTTTATCAAGCTTGATGAGTGCATCTGCCACAAGTTCATATCCCTTTCCGTTGTCTGCGTTGAACACCGACTGGTTGCCCATGGCAAAAACACCAAGCAGGGATCTGAAACGATTTGGGTTATGGAAGGTGAACATTTCATGTTTCATCAACTTGCGGACATCTGTGAGCGTGCGCTTGGCCGGTCTGGATGCTTGAACCGAAAACCATTTGTCCAAAACTATGTGGTTGTCCTTGTATCGCGTGAAAAATCTCTCCAAAGCCTTTTCCCGAACCTTCTGATCAGGATGGTGATGTACCAGCGTCATGAGTGCATTGATGCGGTCTGTCATGTTGTTGGATTTCTCATAGATCCTGGAGATGTCTTTTAAAGCGCTGCCTGACTTTGAAATAACTGCGTATCGCATAATCAGGTTTGAGAGGCTTCGCTTTCCGGCCTCTTCGGCAGATGAATTGAACACAGTTGCGCCCTGCAACGATTGCATGAGTTTTTTGCGCTCAGGTTCAAAAGTCTTGCCCAGCGCCTTGGTCAATGTCATCAGCGCCGTATGGATTGCTTCAGGGTTAATGTTTTTGCCAATAAGCTGCGCCAGATCGCCTTCACTTGGTAGTGATAAAACAGTAGCCCTGAAAGCAGGTTCGAGTTTTTCGTTCGTCAGGATATCTCTTGATATCTCCAGAAATTTTGCGTCAATCTGTATTGTATTGCCGGACTTGATGGCTTTAATGGCAGCAATCAGAATTTTGCTGGCATAGTTTTGATACGCCTGCCATCGACTGAACGTGTCACGATCATTGGCTGCAAGAAATGCCATGTCGGCAGGGGATTGGCGATAATCGATATTGACGGGAGCAGTGAAACCACGGTTCAGGCTGAGAACGGGTCTTTCTGTTATGCCATGAAACTCAATCTTGTGTTTGCGCTTTGTAATGTGAAGCACATCACCTATTATTTCCGCACCTGCAGTCTTTGTAGGCTGGAGGTCCTCACCATCAGGCCCCATCAGGCCAAAGCGTTGGGGAATATGCGCCGGCTTCTTGTGCATTTGTCCCGGGGTTGAAGGCGTATGTTGCTCAACTTCCATGGTAAAAATTTGCTGTTTTTTATTGTAGCTTGTTGAAACGCTCAATAGCGGCGTACCCGCCTGGGAATACCAAAGCGCAAAATGTGAAAGATCAATTTTTGCAGCTTTCTCAAAGCAGGCCAAAAACTGCTCTATCGTTGCGGCATCGCCATCATGGCGCTTGAAATAGATTGCCATTCCTTTTTTGAAATTCTTTTCCCCGATGATAACTTCCAGCATCCGGATCAGCTCTGCACCCTTTTGATAGATTGTGGCTGTATAAAAGTTGTTGATCTCCTTGTAAGTCTCAGGTCGTACATTATGCGCCAGTGGGCCTGCATCTTCGGGAAACTGTGCGGATTTAAGGCCACGTACATCCTGAATGCGTTTGACTGCTCGCGAACGTGCATCTGATGAAAACTCCTGGTCACGATAAACAGTGAGGCCTTCCTTCAAGCAAAGTTGGAACCAGTCACGACATGTAATGCGGTTACCGGTCCAGTTATGGAAATATTCATGGGCAATGATACCCTCTATATTGGCAAAGTCTGTGTCAGTTGCAGTGTCGAAATCACCCAGCACATATTTATCATTGAATATGTTCAGTCCCTTGTTTTCCATAGCTCCCATGTTGAAGTCCGAGACTGCAACTATATTGAAAACATCAAGGTCATATTCACACCCGAAAACCTCTTCATCCCATTTCATGGAACGTATCAGAGCATCCATGGCGTATTGGGCGTTGTCCTCCTTGCCCTTTTCCACGTAAATGCCCAGTTTAACCTTTCGACCTGACATGGTTTTGAACGGTTTGTGGATAGAACCCAAGTCCCCACCTACCACTGCGAAGAGATAGGCCGGTTTTGGGTGCGGGTCATGCCAAACGGCAAAATGCCTTCCTTTGCCAGAAGTGCCTTTTTTGACTGGGTTGCCATTGCCCAACAAGATTGGCGATTCTGACTTGTCTGCCTCGATGCGCGTTGTAAAAACAGCCAATATGTCTGGTCTGTCAAGGAAATAGGTAATACGGCGGAAACCCTCGGCCTCACACTGCGTGCAATAGTTACCACCAGAGCGATACAGCCCCATCAGTTTGGTATTTTCTGTGGGATTTATTTCGGTTTCTATTTGAACTTCGAACTTCGAGGTTTTCGGCAGATTTGTCAGCGTTAAACTGTCTTCACTTACCTTGTAGTCTGCCTTAGGCAAAGGTTTGCCGTTAATTGAAACCGAGTTCAGCTTCAGTTCATCTCCATCCAGTACAAGGGGTGTAGTAGCACTCACGTTTTTTTGACGAACGACTGTCATAGTTGATTTAACAATCGTCTGCGTTGGGTGCAGTGAAATATCGAGATCGACAGTATGAATCTTAAACTCGGAAACCCTGTAATTTTTAAGTCTGATAGTCTGGCCTTGTGTGGTTCGCATCCGAGCTCTCGCTTGTTCTGATTTCATTAATGTAAATCTGGTTTAATCCAATTCTGTAAAATTTTAAATTGCTAACTATCAAATACTTGTAATCCAATGACCAATCTTGCGCTAAATCAATATAGGGACAGGCTTAATGCTGAAAAGCAAAGGCTCTCCCATACCCATATGTGCGATATGTTTGAAAGCGATCCTGATCGCTTTAACAATATGTCTATTGAAAACGATGGTGTAATTTTTGATTACTCAAAAAATCGCCTGGATGCGCAGTCTCTTTCCGTTTTGGCTGAAATGGCAAAAGCCGGCGGGCTGGCTGAAATGCGTTCTGCAATGTTTGCAGGTGACAAGATTAACACCACTGAAAACCGTGCAGTGCTTCATACGGCGTTGCGCAATCCATCAGAAAAGCCGATCATGGTCGATGGCAAGGATATCATGCAGGATATTCACGCGGAACTATCCAGGATGGCAAAGTTTGCGTCCTCAGTTCGTGATGGCAGCTATCTTGTTTCAGGTGGCAAGGTGACCGACGTTGTCAATATTGGTATTGGTGGTTCTGATCTGGGCCCTCGCATGGCAACCCAATCCTTGAGAGAGTTCAATGACGGCCCCAAACTGCATTTTGTTGCAAACTCGGATGCTACCGACCTTGACGATATCGTGGAAAGACTTGACCCGAAAACGACCCTTTTCATCGTTGCGTCAAAATCGTTTACGACAGCGGAAACCATGCTGAACGCAGCCAATGCAAAACAGTGGGTGGAAGAATCCCTTGGGGATGAGGCCGGCAGACATTTCTGTGCCTTGTCTACAAATCTTGAAGCAACACAAGCATTTGGCATTGAGAATGAACGAACTTTCGGATTTTGGGACTGGGTAGGCGGACGCTATTCAATCTGGTCTGCAATCGGGTTGTCACTGATGATATCCATTGGACCTGAAAGGTTTCGAGAATTTTTAAATGGTGCGCATTCGGCTGACCAGCATTTCATGAATGCCCCTTTTGAAAAGAATATTCCCATCGTTATGGGTTTGATTGGCATTTGGTATCGAAATGTCTGGGGGTTTCCGGTTCAGGCCGTAATGCCATATGACAGTCGAATGTCACGCTTTCCTGCCTGGCTGCAGCAGTTGGACATGGAATCCAATGGCAAGTCTGTTTTGAAATCCGGTGAACAAACAGAGCTGGATACAGGGCCAATCATCTTCGGTGAAGTTGGAACGAATGGCCAGCATGCTTTTTATCAACTCCTTCATCAGGGAACGACAATCATTCCGTGTGATTTCCTGATTGCCGCAACCGGGTACGGGCGTCAGAGAAACAGAGATGTTTTGTTGTCCAATTGTTTTGCGCAGTCAGAAGCCTTGATGGATGGCCGCACGCTGGAACAGGCTGATAATAATCCGCACCGCGTTTTTGAAGGCAATCGTCCGAGCAATACATTCTTGTTCAAACGCGTGACACCCCATTCACTCGGAATGTTAATGGCCTTCTATGAACACAAGGTGTTTGTGCAAGGGGTTTTGTGGGGCATCAACTCGTTTGACCAGTGGGGTGTTGAGTTGGGCAAGGAACTCTTGCCTACAATTGAACCCATGCTGGATGTAAACAGCAAGGCAATTGCAACAAACGGGTCAACCAAAGGCCTGTTAAAAGCACTGCATCAATTTAAACAGTCTTGATCAGGTTCATCATCCATCCATTGTCTGTTTAAGGGAGAGTAAATCCTGCCAGGCAAGGCGTTTATGGCCTGGTTGTCTCAACAGATAAGCAGGATGCAGGGTTGGTAGCGCTTTGATGCTTGCATTATCCGTTTTGATTTCAGTCCATTTGCCCCGAAGTTTCATGATGCCATCCTGTGTTTTCATGAGTGTTTTCGCAGCAGACCCACCCAACATCAAGATACAATCCGGTTTAACAAGTTCGATATGTCGCTCAATGAACGGACGACAGATTTCCGTCTCCTGTGGCGTAGGCGTTCTGTTGCCGGGCGGGCGCCATGGAATGACGTTGGTGATATAGGCAAGATCCCGATCAAGCTCGATCGCAGCAAGCATCTTGTCCAAGAGCTGTCCCGCACGCCCGACAAAAGGCAGGCCCTGAATATCCTCATCACGGCCAGGAGCCTCACCAATCAGCATGAGTTTGGCTTGTGGATTACCATCGGCAAACACAAGCGATTTAGCAGTGCGTTTCAGATTGCATCCGTCAAACTCTGCCATGATGTCTTTAAGTTCATCCAGGGTTTCTGCTTTGGATGCCATGGCCTTTGCCGTCTCGATTGCAGCAGCATCAGGCAAGGTGGCTGGTTGTGCAGAAACAGCAGGCGAGACTGGTTGGCGTCGCTCATTGTTGTCTTTCTTGGCAAGTCTCTCGGAAGGTGAAGGGGTAGTAGGTGCATTGCGAGGCAAGGCTTTGGGACGTGGCGCAGGGGGTGTTTCTGAGAAGCGGTCAATCGGAGCGTCTTCAAGCAGAACGTCAACGCCAGCTTCAATATACCATTCCATGATTTCCCTGATGTTTTCCATGGCGCAAGTTTAGCCTTGTCTTGCAGCCTTTGCCATAGTGAGATGGTGAAAACTGTCGTGGATTCACAATCAAACTGCGTCAAAAATATTATGGCCTTATCCATACATCATGATATGAATGGAAAAATGCTGAAAACAGCGAATGAATATGGAGAATATCATGTCAGAAGAAACAGCTCTAGAACCGCGCGAAAGCATGGAATTTGATGTTGTGATTGTAGGTGCTGGTCCGGCAGGTCTTTCAGCAGCAATCAAGTTAAAACAATTGAATGCAGACCTGAATGTTGTGGTGCTTGAAAAAGGCCCTGAAGTTGGTGCGCATATTCTTTCAGGTGCTGTAATCGATCCGATCGCGGTTGATCGCCTTATTCCTGACTGGAAAGATGAAAGTGACCATCCTTTCAAGGTTCCGGTTACAGATGATATCTTCAATTTTCTTACAGAAACCAGCAGTAAAAAACTGCCTGGTTTTGGCATGCCCAAGTTTATGCACAACCATGGCAATTACATTGTCTCGCTTGGCAATGTCTGCCGCTGGCTTGCAGAAAAGGCTGAAGCCTTGGGCGTTGAGGTCTATCCGGGCTTTGCAGCCGCAGAACTTGTTCATGATGACAAGGGCGCGGTCAAAGGTGTTGCAACTGGTGACATGGGTCTGCAAAAAGATGGAACCCCGGGGCCAATGCACGAACGCGGCATGGAATTGCACGGCAAATATGTACTCTTTGGTGAAGGCGCGCGCGGCTCACTATCAAAAGAGCTTATTGCCAAATTTGATCTGGCAAAGGACTCAAGCCCGCCAAAGTTTGGCATTGGTTTCAAGGAACTCTGGGAAGTGGATCCTTCAAAGCACAAGGAAGGTCGCGTTGAACACTCTCTTGGCTGGCCGTTGAAAAGCGACCAGGATGGCGGTTCCTTCGTTTATCACATCGAGAACAATCAGGTTTATGTTGGCTATGTTGTGGCGCTTGGCTACAAGAACCCATATCTCTCACCGTTTGAAGAGTTTCAGCGCTTTAAAACGCACCCGTCCATCAAACCCTTGCTAGAAGGCGCAAAACGCATTTCATATGGGTCTCGAGCAATTACACAAGGCGGGTATCAGTCTGTGCCAAGACTATCATTCCCCGGTGGTGCGCTTCTTGGCTGTGCAGCAGGCTTCGTGAATGTGCCTCGTATCAAGGGCTCTCATAATGCCATGCTGTCGGGCATGCTTGCTGCTGAACATGTGGCGGAAGCGCTTGCTGCAGATCGCGCCAATGATGAACTCACAAGCTACGAGGAAGCCTGGCGTGAAAGTGATATTGGCAAGGATTTGCATCCTGTCAGAAACGTCAAGCCGCTGGTCACCAAACACGGCTCAATCAAGGGTATGGTACTTTCCGGTATCGACATGTGGTGCAATATTCTGCTCAAGTGGTCACCATTTGGAACCATGCAGCACGAAAAGGCAGACTATGAGGCGACTGAGCCTGCAAGTCAGCATGAACCAATCACATATCCAAAGCCGGATGGTAAAATCACGTTTGACCGTTCTTCTTCCGTATTCTTGTCCAACACCAATCACGCAGAAGTACAGCCCGTTCACCTGAAAGTTGCCGATCTGGATTTGCAAAAACAGTCTGAACTCATGAAGTTTGCTGGACCCTCAACAAGGTATTGCCCTGCAGCAGTTTATGAGTGGGTTGATGGCAATGGTGATGCGGTGCCGCTAGGCAAGGAAGCCGAAGCAACAGACGCCACTTTTGTTATCAACAATCAAAACTGTGTGCATTGTAAAACGTGTGATATCAAGGATCCGAACCAGAATATTAACTGGACAGTGCCTCAAGGCGGTGAGGGGCCTGTTTACCCAAACATGTAACCATTCAGCGTTCCATAACTTAAAAGGGTCGAAAGCAAGTCAGCTTTCGACCCTTTTGCTTGTTTGGGAGTTATCCTAACCAGCAATATAGCGTTTCATTTCCTCGGCTTCATGCTCAGCCTGCTGGATCTTGATTTTCACAACATCACCGATGGAAATTATTCCGGTCAGTTCGCCATTTTCAATGACGGGCAAATGGCGGAATCGACCCTTTGTCATTTTTTCCATTAACGCGTCAACACTCTCTGTCTCGCTACAGGAAATCACCTTCTGTGTCATACAACTCGATATTGACTGATCAAGAGCAGCTGGGCCGGACCTTGCGATTTCTCGAACAATATCTCGCTCGGATGCAATGCCGCAAACACGGTTATCATCATCCATCACAACTGCGGCACCAATCTTCTTTTGTGCCAATACAGATGCAACATTTTGAAGGGTACTGTTGGAAGTGGTCGTAAAAACGTTACGACCCTTGTTTGATAATATTTCGGAAACAATCATAACTACCTCCTTTGACAAGGCAAAAAGTGCCTAGCAAAGCAAGTGTAAGCCGAAATCACATAAAATTGAAAGGCTGTAACAGTTTTTGGTTATTTTACCAGAATTGGAGACTTGGTTCTCACGCGGCTGTAAAGGTCGATAACGTCCTGATGAACCATGCGCACACAACCACTGGAAACAGCCTTGCCGATTGACCAGTGCTCAGGCGTTCCATGAACACGGTAAAGCGTATCGACATTTCCTTCGAAGATATAAAGGGCTCTAGCGCCAAGCGGGTTATCAAGCCCCCCCGGCATCCCGCCGTTTTCCTCTGACCATTTTTCAAGTTCAGGACGACGCTCGATCATTTCTGCAGGTGGTGTCCATTTTGGCCATTCCTGTTTCCACAAGACGCGGGCACGACCTGCCCATTCAAAACCAGCTTTCCCAAGTCCTACGCCGTAACGCATGGCCTTGCCGTTTGGCTCAACCAGATACAGGTAAAAATTCTTGGTATCCACAACCAGTGAACCCGGCTTTTCCTTTGTTTTGTAATTGACACGTTGACGGAAATAACGTGGTTCAAGCGCACCATCCGGCAGTGCTGCTACCGGAAACTTTTCATTTGGTAGGGGGCCGTAAAGTGATGCAAAGGTGCTGTTCTTCGGCTTGACTTCGACTTCCTTTACTTCAGCAACCTCGACTTCTGGTTTACTTACTTCTTCGTCTTTTTTGCGCTTAAAGCGCTCACGAAGCTTTTTCATGGTTGAGCTTACGCGCTTTGACGTTTCATCACGGGAAGAACTTGAACAACCTGAAACCAATAAAGCTGCTGCAGCCGTACCACCCGAAAGCATCTTTCGGCGTGTGGGATGACTGATTTCCTTGGAGATAATATTTCTCATTGTTCCGTACCCTTATAATCTAGGGTTTAGTTAACGGAAATTAACCATGAATACCAGTCGAAAATTGCTCACAAAACAGTGAGTTGATAAATATAGTTAACTTAAGGGAATTTTACTCTTCGATCTGAAATCTAACCAGGACGGGCAGGTGGTCAGAACCCAGGTCTTCAAGTGTTTTTGCAGACAAAATAGTGATTCGTCCCTTGTGCATAACATTATCAATCGGCAGACCTGCCCACCACATATAATCGAGTGGCAGTTGATCGATGATGAAGGTGGGACCAATGCCCTTTACAATTTTCATGCCCGAAGTACGGGCAAAGGAATTGACGGCATGCGACCACGTTGCTGCATTGAAATCCCCGGCAAAAATGGCATCACGGCCAATTGTTTCAAGCTCAGGCATGATGGCTTTCAATTGCTTTGGACCACTGGCAGGCCATGGCCAACGCAAATGAACAGACCCTGAGGTAAACTCAAGCCCTTCTGGAGAAATGACCTGGGTCTTCGCAAGAGATCCGTGTGGGCCGCAATACTGGTCATCAGTTTTCAAAGGCCACTTTGAATAAAACCGTATGCCCCCATGGTCATCATGTTCCGGGCAGTGAAGCATATAAGTCCATTTTGCATCCAGTCGCTTGATCTCTTCTTCCCAGCGGGTGGCGGCTTCGGAGATAGAGATCAGATCCGGATCAAGCTCAATGATGCGATCAATGACGGCTTCACGCTGATCATTGATCCAGTATAAATTAAAGTGCAGAAGCGAATAGACCGGTTTGCCGGGGTGTGGGGCAAGCGGTCTTGCTGAGTAGACAGTGCCAGATAGTGATGTGTAAACGCCAATTGCACCAACAACCAGGGCAAGACCAGAAAATGTAATCCATTTTTTAAAGAGAACGATCAGCCCTATGACCAACAATCCGACACTGGCATGAAGCCTTGCATGAGAAAATGTATCAAGAAAGGGATGTATATTTCCCAGATACCCCAAGCCAATGCCAAGGCAGGCGCCCAATATACCGAGTTTTATAAGGGGGGATAACAGTTTCATGTAAGAAGATGCCCTTTAGACCGAATCTTGGGTACGCAGGTAAAATCATTTTGACTGATATGCTACAATAACAACTCGCAAATCAATGCTTGCTCTTGTAATTTGCCTATAAAAACCGATTGGACTTAACAATGACTGAACAAACCAAACCGATTGAAGTGTATTATTGGCCGACACCCAATGGCTGGAAAATCTCCATCATGCTGGAAGAGTTGGGAATTCCCTATGACATAAAATATGTAAACATCGGTGCAGGCGATCAGTTCAAGCCAGAGTTTCTGAAAATTGCTCCCAACAACAGAATGCCGGCCATCATTGACCCTGAAGGACCAGACGGCAAACCCATCTCGGTTTTTGAATCAGGAGCAATCCTGCAATATCTGGGACGCAAGTTTTCCCGCTTTTACCCTGAAGATGAGCGTGGCCGTGTAGAGGTTGATCAGTGGCTAATGTGGCAGATGGGTGGTCTGGGCCCCATGGCTGGGCAAACGCATCACTTCCGTGTTTATGCTCCGGAAAAAGTACCTTATGCAATCGATCGCTATACCAATGAGGTAAACCGACTTTATGGTGTCTTGAATAAGCAACTTGAAGATCGAGACTTTATTGCAGGAAACTATTCGATTGCGGATATGGCTTGCATCGGCTGGGCGCAACTTTGGGAAAGACAGGGGCAGGATATCAAGCAATTCCCGAACATGGCTGCCTGGATTAACAGGATGAAGGAACGCCCTGCTGTACAAACCGGCTTGTCACTCGGGCTGGAAAAACGAGAGCAATCCAGTTTTGACAAGGACAAGGACCAGCAAGCCGTCTTGTTCGGCCAAAAGGCCAGATAAGATATGAGGCTGATCTTTTGGCTTTTGATGTCTCTGTTTGTCTTTGCAACAGTTCCTGCGAATGCAGAACTGCTGGGGGATGAGTGGATTACTGAACAGGAAATGAAACGCCAGTCCGCATTTGCAAGGCAGCATAATTTGCTGCTTGTGGGTTTAAGGTGCAAATTCGATGAAGACATTGAAAACCCCGGTCGCAAGGATGTTTTGTTTCGCGCAGATTTCAAGATTGTTGATACGCCTCAGGCCTGGGGCTGGACATTTGATGCCAATGCACCCCTAAAGGGACCTGAAGCACAAGCACGAGCCGCAGGCTTTGTAACTGCCAGTGAAGATTATTTCGAATTAACGGGCGTTACTTGGGTCAGATGCAAGGTCTGGCACAGACCTTGATGTCTTCATGAAAAATGCCTCGCTTTTGAGCGAGGCATTCAATTTACAGTAACCTAATGGATAATCGCTCAGGATAACCTAGAGTTTCTTCCATTTCTGGGTTTTACAGAAAACCTTCAAGGCACATCCGGTCAGCTTCATGTTGCTGCCAGCTACACTTGCTGAACCTGAGTATGTTTTGTTGTCAGCAGGATCTGTAACCGTACCAGTGTACTTGCCACCAGAGGCTTTCATCTTGCCAATGCGCTGTCCTGCATATTTACCTGTTTTCAGGGTAATACAGAAAGAGCTGCCGCATTTCCCGATTTTTGCAGTCTCGCCGCTTTGGGTTTTCCAGTTACCCTCAATCTGGTCAGCCACAGCAAAAGTTGCAGTGCCAAGCATCATGGATGTGGCAAATAGTGATATAATTGTCTTTTTCATACTTGTTCCTCCAAAGAATACTCAAAAGAAACAGAATATTGACGTATACGTCAATAGTGAAAACGCAATTTCACAATAATTTTCATTTTTATGCACCCAAACTATTTCAAATTTTATGCAAAATTGAATCGTCAATCTCGCGGATGGTTACGGAAAAGTTGAATTTCAAAGCTGAATCAAGGGTAAATATTCACGTAAGCCATTGTTTTTATTGAATATGCAGAATGAATCGAATCTTAAATTTAGATTCCGTTTT
>CALDZZ010000188.1 GCA_937944075.1 uncultured Rhizobiaceae group bacterium
GCCCGTATTTTGCAGACGGGAGCAGCTTCCATTCTTCAACTGGATTTGGGGCGCTCGGGCGGAATACTGGATGGCAAGAAGATTGCCTCCATGGCGGAAACCTATCATGTGCATCTTGCTCCGCATTGTTATTGCGGGCCAATCGTGGGTGCTGCGAATGCGCAACTCTCTGCCTGTAGCCCGAATTTTCTGGTGCTTGAATCCATCAAGAAATGGGATGGTTTCCATGGCGAACTTCTTAAGAAACCTATTCAGTGGGAAGAGGGTTATGTCATTCCGTCCAAAGAGCCTGGTCTGGGTGTTGAACTGGATGAGGCAGTGGCTGAAGCCCACCCATGGGATCCGCGCGGTCCTTTGCATCTGGAGATGCGACCTGATCCTCTTGACTGGGATGAGCCGGTTTAAATCGAGATAGTTGGAACTTTCCTGACCGTTTTGCATTTTGTTCAGACAAGGTTCATACTGCAGATATTAACCTTTTGTTAATATTTCAGCGTATGTCCGCTGGATTGAAAACGCGGAAAGGAAATATCATGCATATTCAAGTCAGAAATTTTCTAATAAAGCCATTACTCGCATTGGCGATTGCCATGCCCGCCATGATGGCAGGAAATGTCGGAAGTGCAGAGGCAGGTCATAAAGATCGCAAGCGAGCGGCAATTATCGCAGGTGCAATCATCGGTGGGGCGATCATTTACAGTCACCACAAGCGCAAGAAATATCACCGCAAGGCACATCGCAAGCATTACTATGGCAGAAAGCATTATCGTTCAGGATATCGCTACGGTCATCGTTATGGTCACCGCCATCGTGTTTACCGTCACCACAGGCACGGTTACCGATATGGTCATCGCAGTCGCTGGCACGGCAGATAGAGCCCAATAATTGCCTGGAAAATAGACCCGTCTCCTTGAGGCGGGTTTTTTCATGCCTTTTGGGTGCTGTTTTTTCCAGGCATGAGTTCAACCATCAAGATGGCCGTGAAGATCAGGCCACAGCCTGCATATCCCAGAGCAGGTAGTCGCTCGCTCAGGAAAATGGCGCCAAACATTGCAGCAAACAGACTTTCGGTGGAAATCAGTACGGCTGCAGCACTCTCGGATGTATGTCGCTGTCCTATGGCTTGAAGCGTGAAGCCAAGACCTCCTGCTATGATGCCTGCATAGACAATTTCAGGAAGTGCTCCGGACAATTGTCCGGCTGTTGGCATTGCTTCGCCAAAACCAAACATCATGGGTACGGTAAAACAGACAAAAGCCAACAGAGACGTAATCAGGAACTGTAATGTTGCCATGGTAACGGGGAGGTTGGTCTGTTGGCCAACACGCCCTGTGAATATGACATGGCCTGCCCAAAACAGGGCACTTGTAATGATCAGGATATCGCCTGTGCCAAAGCCTGCAAAACTGCCGCCGCTTAAAAGGAAGATTCCGATAAGCGCAAGGGTCGAAGCTGGCCAGATGATAAACGGTTGCCGCGTCTTCAAAAATCCGGTCATGATGAATGGAACAAGGATGACATATAAAGCTGTCAAAAAACCTGCATTTGTGACGCTGGTTGTTTGAAGGCCGATTTGCTGAAACGTCATTCCAAGGAAAAAGGCCAGCCCTACGGCCAAGAAACCGGATTTATGAACAGTCAGTGTTTTGACGATCTCTGGATGGTTGTTTCTTTTCAACTCCATCAAGGCAAAGGGGAGTACTGCCAGTCCTGCCAGTAAAAACCTTAGCGATATAAAGAGCATTGGACCGATATCGTCCATGGCTGTCTGCTGGGCAACGAAGCCCATGCCCCAGATTGCCCCGGCGCACAAGAGTAAGAGATTGGCTGAAGTACGAGACACTTTTATCGGGTTTCCTGGTTCAGCCAATCGCTGTCTTCACGTACGAGGATGAGGGTTGGGCGATCAGACTTGAAGGCTTTTTGGATGTCTTCCTTCAACCCGGAAAACGATCGGGGTTGTGTTGCATGGCAATGCATGGCTTCAGCAAGTTTTTTGAAGTCGGGAGCCAGGCCATCTACTGCGATGCGTGGTACATTTCCATCGCGCATGTCATCGCGAATTTGTTTATAGCCGTCATTGTGCCAAAGCAGGAGCGGGATTGGCAGCTTTAATTCAGCGGCGCTGACCAGTTCCTGGACTGTAAACATGGTTCCGCCATCTCCGGCTATTGCAAGCACGTCGGTTTGAGGACTGGCAAGCTTAGCGCCAATTGCATTTGGAAATGCAAAGCCCAATGCGCAATAGCCTGCTGCATAATGCCAGGTGGAAGGCTTTTCCACGCTCAGGGCAAAGGAAGCTGTATAGGTCATCTGCGTCGCATCCCCCATGATCATGGTGTCAGGCGAAACAGCCTCACGCACTGCCGAAAGAATGGCAGCATGTTTGGTTTCTGAAACGGTTAGGGATGAATGAATTTCTGCCAATGTTCTGGCTACGGTTAGGTGTTTTTCAGTCGTATCAGGTGACGTATCTGAAAGTATCTGGTTGAGAATTTCTACGGCTTCACCGGCATCGCCCAATACTGGATGGGTATTATTGTAAAGGTCCTCAAATCGGGTTTCATCAATATCGATCCGTATAAGCGGGCAATCGAATTCCAGCCTGCCAATATAATTGTCTGTTTCAGAAAGCTCTGTTCCAATCGCCACAATCAAATCTGCTGCCTTGAGCAGTGAATGAACTTCAGGTCTGCAAATGGCGCCGCCAAGACTTAAGGGATGGCTTTCAGGCATTATGCCTTTTCCTGCATTGGAAGAGACGACAATCGCTCCGGACTTTTCTGCAAGTGTCTTGATATCCGCATTGCAAGCGCCGCCACCGACCAGGATGAACGGATTTTTGGAACTCATCAACAGCTGCGCAGGCTCCTGCAAGTCACTTTCTTTGGGGGTGATGCGCTTGGGCAATTGAGCTGGTTTCCAGTCATACTCAATGTAGGTTGCAAGAATGTCTATTGGAATGGCGATGTGAACCGGGCGCGGGCGTTTGGAGGTGAAAACCGAAAATGCTCTTTCAATTAAATCGGGGATATCTTCTGGCCTGTGCGCGCATTCACTAAAGGCACATAGCGGGCGGGTGACTGCGTTGAGGTCGGTTACCTCATGCAAGGTGCCGTTGCCTTTTCCCAATGTTTCAGAATGGGCTTCTGCTGATATTAACAGCAGTGGAACAGAATCGGCATAGGCCTGTCCCAATGGGGTTGTTGTGTTTGTTACACCTGGTCCAGAGATAGTCAGGCACACGCCCGGCCTGCCGCTTGAGCGGGCGTAACCATCTGCCATAAAGCCGGCGCCCATTTCGTTTCTTGCGTGGATGTGTCGTATTGGCGTGCCTTCTCCGAGGCCACGACAAAAATCCAGTGTGTGAACACCTGGAATACCAAAAATGGTATCAACGCCATAACTTGCCAAAAGTCTGATAACAGCTTCACCTGTGCTGATCATCCTAGCCTCCAGGAACGATAAATTCACGATTAGTTGCTTTTGTTTAGCAATGTGTGAAGGCTTGCAAGCTTTAATTTTACCTTCTGTCATGCCAGCCTGAACAGAAGATTATTTTGTTCAGGAGCTTATGATGAAAAAGATATTTCAGGCAGTGGTTTTGGCTTTTACAATGGCTGGTTATGTTGCAAGTCCCGCCCTGTCACAGACGGTCAAATCCGGCACCCTTCAGGGTGTCAGCGTCAAATGGACCACGGGCAGCGTCAAGATTGTGAAGGATGGAAACGGTCATGCGATTAAACTTGGTTCCAATTTCAAAACCAAGAAAGGCCCTGCGCTTTATGTTTATCTTGGTAACGAGAAGCCCGAAAAGCGTATCGGTAAATTGAAATCAATTTCCGGCGCGCAGAGTTATGCCATTTCCGGTAAAACGGATATTGGAAAATATTCGCGCGTGTTTATTTATTGCGTGCCTTTCAAGGCCGTGTTTGGGGCAGGGCGCATTCGCTAAACCCTAATGCCCAGCGCCAAAGGATCCGGTGCGAACAGAGTAGTCAACAACCAGTTCGTAGTCCGGGTCATCATCTGAATCCACGATGAGCTGCCCTGCCTTGTTAAGCAGGCTGTGACAGTCCGGGCTTAGGTGGCGCAACTGGATTTCCTTGCCCTGTGCTTCATATTTGGTTGCAAGATCCTCAATTGCCTGAAGGGCCGACTGATCCACAACACGGCTCTGCATGAAGTCGATGATGACCAGTTTGGGGTCACCCTTGATGTCAAACAACTCCATAAAGCCATCTGTCGAACCAAAGAATAGCGGTCCCTCAACCTGATAAACACGAGCACCTTCTGCAGAGGTATAGGCTTTTGCGTGAATCCGTTTGGAAGCGTTCCAGCTATAGGCAAGTGCCGATACTATCACGCCTACAACCACTGCAACGGCAAGGTCACTCATCACGGTTACAACGGTTACAAGGATCATTACCAGTGCATCTGTTAGCGGGATGCGGCGCAGGATTGTAAGAGACTGCCAAGCAAAGGTGCCGATCACCACCATGAACATGACGCCGACCAGAGCCGCAAGCGGGATTTGTTCAATAAGGCCGGATGCAAACATGATGAAGATCAGCAGGAAGAGTGCTGCTGATATGCCTGAAAGACGTGTGCGGCCACCGGATTTTACGTTAATCATCGACTGACCGATCATGGCACAACCACCCATGCCACCAAAGAAACCGGTAACCGTGTTTGCTGCACCCTGGGCAATACATTCTTGAGAAGCCCCACCGCGTCTGCCTGTGATTTCGCCAACCAGATTGAGTGTCAACAAACTTTCAATCAGGCCGATGGCTGCCAGAATGAGTGCGTAGGGGAATATGATTTTAAGGGTTTCCAGATTTATCGGGACCATTGGCACATGCCATTGCGGCAAGCCGCCTTCGATAGAGGCAAGATCACCCACAAGAGGCACATCAATGCCAAACAGGATCACGCCAGCGGCCACAAGGCCTATACCCGCAAGTGGCGCAGGCACAACATTGGTGATTTTTGGAAAAACCCAGATGATACTCATGGTCAGGCAAACAAGCGCCAAGGTCAGGACAAGGGGAATACCATCCATCCATACCTGTGATCCGTCAGGGCCTGTGGTTTTGAATTGTGAAAGCTGTGCAAGGAAAATCACGATCGCGAGGCCGTTTACAAACCCCAGCATGACGGGGTGGGGGACAAGGCGAATAAACTTTCCAAGCCTGAACACGCCCGCCAGAATTTGCATGATGCCCATAAGAACCACCGTTGCAAAAAGATATTCAACACCATGAAGTGCGACGAGCGAAACCATGACAACAGCAAGGGCGCCTGTTGCACCTGAAATCATGCCTGGGCGCCCGCCGAATACGGCCGTAATCAAGCCAACAATAAAAGCAGCATAAAGACCGACCAAAGGCTCGACACCTGCCACAAATGCAAAGGCAACTGCTTCCGGCACCAGCGCAAGTGCTACGGTAAGGCCAGACAAAATTTCGATCTTGATACGGTTTAGTGTAAAGGTTTCTACAGCGGCACGTCGGTTTTCACCAATTGATAAACGTTCAGCAAAAGCTGCAAATGTGGATTTTACCATGGGATGCTTTCAGGGAATTATTAGTGCTTGAATTGCAGATATAGCGGTTTAACCGATTTGGCTAGGCCATAAGTACATAAATAACACCTAAGCGGTATTCAAGCGCCCCAGAATATGTCGGGCAGTCACTAAATTCTGCCTTATCATGTTCTCACAAAGGTGGGGTTTTTATCAAAACCGGGGAAAGCGAAATTCAGAGAAATACAGAAAATACGCGTTAGTAAAAAGTTTACCACACATGTTTGAAAATCTGAAAGTAATTCAGGTTATTGTTACTGTTAGTTTGAATAGGCGGGCTGCGAGTAACATGATCAATAAAAACACCAAAATCATTAAAAATTTCTTATCCAATGCCAGAGGCAATGTAGCATTGACCTTTGCAATTCTTGCTGTTCCAATCTTTGGCGCTGTTGGAACGGCAATAGATTATGCAAGAGTAAGCTCAGAGAAATCCAATGTACAAAACAGTATGGATGCAGCCTTGCTTGCAGGTGTAAACGAAACCCAAAAGTTGCTTGCAAATGGCAAAGCCGAAAGTGAAGCAATTGCCACAGGCAAGAAAATTGCCTTGGAATATTACAACATTGCCTTGTCTGATCGTAAAACAACACCAGGGGGAAATTTTGACCCTATGATTACTTTCGATGGTGATGCCATCAAGGGCAGTGCAAAATTTGACGGTATAATGAAGACATCCCTGTCAACCGTGCTTGGAATTACCCAGACAAATTATACCGTTGATACGACTGTTAATATTTCCAGACCCGAGTTCGTGGAAATCTACTTTGTCGTCGATAATTCCAATTCAATGGGTATTGGTGCCTCACAAGGTGATGTGCAGCGCATGACCAACAGTCAAATGGCATGCGCATTTGCGTGTCATACACCTTCTGATTCAAGGCATACGCCGCACGTCAGGGACACCATGGCAGATGCACGTGCGCTTGGTGTGAACTTGAGAATTGATGTGATAACAGAAGCGCTCAAGGAATTGCTGGATTCATTGGGTCAACAACAATTGGGTGTTCAGGTTAAAACGGCAGTATATACCGCATCCAATACACTTGTTGAAGAGCATGGCTTAAGTGAAAACATTACAGATGTCAGAAATAGTCTGGATGATGTGACCCTTGCAAATGATTGGGAGACAGGCGGTACTTCACTCGATTATGTGTTGGAAGAGCTGGAAGATGAAATTGGTATTTCCGGTGATGGGTTTTCGCAGAATAACGCAAAGAAAATGGTTGTGCTTATTACCGACGGCGTTCAGTCAAATTTCAAATACAAGAGAGGTACTGTCGACCAGTATGCCGCTGATCCAAACTTTGAAGTTTTCAGACCGACCTATGGCGGTAATGGGCGTACCGTTCAAAGTATTCAGGGCTTTAACCCAAAAATGTGTGATAACCTGAAGTCCAGAAACAAGGCTGAAGTTTATACTGTGAACATTGAGTACACGATACCTAGAGGCCGGAATATTGATCACAAGTTTACTGCAATTCGGGATCATCTAAAAGATGATATTGCTGATAACTTGTCATCGTGTGCCAGTGATGACGAAAATTTCTTCACAGCTGATACACCAGAAGAAATCTTTAACACCTTTGATGATCTCGTTAGTATGTTACTGAAAAGCGACCTGCTGGTAACACAATAGATAGCTACCCATCAGTGTTCATTGCTTGGGTAATCAGATTATTTGCCGGTGACACGCAGAAGTTTTCCTTCGCTGTCATCGGTTAATAGCCAAAGCGCTCCATCCGGAAAACTTCTAACATCACGGATGCGGCCAAACTCACCACCCAGTATCTGTTCTTCGTGAATGACTTCTCCGTCTTTAACTTCAAGTCTTGAGACCAGTTGGTCTTTCAAGGCGCCTGCAAAGAGGTTTCCTTTCCATTGGGGTATTAAATTTCCCTGATAAAAGTCGAAGCCGGAAGGTGCTATAGACGGGTCCCAATAATAGATGGGCTGTTCGAGACCTTCGGCAGATGTGCCTTTGCCAATCTTTTTGCCGCTATAGTGTTTGCCGTATGAGATTATCGGCCAGCCATAATTCTTGCCTGCCTTCGGGATGTTGATTTCATCGCCACCCCTTGCCCCATGGGAGAGCGTCCAGATTTCGCCGGTATCATCATTGAGGGTGGCTCCTTGCGGGTTTCTGTGGCCGAGTGACCAGATCTGCGGAAGTCCTTTCTGGCCATCGGCAAAGGGATTGTCCTGCGGTATTGATCCATCCTTGTTGATCCTCAATACCTTGCCGGCTGCATCAAACGGGTCTTGTGCTCTGGGTTGTTCGCCACGATCACCGGTTGTGAGAAAGAGTGTTCCGTCCTTTGCAAGTACAATGCGAGACCCAAAATGATAGGCACTGCGTGTTGTGTTCTCCATTGAGAAAAGTGTTTGGACGTTCACAAGACGGGGGCTATTGGTTTCCTCAAATTGTGCAGATGCGATTGCCGTGCCGGCTCCCCCAAAAAATGCAGGGTCTGAAAAAGTAAAATATACAGTCTTGTTGGTTGAAAATTGAGGATCCACCACGATGTCCAAGAGGCCACCTTGTCCGTTAGCCCAAACGTCTGGCACACCACTGACACTACTTACTGAACTGTTGTCAGGATCAACCAGTTTCATTGTGCCTTCGCGTTCCGTAACCAGGATTTTGCCAT
>CALDZZ010000189.1 GCA_937944075.1 uncultured Rhizobiaceae group bacterium
TCGACGCCGACACGGACAGGGGCGTCTTTGCTATAAGTCGATTTGAGATCATTGTTGAACAGCTCGTCAACTTCTTGAAGGATCACTTTATCCTGCGGACGTTTAGGGCCAGCCAGCGAAGGCACAACCGATCCAACATCAAGATCCAGCGTGTTGGTAAACACAGGCTCATTCTCAGGTGTGAACCACATGCCTTGTTCTTTGGAATAGGCTTCTACTAAGGCAATGTCGCTTTCGGGGCGGCCAGTAAGACGCATGTAATCTAGGGTCTTGTCATCAACACCAAAGAAGCCGCATGTCGCGCCGTATTCTGGCGCCATATTTGCAATGGTGGCCCGGTCTGCAAGTGTAAGCGTTGCCACGCCCGGACCGTAAAATTCCACAAATCGGCCAACGACGCCAACTTCGCGCAACATTTGTACGCAGGTCAGAACCAAGTCAGTGGCGGTTACACCTTCTGCCATTTTGCCGGTTAGTTTAAAGCCGACAACTTCTGGAACGAGCATGGACACTGGTTGGCCCAGCATTGCTGCCTCGGCTTCAATACCGCCAACCCCCCAACCCAGCACTGAAAGGCCATTGACCATGGTTGTATGCGAGTCCGTTCCTACGAGCGTGTCAGGATAGGCAACCGTTGTACCATCAACTTCCCTGGTCCAGACCGTTTGTGAAAGGTTTTCAAGATTGACCTGATGGCAGATGCCGGTTCCTGGCGGTACAACACGGAAATTGTCAAAGGCTTCCTGACCCCATTTCAGGAAAGTATAGCGCTCACCATTGCGTTCATATTCACGGTCAACATTCATGGTGAAGGCTTTGTCATTGGCAAAAAAGTCAACCATTACCGAGTGGTCAATCACCAAATCAACTGGAACCTGGGGGTTGATCGAATCTGTATTGCCACCAAGGTTTTTCGTTGCATCGCGCATGGCTGCCAAATCCACAACAGCGGGTACACCCGTAAAATCCTGCATCAGCACACGCGCCGGCCGGTAGGCAATTTCTGTTTCTGCAGAACCCTTCGTTTCAAGCCAGCCCGCAATCGCCTCAATGTTTTCCTTCGTTACAGAGCGGCCATCTTCAAACCGAAGCAGGTTTTCCAGAAGCACCTTAAGGGAAAATGGCAAGGCGGAAATACCTGCAAGACCGTTTTCCTCTGCCTTGGAAAGAGAATAATATGTAAATTCCTTGCCATTAACGGTCATTGTCGTTTTACATTTAAAGCTGTCGAGTGAGTTCAACATGAAGCGTCTTTCCTGAAATATTCAAATAAGGTCTTGTACCGCATCCGTTACAGAAACGGTTTTGTGGTTACCTTATAAATGTTTGCGTTCAAATTGTGAATAGTGAGACGCATCACAGTGCCGCGCAAGCCAAAAGAAGCAAAGATGAAATTCATATTTCAAGGCTTTTCGTGCGGCAAGTTTAACGCTAGAAGACTTGCATGAAACTGATTGTAGAAAATCTGGGTTTATCCCGTGCAGGCCAAACAATTGTTTCCGGTATTTCATTTGAACTGGAAGCAGGCGAGGCATTGATTGTCACGGGAGAAAACGGGTCCGGGAAGTCAACAACCCTGCGCGGGATTGCAGGCCTTCACCCCTTGAGCGAAGGCTCCGTTCAATTGCTTGATGAAACCGGAAAAGGATTTGAAGGCAGCACAAAAGAATATTGCCATTACCTTGGCCATCAAAACGGAATGAAGCCAGCGCTAAGCGTTCGTGAAAATCTCGAGTTCTGGCAAAAATTTTGTGGCGAACCTGACCTGACAATTGAAGAAGCGCTGGATGAAGTGGATCTCTCCCACACAATCGATCTGCCGTTCAGCTATTTGTCAGCCGGCATGAAGCGCCGTGTCTCCATTGCAAGGCTTCTGGTCTCCGACAGACCTGTCTGGATTGTCGATGAACCTACAGCAGGACTGGATGCCCAATCCGTGAGATTATTTACAGGCCTTTGCAAGGCATTTTGTCAAGGCGGCGGCATTCTCATTGCAGCAACCCATCTGCCACTTGGGCTTGAGACGGAAAAAACACTAGAGATAGGCGCGTAGATGTTCGCCCTTTTGAAGCGCGAAATCAGTTTGAGCGTTCGTGCTGGTGGCGGCGCTCTTACCGGAGTCCTGTTTTTTCTGGCTGTTGTTAGCGTTTTCCCCTTTGCTGTAGGACCAGATACAAAACTCCTGTCTCATTTGGCGCCAGCCATTTTATGGATCGGTGCCTTGCTTGCCAGCTTGCTTGGTCTCGACAGGCTTTTTGCCCAGGAGCGTGAAGACGGTTCACTGGATATACTGGTCATGCAACCTCACCCGCTCCCCTTGACCATATTCGTCAAAGCCTGCGCACACTGGTTGATGACCGGCTTGCCACTGGTAATTGCAACGCCACTTTTCGGCATCATGCTCAATCTTTCTCCACTTGGTATCGGTGCAACAATGATAACGCTTTTGGCAGGCACACCCGCAATCTCTTTTATTGGCGTTGTAGGGGCTGCTGTCTCCGTCAAATTGCCACGCGGCGGCATGCTGATTTCAATCCTGGTTCTGCCGCTTGTTATTCCGATCCTTATTTTTGGTGTCGCTGCCATTACCGGCGCACTGGAAGACCCCGCTCCCTTTACTGCGCCATTCCTCTTTGTGTGTGCCATAACTCTTTTCACATCTGTGCTAGGCCCCCTTGCGGCAAGCATCATGCTGCGGCATTCTGCCGACTGAATTTCGACACCTTGAAAGTTTAAATACACATCATGACCACCGAAACACTCAAACCTTCCATATGGGCCTTTGCAAACCCAACACGGTTCATGGGCTTCGCCAATAAGGCAATTCCCGTGCTTGCAACCATCACACTTGGGCTTCTGGCAATCGGTTTATGGATGTCATTCAATGCACCTGAAGATTATCAGCAGGGCTATACCGTGCTGATCATGTTCATTCATGTTCCAGCAGCATGGCTCGCAATGATGTCTTATTCTGTCATGTGTTTTTCAGCTATTGGCACAATTGTATGGCGCCATCCGCTTGCTGATGTTTCACTGCGCTCTGCAGCACCCCTAGGCGCCATGTTCACCATTCTTGCCCTTGCAACAGGATCACTGTGGGGCAAGCCGATGTGGGGCACCTGGTGGGAGTGGGATGCGCGCCTTACTTCAGAGTTAATTCTGTTATTCTTGTACATCGGTTATATGGCCCTGCGATCAGCTTTCGACAATCGTCGCACGGCAGCAAAAGCCGCAGCCGTTCTGGCTCTTGTAGGTGTCGTAAACATCCCCATTATTCACTTTTCGGTTG
>CALDZZ010000190.1 GCA_937944075.1 uncultured Rhizobiaceae group bacterium
GCAGCAGTCAAAGCCGGACATGCAAGTTATGTCGGCGCCGGTTGGGAACGCGACCGCGTCGATATTCTGCGTAGCATGGAAGACAGCGCGTTCTTCCAGACTGTTCGTGGAGGCCTTGTAACAGGTCTTTATAATCAAAAAGCCGTTTGGCCATTGTTTGGCTACGAAGGTGAAAGCTTCTCCAAGGGTGGCTACATCGATCGCGGCTTTGACGACATTAACTGGATTTAAGGGAAGGACACGAAAATGACTGCACCATTTGATAAAAATGACGATAGCGTTGTCGTAATCATCGGCACAGGCGCAGGTGGCGGTGTTCTTGCAAATGAACTCGCTCAAAAGGGGATAAGCGTCGTAGCACTGGAAGCTGGCGGACGACATTTGCCTCAGGATTTCATCAATGATGAATGGGATAGTTTCGGCCAATTGGCTTGGCTTGACCCACGTACAACCTCAGGCGACTGGCGTGTTGCAAAAGACTTTTCGGGCCTACCTGCCTGGATTGTGAAATCAGTGGGTGGCACAACCCAACACTGGGCAGGTGCATCACTGCGTTTTCAGAAACACGAGTGGAAAGCAAAAACCACGTATGGGGATGTTGCGGGCGCAAGTCTTCTGGACTGGCCGATTGATGCAGATGAAATGGATCCGTACTACACCAAGGCAGAAGACAAGCTTGGCGTCACCCAAACCGGTGGCCGTGAGGCTTTGCCAGGGTGTAACAATTACAAGGTCTTTGAGGCAGGAGCCAAGAAGCTTGGGTATGAACAAGTTCATACAGGGCGTATGGCCATCAACAGCAAGGAGCGCGATGGTGAGTTGGCTTGTCAGCAAACTGGGTTTTGCTTCCAGGGTTGTACATGGGGGGCGAAGTGGTCGGCAGGCTACAGGGATATTCCCGCAGGTGAGGCGACCGGCAATCTTGAAGTGCGTGAAAAGTCTCACGTGGCGCGCATTCTTCACAATGATGCAGGCAAGGTTACAGGCGTTGAGTATTTTGATGCCGATGGTAATCTTCAAATGCAAAAGGCAAGGGTTGTATGTGTTGCGGGCAATTCCTTTGAAAGTCCTCGCATGTTGCTGAACTCTGCTTCATCCATGTTCCCCGATGGCCTTGCAAACTCGTCAGGTCAGGTTGGGCGCAACTATATGCGTCACATGACCGGATCGGTTTATGGTGTCTTTGACAAGCCCGTAAAGATGTGGCGGGGCACGACAATGGCCGGTATTATACAAGATGAATCAAGGCACGACCCGTCGCGTGGTTTTGTTGGTGGTTACGAGCTTGAAACGCTCGCACTGGGGCTGCCATTCATGGCTGCATTCCTTGATCCGGGTTCTTGGGGGCGTGAGTTTACAACGGCACTCGACAGCTATGAAAACATGGCTGGCATGTGGATTGTGGGCGAAGACATGCCGCAGGAAACAAACCGTGTAACCTTGAATACGGACGTTAAGGACCAGCATGGCCTGCCTGTTGTCAATGTGCATTTTGATGATCACCCCAATGATATCGCCATGCGTAATCACGCTTACAAGCAGGGTGCCGCCATCTATGACGCAGTGGGTGCAACACGGACCTTCCCAACGCCGCCTTATCCCTCGACACACAACCTTGGCACAAATCGCATGTCGGAAAATGCCAGAGATGGTGTGGTGAACAAGTGGGGCCGAACGCACGACATTCCGAATCTTTATGTTTCGGATGGCAGTGTGTTCACCACAGGGGCTGCAGAAAATCCAACACTGACAATCGTCGCACTGGCAATTCGCCAAGCCGACCACCTTGCTTCTGAAATGAGCAAGGGCAATCTGTAAAAAGAAAATCCCAAGTCGCATAATGAAGTGCGGCTTGGGGATCAGACTTAAAGAAGGTTGAAAAAGGCCGTTGGCAGCGTTCAGAATTTTCTTGATCCGTGAATATTACCCAATAGACGGTAAAACATATAATCCGTGTCCAAAACCTGTTCCATTATGAGATGACGTATTATTTTGGAACACCTAATTTGTCTCATAAATGAATTGAATTGATACATAAGCAAGTTATATTTAAAAATATTCAATAAAAACAGAGGCTTATAATTTTTTAAATCTGCTTTCAGTTGGCACAGGCTTTGCATCCTCTTTTGTAACAATTCAAAACGAGGAACCACATAATGAAAAAGCTTATTAAAAACACAACTATCGCACTTACTTTGGCCGCAGCAATGGGTGCAACATGGATTGCTTCTGGCGCATACCACGCCAACAAGGCAAGTGAGCTACAGGCAACACCAGCGGTTATGGTTCAAAACGTAAGCTTCACAACTGGCGATATGATGTCATACATGAATGAAGATGCCGGTTATAACCTTTTGGACAGTGTAAAAGACGTTCTTCGTCCGGTTAAAAACTATTTCTTCCAGTCTGAAGTCAAAACATTCAACGGTGTGCCAGTTCACCAGGCATGCGTCAGAATTACAACAAACGGCATTACTCGTTTCTTCTAATATAAATCTGACTACTTTTTTAGATTATTAGAAATCCCTCCGGCTCATAGCCGGGGGGATTTTTTTGGTTTTAACAAAAACAATAACCATGAATGCCCATCATAATCTTCAAACAGATGTTGTTCCGATTTGGTCAGTTTGAGAGTGTTTTGTTTTGAAACAATCACCTGACACCTGTCACCAAATGAACCAGAAAGATTGCTCTGACACAGAACTGGCTAGCAATTTTGATCTGACTGTAAATTGAATGATTTAAAAACCTGAATAAAATTAATGACTTAAGGAAAAATATAACGTTTGGCAGAGTTTGGCATGCCACTTGCTTCTACTCAGACATAACCAATTAACGAGGATTAAAACTATGAAAAACGTAATCAAAACAACACTTGTCGCAGCAACTTTCGCAGCTACTGTAGGCGCAACATCTGTAAACGCAGCTACAATCGAAGCAAAGCCGGCAGCTTTTTCAACAGAGCAAATGATTACATACATGAACGAGGAAACAGGTTACAGCGTTATTGAAAGCGTTAAAGACGTTCTTCGTCCGGTTAAAAACTACTTCTTCCAGTCTGAAGCAAAAACATTTAACGGTGTTCCAATTCACCAGGCATGTGTACGCATCAGCACAAATGGCTCAACAAGCATTTTCACATTCGGTCGCTAATCGTACCATAAAGAATTTTAAGAATCCCTCTGACTTTCGCCAGGGGGATTTTTTTATGTTTAAGCCAATAAACATTGTGAAATACAAAGACGATAGCCAAACAACCAGATAACAGAGCAACTTTTGTCTGGACTATGGCTTCTTATGAAGAGGGGTTAATTCAAAACCCCGGCGAGCTTTTCGCCATTCGCCTTGATCGCTTCCATATCGCCCATGACACCCGCAGGGCCCATGCGTTTGCCTTCGTGTCTTGGAATGACGTGGACGTGGTAATGATAGACTTCCTGCCCGCCAGCATCTTCGTTGAATTGCTGGATTGTAATCCCGTCAGCCCGAAACACTTCAAGCGCCGCATGAGCAACTTTTTGTGCTGCCTGGTGTACATGGGAAATTGTTTCAGGCGATGCATCCAGCATGTTGCGACATGCTGCCTTGGGAATTACAAGGCAATGGCCTTCACCCCTTGGCATAATGTCCATGAAGGCAAGCACAGTGTCATCTTCATAAACCTTGAAACAAGGCATTTCGCCACGAAGGATTTTGGCAAAAATATTGTCAGTGTCATAAGCAGGTGTTTGCATCCCTAGTTTCCCTTTTTAAAAGGCGCATGTTCGCCCAGTATTTCATTGTGTCTATCAACTTCGCGTCGCTCATGCACCAGATAATCTGCCACTGCATCGCGCAAGCCGGGGTGTGTTATCCAGTGAGCTGAACGGGTCGTGACCGGCACATAGCCGCGCGCCAGCTTGTGCGATCCTTGTGCGCCAGCTTCAACACGCTTTAAACCATGCGAGATGGCATAATCAATTGCCTGGTAATAACAAACCTCAAAATGCAGACACGGATGGTCTTCCAGACACCCCCAGTGCCGACCATAAAGACAGTCATCGCCTATAAAGTTAATTGCTCCAGCTACATACTCATCATCCCGCTTTGCCATGATAAGCAGGGTGCGGTCGGACAATTTCTCGCTTACAAGCGTAAAGAACTCACGCGTCAAATATGGCTGCCCCCATTTGCGCATGCCTGTATCCGTATAAAAGGCAAAGAAGCGATCCCAAACCCGCTCAGTGATTTCTTCGCCCTTCAGAAGATCGATGGTAATGCCATTTTCTTCAAGCGCGACCCGGCGTTCCTTGCGAATGTTCTTACGCTTGCGCGAGGCCAGTTTGTTGAGGAAATCATCAAAGCTCTTGTAATCTTCATTGAGCCAGTGAAACTGTTGATCCGTACGCTGCAGGTAATCTTGCGTACCGGCAAACTGCCATTCATCTTCCGGCATGAACGTGATATGCGCTGAGGATACCTTCATGCGCTGGCAAAGTTGTTGCAAGCCTTGCGCCAGGGCCATCATGCGGGTCTCCCGGTCGGGACATTCAGGCACCAAAAAACGCGGTCCTGTTGCCGGAGTGAAAGGAACCGAACACTGCAACTTTGGATAATAATCCCCGCCAGCGCGATGAAAGGCATCTGCCCATCCGTGGTCGAAAACATATTCGCCCTGACTGTGGTTCTTTAGATAACAGGGAAGGGCACCCAGCATTGTGCCTGTGTCACTTTCTAGAACCAGATGCTGGCCAAGCCATCCTGTATTGGAAACTGCTGAGCCTGATTTTTCAAGTGCATAAAGAAATTCATGTGTAACAAAGGGATTGATGGGCCCGGATTGCAGGCGGTTCCAATCCTGTGGATTTATGGTCTCAAGCGAATTGAGAATTCTGATTTGAAACTGGTCACTTGCTGCGTCGTTCATGGAAAGTAAGATTGGCTTTAAGTCCAAACCTTCAAGGCTTGAAACCCTCAAATGTGATCTGATCAGCGAATTTGTCGCTATAGGCCTTGTCTTGCGGACTGCGAACGGTCCAGCTGATCACTTCGCGGCCTGTCTCCCTGAATTCCCTGACAAATCGTGTATCAAGCTGTTTGACATAGTAGGAGATAAAGTCGACAGCACATTCATCTGCAATTTTCATGTGTTTTTCATAGTCTGTATCATCACCTTCTGCGGTAAGACCCAAGGCAATGTCAGGGGCAAATTTTCGCGCGTCATACAAAAGATGATGGTCAAAAGACATAAGGCAGGCATCTCCCTTGTAGGATTGCAAAAGCCGCGCGGTCTGTTCAACAAATCCATCATCCTGACCTGGCTTGCCTTTCATTTCGACAACCAGTCCGACTTGCCCGTCGACCAGCTTGAGAAACGCTTCCAGTGAAGGGATTTGATCTGAGGAGTCGTGAATTGTAATTTCGGTCAGGGTTTTTGCATCAATGTCGCGCGTCTTGCCTTGCTCGGCTGTGAGGCGGTCGAGTTCATAATCATGAAATACCAGTGGGGTCATTTCGCGGGAGGGCTGTATATCGAGTTCGATGTTGTATCCATGCCGGATGGCTTCACGTGCAGCCGAAAGCGTATTTTCATATATGCCTTTGCTTGCGTCATGCAGGCCGCGGTGTGCAATGGCGCGCTTTGTCATCCATTCAAGGTCGTGTTCATGCTTGTTCATAAAATTCAATGCCATGTATTTGCCTCTTGTGTGATACAGGGTATGTTAGAAAGCCGATGCAAACCATCTTACGCTCAAGAAGAAAAATCGCCATATGAAAATCATACCCTTAAGCATTGCAGCCCTGTTATCCACGACAACACTTGGCATATCAGCGGGTTTCGAGGTGTTGCAACCGCATCGCGCCATTTACAACGTCTCACTGGAAAATGCCGAGGATCGTTCAGGCATCAAGGGAATGTCAGGGCGAATTGTCTATGAGGTTAAGGGAAATGAATGCGAGGGCATCTCAATTCGCTATCGCTTTGTGACAACCATCAAAACTGACCGCGATGCTTTTACGACGGACCAGCAAACCGCAACCTATGAAAGCCCGGACGGCAAGGAATTTTCCTTTGAGACGAAGAGCTTTGTCAACGAACAGGCTGATCAGAAAATCTCCGGCAATGCAACCTTGGGCCAAAACGGCATAAACGTGAAACTCAAGGGGGACACTCCGCGGGACCTTGAGTTGGGCGATGGTATCTTTACGACAACGCATCTGGTGGAAATCCTCAACAATGCCAAAAAGGGTGAGCGCTTCCTCACCCATGATGTGTTTGACGGGTCAGGGGATGCAGACAAGGTGTTGAACTCCGCTTCGGTCATTGGCGCGCCAAGGGAAATAGAAAAACCGCTGGATGGTGAGAATTCGGACATTCAAACCCAGCTTGAAGGCAAAAAGGCCTGGCCTGTCACGATGAGTTACTTCAACAAGAACCAGGATAATTCCGGCGAAGCATTGCCGATCTATGAGGCATCCTTCCTGTTGTACGCAAACGGCCTTACGCGCCAGTTGAAAATGAAATATCCCGACTATGTTCTTCAGGCAGCACTCACCAAGATCGAATATTTTGACAACAAGGCGTGCAAGCTGGAAAACTAGGAATACAAATCATGCTGACAGTCTACACACTCAAAAACTGCGATACCTGCAAAAAAACCTTGAAGTGGCTCGAAGCAGAAGGCATTGATTTCAAAAATCACGATGTAAGAGCCGATGGTCTTTCGAATGAAACCATCACGGAAATCGTCGAAACCCTGGGCTGGGAAAAAGCCCTCAACCGCCGCTCCACCACCTGGCGCAATCTGGACGAAGA
>CALDZZ010000191.1 GCA_937944075.1 uncultured Rhizobiaceae group bacterium
AAGACGTTTGGTTTTGGTGGCGGTCGTTCAGACGTTTGGGAACCGGAAGAAGATATTTATTGGGGCCCTGAGTCCGAATGGCTTGACGATCAGCGTTATAGTGGTGAGCGTCAACTTGCTGATCCGCTTGGCGCCGTACAAATGGGCCTGATTTATGTAAATCCGGAAGGTCCAAACGGAAACCCTGATCCTTTGAAATCCGCTTATGATATTCGTGATACTTTCGGACGCATGGCCATGAATGACTATGAAACCGTTGCATTGGTTGCAGGTGGTCATACCTTTGGTAAGGGACATGGTGCCGGCCCTGAAGATGCAATGGGTGCAGAACCTGAAGTCGCACCGATGGCGCAACAGGGACTTGGCTGGACCAATTCACATGGTACCGGCTCAGGTGGTGACACCACAACTGCCGGCTTTGAAGGTTCATGGACCCCTAACCCAACCCAGTGGAACATGGAATATTTTGAAGTGCTGCTCAATTATGAGTGGGAACAGGTTACAAGCCCTTCCGGCCATGTACAATGGCAGCCCAAAGCTGGCCAGGGTGCACCGGAAGCTCCCAAGGCACACGATCCATCACAAACACAACCGTTGATGATGACAACCGATGACATGGCCATGAAAATGGACCCTGAGTATGCAAAAATCTCGCAACAATTCCTGGATAATCCGGATGAGTTTGCTGACGCCTATGCGCGTGCATGGTACAAGCTCACACACCGTGATATGGGCCCCAAAATTCGCTACCTTGGTGAAGAGGTGCCTTCTGAAGAGCTTATCTGGCAGGATCCGGTACCCGCTCATGAAGGCGACATGATTGGTGACAAGGAAATTGCTACCCTTAAAGAGCATATCCTTGCATCCGGCCTGTCTGTTGCACAATTGGTCAATACGGCATGGGCTTCAGCTTCCACATTCCGTGGTTCTGATTTGCGTGGTGGTGCCAATGGTGCGCGTATCAGGCTTGCACCTCAGAAAGACTGGGATATCAACACATCATCAGGCGTGGCTGACGTTATTGCCAAACTTGAGGAAATCAAAACGGCTTCTGGTACAAATGTATCACTTGCTGACATGATTGTTCTTGGTGGCTGTGCAGCCATTGAAAAGGCTTCAGGTGAGAGCGTTCCATTTACTCCGGGTCGTACTGACGCGACTGACGAGCAGACTGATACAGACTCGTTTGAAGTGCTTGAGCCAAAGTTTGATGGCTTCCGCAACTACAAGAACACAAAGGATCCGCGTTCAACCGAAGCTCTCCTTGTGGACAAGGCACAACTGCTGGGTCTGACTTCACCGGAGATGACTGCACTTGTTGGTGGGCTTCGTGTTCTTGATGCAAATGCAGCTGGCTCAAAGCATGGTGTTTTGACAGAAAATCCTGGTACCTTTTCCAATGACTTCTTTGTCAATCTTCTCGACATGGGTGTGGAATGGAAAGCTAGCGATGAAAGCGAAGAAACCTTTGAAGCGCATGATCGCAAAAGCGGTGATGTTAAGTGGACCGGTACACGCGCAGACCTTGTGTTTGGTTCAAACTCCATCCTGCGTGCCATTGCAGAAGTCTATGCACAAAGTGACATGAAGGAAAAGTTTACGAAGGACTTTATCTCAGCATGGAACAAGGTAATGATGGCAGATCGTTTTGACATTGCCTAAGGCATAATAAATCTTCTAATCAAAGGCGGCGTTCTGCAAAGAATGCCGCCTTTTCATTTTGAATACTGTTTGCAGGGCAATTTCGCGCAAAACTTATTTAGGAATAACAAATGACAAACCGGGACGCAGACACGATCGTAACTGCTGCCATGCTGGCAATCGGTGACGAGCTTTTATCAGGACGCACACGAGACAAAAACATCGGACACCTTGCAAGCGCCCTGACCTTGCAAGGCATTGATCTGAAAGAAGTTCGTATCGTCAGCGATGAAACTGAAGAGATTGTCCAGGCGGTCAATGCTCTTCGGAAGCGCTATGATTATGTGTTCACATCAGGTGGTATCGGCCCAACTCATGACGACATTACAGCCGATTCAATTGCAGCTGCATTTAAAATTCCAATAGACCATGACCCTCGCGCCATGAAACTGCTGGAAGATTATTATGCTTCCCGCGACATCGAGTTTACAACTGCCCGCAAACGGATGGCCAGAATTCCACATGAAGCGGACCTGATTGATAATCCGGTCTCAATAGCCCCCGGCTTCATCGTTGGCAATGTTCATGTCATGGCGGGCGTACCTTCCATCTTTCAGGCAATGTTGGAGAATGTACTACCTGCGCTTAAAGGCGGAACAAAAATGCTGTCTGAATATGTCGAATGCAGACATGGTGAAGGTACCATTGGCGACCGATTGGGGGAAATACAGCAAGCCCATGGTCAGACAGCGATAGGGTCTTACCCAAAGTTCGACGGCAAAACCTATTCCACCCAGATTGTTGTCAGAGGCCGAGACAAGCAAGACATACAAAGGGCGATTGCTGATATTCAGGCAATGCTGGATGAATTGGCTGACTGATCTGTTTGCTTTAACATTTTGGAAACCATACCAACAGACTACCTAAGACAGCCTAGGTAGTTGGCACTGCAATTGCACCTTGTCCTGTAACAAAAGGAGATGTGCCAATGTTGAACAAATTTCTCAAAGACGAAAGCGGCTCTACTGCTATCGAGTACTCCCTGATTGCAGCGATGACGGGAATTATTGCAATTGGTTCAATTACATTACTTGGCAACAACCTTACGGTTTTGAATGATACGGTCGCAGCAGAAATAACGACCGCCACCAACAACTCCAAGTAAGACAATCAGTACAGGACACTCGTAGACCAATGCAGAACACAACAGATAAAATGAAAAACAAGGGCGTAACTCCCTCATTTGCAATACTGACCAGCATGCTTTTTCTGGCCTTTGGGGTATATTTGAGCATGTCGTCAGATCAGATTATGCACAAGGTTACGACTACAGTTGCACAGCATATTCTGGCGATTACCGTCTAAAATATCCGATCCAAGCATTTTGCATATCATGTTTCTGACTATCCATATTAAAAGCGCAAAGATTCTTGCGCTTTTTTTATTTACTCCCTATTGAGTTGGCAGAGTTTTACACACGGGATATCAAAATGTCAGATCCATCATCCAAAGCATACCCTGTTTCATGGGACCAGTTTCACCGTGACAGCAAGGCGCTTGCATGGAAGCTTTCGACACTGAGCGAGAAAAACGGGGAATGGAAGGCCATTGTGTCCATAACACGTGGCGGGCTTGTTCCGGCTGCAATCATTGCTCGCGAACTTGGTGTTCGAAATATTGAGACCGTTTGCATTGCCTCCTATCACGAGTACAAGGATCAGGGTAATCTAGTTGTCATCAAAACCATATCTGATGATATTTTGAACAATACCGAAGGTGGTAAAAGTGTTCTGGTTATTGACGACCTTACAGATACCGGTGCAACTGCAAAAGAGGTGCGTAAAATGTTGCCGAATGCGCATTTTGCAACTGTTTATGCAAAACCAAGTGGCAAGCCGACAGTAAACACCTACGTCACCGAAGTATCGCAGGATACATGGATTTATTTCCCCTGGGATCTTGATTTGTCCTACTCAACTCCGATTTCAGGAAAGAAAGACGGGTAACAAGCATTTTGCTCAATAAAAGCCTCACCGTTGTTCTCCTGACAGTCATGATCAACATGATGGGTGCAGGCTTGGTTTGGCCAACCCTGCCCTCACTCGTATCGGAACTGACTGGCGGAACAGTCTCGCAAACGGCTGCGATATATGGCGCAACGGCTGTAATCTTTTCTCTCATGCAATTTATCTTTGCTCCCCTGATGGGCGCCTTGTCAGACCGCTATGGCCGCAGACGTGTCATGCTTGTCGCGCTCACAGGCCTGGGCTTTGACAATATCCTGCTGGCTCTGGCACCCACAATTGGATGGATGTTTATTGGCCGAGCCGTTGGCGGTATTCTTGGCGCAACAATTTCAACTGCAAACGCCCATATTGCCGATACGACTGAAGCAAAAGACCGCGCAGCTGCTTTTGGAATGATTGGTGCTGCCTTTGGAGTTGGATTTATTATCGGCCCTATTTTGGGTGGATTTTTAGGTTCCTATGATTTGAGACTACCATTTTACTGTGCAGCAGCACTTTCCTTTGGAAATGCAATCTTCGGTTACTTTTATCTTGAAGAAAGCCTGCCGGAAGACAAACGGGATAAAAGCTCTCTTAAAAGAGCCAATCCGTTTGGTACATTGAAACTGCTAACGTCAACCAGGGTTCTCATGTTGCTTGGTATTGCACTCATGCTGGTCAGTGCAATGCAACGCGGACTTGAGGCGCTTTGGGTCATCTTCTCTGAACTTCAATATGGTTGGAACTCACAGGAAACCGGATTTTCCCTTGCCGTAGTTGGTGCGTCTTATGTCTTCGTTCAAGGTTATTTGGTACGCAAGGTTATCCCGAGGTTTGGCGAAATCAATACAATCATTGGCGGCTTTCTGCTGAGTTCGCTGATGTATGTTATGCTTGCATTCAATACAAATGGCCTGCTCGGCTATTTGGGCATTATTCCATACATCATCGGATGGGGCTGCGCACAACCTGCATTGCAAGCCATCGCCTCACGGCAAGTCAGTGATGAACAACAAGGCCTGCTGCAGGGATCTCTTACCAGCGTTGGTGGATTGGCAGCGATCGTAGGCCCTGCTCTTTCGACGACTAGTTTCTCATACTTTACTTCTTCTATCGCGCCTGTTTATTTTCCGGGAGCCTTCTTTCTGTTTGGTGCTTTTGTTCTTATTATATCGGCATGGATTGGCGTTTTTGCAGGCCGTGCCGATGCCGGTACACTCAAAAACACAAGCGCGTGAGTTTCTGCTTTTCTCCCTTAAAATGGTTTGCAGTTTTCTATATTGTTTGTTTTCGAGTAGAACGGACTTTACGAATGAAACACCCCCTTAGAAATGGCATGTTTGCCCTCTCCTTTATCTTCGCTTTATCAACAACTGCGAATTCTGAAGAAGAAGTCTGTAGCCTTGAAAAGCCATGCTTTATAGGTGAGCGCAGCTATCACGTTCTTCCTCCTGATGGTTGGGACGGGAAAACAAAGCTTCCTGTATTGATGCACTTTCATGGCTGGGGCAGACAGGGCCCGGTACCAATCAACCATAAGCATATTGGTGATGCGACCCGCAAGTCAGGCGTGTTGTTGATTGCGCCCAATGGATTGGGAAAGTCTTGGGATTTTTGGAAACCTGGATCACGTGACACAGAATTTGCGCACAAGGTTCTTGATGATGTTGCAAAGAAATATCCGATCGAACAAGGCAGTCTTATGGTTTCAGGATACTCGTGGGGCAGCTCCATGGCTTGGCGGTTTGCCTGTGAAGCTGGTGAAAAGGTTAGTGTTCTGCTTGGCATATCCGGTACATTTTATGACCAAAGCGAAGAGTGCAAGACAGGCCCTGTTGAAGTGCGGCACGTACATGGCCTTAAGGACACTGTAATGGACTTTCCCTTTGGCCCAAACGGAGAAGAAACCGGGCCAGTCAGGCTATGGCTTCGTATAAACAAATGCGTTGAGAAATCCGCCAAAACGGAGAGTTGGCAAACGTCCCAGACATTCAAGCGATATGAATGGAGCGCCTGCAAATCCGGCAAAAACGTCAAGCTTGATGTACACAATGGCGGACACTGGATTGCCAAGGGATGGTTGAAACAACAACTGGTAGAAATTCTTTCTGACGAAGCTTCGTAATTTTGATTGAAAAATTCAGCATCTGACATAGTTTATGGGGGATTTTCCATAAAGGCTTTTTCATATGTCATATTCCAAACCTCAAATCCGCAAAGACAATCCTGATAAGGCATATAAGGTTCTCTTAGCAGATCTTGTCGGATTAAAGTTTGATGAGGAAGGCAACCCTGACCATTCGGAAGTGGAAAGACATATCGGGCTTTCAGGTGGTATCTTTCATAACGGACTCTGCGAAGATGACAGTGATCTTGAAAAAGGAAAAATTCATTTCTTTTATCAACCGGATTTAAGCCGCGAAGAAGAATTGCTACCCATTACCAAAGATGGCCAATATGACGCCACGATTGTAGCGGCTACATTTTTGCCGGAAGGTTCCAGGTTTGATGAAGGTGGCGTACGCATAGGTGCCGGAACCGGTAACATGGGATCAGCTTCATGGGGTGGTGGCAATGGTATTGGTGGGCCTGCGCCCCTGATGAACACACCAAGCTTCAACAGCCGGGCAACCGCACAAATGGTATTCAAGGCGCTGCTGAAGGTTTTACCGGATATTGATGTTGAGGAACTTCACAAACGCGTTTGCGAAGGAGATTTTGATACCGGAAAGAACCTCTGTGAATATCCGACCGAGAAATTGGAAGGCAAAACTCTGGCTGTTTTGGGCTTTGGTAATATTGGTCGTGAGGTAGCATGCCTTGGCAAGGCATTCGGAATGAACGTCAAGGTATACGCTCGGTCACATCACAAGGAATGGATCCATTCTGAAGGCTTCACCTATGCTGCCTCACCTGAAGAAGCTGCAAAGGATGCAGATGTTCTTTCTCCTCATACAGGGCTTGGTGCTTTCGATGCAAAACAGGAAAAGTTTTCAAACGACTCTGTTGTGAATTCTGATGTTTTGAATGCCATGAACGATAATGCCATTGTTATCAATTACGATCGTGGCGAAGTGATCAATACTGAAGCGTTGGATGAGGCAATGAAGCATGGTAAAATACGATATGCTGCAATCGATGCTGACCTGTTCAAGAATGCCAAAACCGGTGAATTGAGTGGCCCAATGGTTCCTTATCTGGCTTTGCAGGAAAACCATCCAGACAAGTTTGAATTACTGCCTCATGCAGCAGCAGACACTGAACATGTGTCAAGGGTGGAAGGTGCCAAGCAGGCTGTTGACCAAATCATGCAATGCATACAATACCGCTCTGTCATGAACCTGAAAGGAAACCTGCCTAAAGGCTATGAAGATGCCGGCAGCGTCACTGTAAATGGTGTTGGAAAAGTAACACCCAACAAACTCATGAGCGCAGTCTCAAACGAAATTTTGCTTCAGGATATACTCTCTCATGCATCTGCCATCAGTTCACTATGGGAAGCCATCTCAAATGCGAGCGATGCTGAACGTCCAGAACTTATTGAACGTAAAGCAGCAGACCTTATAAAAAATTCCAATCATTACATTACACTGATTGAAAAGTCCGGGCTCAAGGGGCCATACGGATAAAGAGTTTGCCACTCCGGTTTCAAAGCTAGCGTTTGATGATACCGCGATTGCTGAACTTCTTCCAGGCATTAACAACGTAGTCCGTTTTCATGCTGTGCTCCCCTGGATGCAAACATAAATCAAGGCTTTGGTTTTCAGCATTCAGAAGTTTTGTACATTCCAGTTCGAGGGTTGTGTTCATGGTGTCTCCAGCATTCCTGAACTTGCCCTTTTGTGAGTACATTTCCATGACTTCAGGAACATTGCCCTGCTTCGCACTACCAATCTCGCGACCGAACAAGGGTACAATCTTGTCTGACAATCCATGAGTATGAATGATGCTTGTTGTAGGTGCCTTGCAGGTTTTGGGTATTGGCTCCCAAAAAGTCCCAGCGATTGGCGCGTAGGCTGCAAAGAGTTCGCTTTTGTCACAAGCCAGATTCCAGGTCATCATGCCGCCCGCAGAAAAGCCACTCGCCATCATTCTTGATGTGTCAATTGCGAAACGTTTTTCAATGTCTGCAACCACTGCCTCAAAATACTCAAGCTCTACAGGTTCTTTTGCCGAAGGTGCGCCAGGGATCGCCCAGTCATCATGGGCGGATTTGGGTGCAACAAGCGCCAGACCAAGATCTGACACTGCCTTGCCAAGATTTTTATTGTTCATAACGCCTTTTGCAGAACCCTTGTAGCCATGCATGAAAAAGATGGCGCCTATCTTGGTCGAACCATCATGGCCTTCAGGCATTCTGATTCTGTAATGACGGTCATTTTCCAGCACGCAATCGGTATCGGGCCCACATGCATGTGCTGTTGTTTGAACTCCAAACAAACTGCAGGCAAGCAAGCCGATGAGACCAGTTTTTGATAAAGCAGATTTCAGGTGAGACATACTATCCTCATGACGTTACGTAAAACACGAGCAATATACTCATTTGTTTACAAAAGAAAAGGGTTTAGCGCGCCTGTTTGCTCTGCTGATTCAAATATTGAATTTGTTTTTGAAGATTATTTAAAATTCGTCGTTTTGTAGCTGGTGGCAAACTCATATTGCTAACTCTGGACTTTGCTTTTCGCAGTGCAGAACGCATACGGCTAATGTCTGAACGACTTATCTGCTTGGTCCTGTTTTTAGTTTGCTCAGACCTTTTTGTGCTGGAACTACCTGCAGTCTTTTTGTCTTTGACAACGATTGTTGGTGTTGTTTCTACAGGCGCTATTGTCAAGTTCACATGTGCCTCGACTTCAAACTCGGATCTTCCAATGACATTCAAGACCGGTGTTTTAACAACATCACGCAGTTCAACCCGCAGAACATTGTCATTTACCGTAATCGCACCTTCAATTGTAGTACTTCTGGTGTTAGCAGCAGCTAGTGAAACAATATAGTTCTTCATTTCATCGCTGGATTTAAAACTGTCCCGGGTGATGCCTACAATGCTCTGCTCAAGCGTCGATTGTAATTTGGAATCATGCATCGTCACCCGCGTATAGTCTACAGAAGCGCCAATCAACCCCATGAGCGGCAATGCAATAATCGTAAAATAGATTGCAATTGAACCTTCTTCATTTTTGGCAAACGCTTTTACTCTAGACAACATGATCCACCCTCCATGGGGTGAACCATATTGAACAGGTGCTGATTTTGGCTAAAAGAAGATTTTCAACTTTAATTCAAATTGAACAGAAATCTACTTGTTCGGACCAATCATAAGCTCAGGTCTTACGACTGCATCAAATTCTTCTTCTGTGACAAACCCAAGGCCGACTGCTTCTTCCCGCAGGGTTGTGCCATTTTTATGAGCGGTTTTGGCAATCGTGGTTGCATTGTCATAGCCAATGCTAGGGGCGAGAGCCGTAACAAGCATTAGAGAACGTTCCATCAACTGGGTGATATTATCTTCATTTGCCTTGATACCAACTACACATTTGTCTGCAAATGTATTGCACGCATCCGCCATGATACGGATGGATTGCAACATGGCATTTGCCATGACCGGTTTGTAAACGTTCAGCTCAAAATGCCCTTGCGTTCCCGCCATGGCAATTGTTGTCTGGTTACCCATAATCTGACAGCAAACCATAGTCATTGCCTCACACTGGGTCGGATTTACCTTGCCGGGCATGATTGATGAACCTGGCTCATTTTCAGGAAGGGAAATCTCGCCAAGGCCAGAACGCGGACCTGAACCCAACAGACGCAAATCGTTTGCAATCTTGAAGAGTGATGCCGATACAGCACTTAATGCGCCATGTGCATAGACATACGCATCATTAGCCGCCAATGCTTCAAACTTGTTGGGTGCGGTACGGAATGGAAGGTTTGTGATGTTGGCAACCTCTGCTGCAAAATCCTCTGCAAACCCGACTTTTGAATTCAACCCTGTACCAACCGCTGTTCCACCCTGCGCCAACTCATACAAGCCATCAAGACCTTCTGTGACCCGTCGAATACCGTTTCTCAGTTGAGTAGCATAGCCTGAGAACTCCTGGCCTAATGTCAACGGCGTAGCATCTTGTGTATGTGTTCTGCCAATTTTAACAATATCCTTGAATTCCTCGGACTTTGCCTCAATGGCCTTTGCCAGATGATCTAATGCCGGAAGCAAAATGGAATTGATTTCGCGAGCTGCAGCAATATGCATGGCAGTCGGGAACGTATCATTGGAAGATTGCCCCATGTTGACGTGGTCATTGGGATGAACCGGATCCTTGGAACCAATCACGCCACCCAAAATCTCGATGGCACGGTTGGAAATAACTTCATTGGTATTCATGTTTGACTGGGTGCCGGAACCCGTTTGCCAGACTGAAAGCGGAAAATTGTCATTGAACTTGCCGTCAACAACCTCACCGGCAGCCTGATCAATTGCCTTGCCGAGGTTTTCTGGAAGAACACCCATCTTCATGTTAACACGCGCCGCAGATTGCTTGACGATCCCTAATGCAGCTACAAGTGGAAGCGGCATGGTTTCGGTACCAATAGGAAAGTTGATGAGCGAACGAGCCGTTTGTGCGCCAAAATACTTTTCATTAGGAACCTCAAGTGGGCCAAAGCTGTCAGTTTCTGTACGTGTATTTTTTGTCATGATCTTAGTCCTGCATGAATGCTGTTGGATTAGGTTTATGATTATTTCTACGAGATTGCCACATTGCTAAAGTAGTATTCACCGGATTTAACACCACCTTGACCAGTCCTCAACAAGACCTCTGGCATCTTTCATGGAACCAGGTTTGATTTCCGGATGTTGCTCGTCCCTGGAGAAAAAGAAAACAGATCCCATCAATATTTCAGAGTGTGGTATCTCAAGATAGTCGAAAACCTGCTCGGATTTCAGCGCCCCTCCACTGGACCAGTAAGTCATGTACCCCTGCTCTTCACCCGCAATGAGAAGCGATTGTATGAAAGCAGAGGCTGCCGCAACATGCTCCATGTTTCGCAAGGTTCCAACAAATGCCGGCTCGTCCTTGCCAGCATTCCTGTTCAGGATTGTGCCTTCGTCCGGTAGCCAGGTTACCTGAATAAGATAGTCTGCAGCGGCAAGCATGTTCGGCACTTTGGTCTTGTCTCCCTCATCATTAAGGAAGCTCATGAGGCCATTACAGGAAGATGCGTTCAACTTGTACGCACGCCATGGCACAGATGATACAAGCGTCTCCCTGTGAAGACGGTCACATGCGTAATGAAACGGTGCGTTTGCACAAGCCTCAAGCATGCCATCAATCACTTCAGGTGCAATCTGGTTGTTTACAGGAGAGCTGATATCACCAATAACCTTGTAAGTGCGCCTGCTTGCAAATTTCTCTTTAACGCTCAAACCTTGCTCCTGTAATAATTTCTTGAACAAATAATGCTCATAAACCTTTGGGATAATTTGCATCCTTCGACCAGTTTGCTATACGACATAGCATGCTAACTAAAAAGTGTTGATTTGCAGAATATTGCAACACATCTATGAGGGAATAAACATGGCTAAAATCAAGGTTGAAAATCCGGTTGTTGAGCTGGATGGCGATGAAATGACACGCATCATCTGGCAGTTCATCAAGGACAAACTCATTCATCCTTATCTGGATATCGATCTTAAATATTATGACCTAGGCATTGAAGCACGTGATGCCACGGATGACCAGATAACCATTGATGCAGCCAATGCAATCAAGGAACATGGTGTTGGTGTCAAATGTGCAACCATTACCCCTGATGAACAGCGTGTTGAAGAATTTGGTCTCAAGAAAATGTGGCGCTCACCGAACGGCACCATTCGCAACATTCTTGGTGGTGTTATTTTCCGCGAGCCTATTATTTGCAAAAACGTACCTCGTTTGGTTCCAGGTTGGACACAACCGATCATTGTTGGCCGTCACGCCTTTGGTGACCAGTATCGCGCAACAGACTTCCGCTTCCCTGGCAAAGGCAAGCTTACCGTCAAATTTGTTGGTGAAGATGGTACAGAAATTGAACATGAAGTGTTTGATGCACCTTCATCCGGTGTTGCCATGGCTATGTATAACCTTGACGACTCCATTCGTGATTTTGCACGCGCTTCCATGAATTATGCCCTGTCGCGCAAAGTACCGTGTTATCTTTCAACCAAGAATACAATTCTCAAGGCTTATGACGGTCGCTTCAAGGATATTTTCGAGGAAGTATATCAGGAAGAATTCAAGGCAAAATACGAAGAAGCCAAAATCTGGTATGAGCATCGTTTGATCGATGACATGGTAGCCTCTGCGCTGAAATGGTCCGGTGGCTATGTTTGGGCTTGTAAGAACTACGATGGTGACGTGCAGTCCGATACAGTTGCCCAGGGCTTTGGCTCACTCGGGCTGATGACTTCTGTTCTTCTATCTCCGGATGGGAAAACCGTTGAAGCCGAAGCTGCGCACGGTACTGTGACACGTCACTACCGCCAGCACCAAAAAGGCGAGGAAACTTCGACAAACTCAATTGCTTCCATCTTTGCATGGACACGCGGCCTGGCGCATCGTGCCAAGCTGGATGACAATGCAGAATTGGCAAAATTTGCTGACACGCTTGAGTTTGTATGTGTGGATACCGTTGAATCCGGTTTCATGACAAAAGACCTTGCACTTCTCATCGGACCGGACCAGCCATGGCTCTCAACCATGGGCTTCCTGGACAAGGTTGACGAAAACCTGCAAAAAGCCATGAGCTAATCAATAAATGAATTATCGAAAAGCCGGATTTATTTCCGGCTTTTTTTATATTTATCAGTAGCTTGACCAGGGTCTATACGATATTGATTCTTGTTGTTCTCTGATTTTTTACACGCATTAATCAACACGATTTGATTGGAAAGCACCCCACATGTTGGCTAACGTTCCGGCATGCGTTACTTATATCTCATCTCTTTCATGCTATTTGCAACTGCTGCAATCGCCGATGAACGTGAAGTGCTTTACGGGACCTGGGGAACAGAAAAACAATGTTCCCGCGCACCAGTTGTGCCAGGCAGTCTGGTAGAATCTGAGCCCTTCATCATTAATTCTCAGTGGGTGAAACGGGGTGTGATTTGGTGCAAGTTATCATGGTTTCCGATTGAAAAGACAAACGATGGCATGTTCACTGGCGCGAGCGCTGTTTGTGGAGAAGATACCGTCGTGAGATATCTTTTAAGCATGAGGCTCTCAGGAGAAGAGTTGAGCATTGTATGGGGTTTTCCAAACAAGCATGGTCCCTTGAAAATGTGCAAGAGACCTTTAACGAACTAAATATGCAGACTATCGACTAAAGCGCTTTTTCGATTGCTTCAATCGCTGCTTGTGCCTTGTTACCATCTGGCCCACCAGCTTGTGCCATGTCCGGGCGTCCACCGCCACCCTTGCCGCCTACTGCTTCGGAAGCCAAGCGCACCAATTCAACCGCACTGAACTGTTGAGTTAAATCGTCTGTTACCCCCACAACAATACCTGCTTTTCCATCTTCAGACACGCCTGCGATTGCAACAATGCCGGATTTTAGCGATTGCTTGGCCTCATCAACCAGACCTTTAAGCTCTTTTGCTGCGATGTTTTCTACGACCTGCCCCAGAAATTGAACACCATTGATATCTTTTGCTGTTGCCTGTGAGCCGCCTGCTCCACCTCCAAGTGCCAGTTGTTTTTTGGCTTCTGCCAATTCGCGCTCAAGCTTCTTGCGCTCATCCACAAGCTGGGTCACACGCTCAGCTGCCTTGTGTGGCGGCACCTTAAGTGTATCCGATATGGTCTTCACCAACTTTTCTTGCCCAGCCATGTATTCCATGGCCGCTTCACCAGTAAGTGCCTCTATACGCCTTACGCCAGAAGAAACGGCACTTTCACCAAGCAGTTTAACCAACCCTATTTCGCCTGTGTTTGAGACATGGGTACCACCACATAACTCAAGAGAATAGGTTTTACCCGCCTTGTCGCCACGCATGGCCTTGCCCATGGAGACAACACGAACTTCGTCGCCATACTTCTCACCAAACAGGGCCATGGCGCCCATATCACGAGCATCATCAACAGCCATTAGACGTGTTTCAACCGGAGAGGATTGCCGAACTATCTCGTTAGACATTTCTTCCACAATTGCCAAATCCTCATCTGAAATTGCTTTCTGGTGAGAAAAATCAAACCGTAATCTGTCAGGTGCAACCAGTGATCCCTTTTGAGCAACATGATCACCCAATACTTCGCGAAGGGCTTCATGAATGAGGTGGGTCGCGGAATGGTGAGCGCGCGACCCTGCTCTTGCTGCATGATCAACTTCAAGTTCTACAGGATCATTTAGACCAAGCGTTCCCTCAACAATCTTTCCCAAATGAACAAACAGGCCTTCACCGCGTTTTTTGACATCTGTTATCTCGAGACTTCCACCCTCAAAACGAATGGTTCCCTTGTCGCCCATCTGGCCACCACTCTCACCATAGAAAGGTGTCTGATTGACAACCAGTGAAACACTATCGCCTTTTGCGACCTTTTCTACTTGTTTGCCATCTACGACGAGAGCCAGAACCACACCTTCAGCAATTTCTGTGTCATAACCGAGAAACTCCGTTGCGCCCTGTTCTTCACGAATTTCAAACCAAATGCGGTCATCGGCTGCTTCACCAGAACCTGCCCA
>CALDZZ010000192.1 GCA_937944075.1 uncultured Rhizobiaceae group bacterium
GACGGCCATGACCATCCTCAAAACCCTCGAAGCCACCGGCTGCATGGTGCCTGAAATCGATCTGCTTCAACCAGCAGACCCGTTTCTGGACACGACGGGTGAAGATCTGCGCCGCCGGATATTCATCACACAGGAAAATTCGGGAAAACAGTTTTGCTTGCGTCCGGAATTTACAATTCCGGTTTGTATTCGCCATTTGGAAAAAGGCTGGATCAAGGGTCGCTATGCCTATTGTGGCAAGGTCTTCCGCCAACGGGGTCTCGAAGGCCATGAGTTCACACAGGCAGGCTTTGAAAACCTTGGCAGTGACGATACCAATGATGCGGATATTGATTGCATCCAGACCGCCTTGCATGCGCTGGAGGCCTCGGGTCAGGAAGATCTTTCACTGGTTCTGGGCGATCAGGCAATTTTTGTCTCTGCGCTGGAAGCCTTGCGAATACCGCAGGCCTGGCGCAAAAAACTGATCCGCGCCTTTGGTGATGATGATATGCTCAAGGCACAACTGGACCAGATGTCATCGGACACCAAAGAGGATTTCGATGGGCTTTCACAAGAAATACGTCATGCCCTTGAAGCGCGTGAAGTCACCATGCTGGAAAATGCCATCAAGGGTGAAATGCTGGAGCAGGGGTTGCCCTTGAGTGGAGGGCGAACGCCAAGGGCAATTGCAGAACGCCTGATCGAAAAAGCCGAGCTTGCCTCTGAAAAACTGGATAGTGAAAAGCGTTCAGCCCTGGAAGAGTTTCTGGGAATTGATGTTGAATTGAGCGAAGCGCATGACACAGTCGAGGCGTTTGAGCTCAAGCATGGTATCATGCTGACCATGGCAAGAGACGAACTCTATGCCCGCGCCAAGGGATTGAAGGGAAGCAAGGCCGCCATGCGTTACAAGGCAAGCTTTGGCCGAAGGCTGGATTATTACACCGGATTTGTCTTCGAAATTTTTGGCAAGGAAAAAACCGATCCTCTCGTGGGTGGCGGGCGTTATGATAAACTGATGACGTTACTCGGTTCACCATACGAAATCCCTGCGGTCGGGTTTGCTGTTTGGGTGGATCGTCTTGAGGGAGATGTTTTGTGAGTACAATTACTCTTGCATTGCCCTCCAAGGGGCGTTTGAAGGAAAATGCCATTGGGCTTTTTGAAAAGGCCGGATTTGAATTGCAATTGCCGGAAAATGCAAGAAGCTATCAGGGCGCCTTACGTGGCTTGAAAACCGCTCCAAAAGTGGATGTGGCTTTCCTGTCGGCTTCTGAAATTGCCCGTGAGCTTGTAAACGGAAATATCCACGCAGGCATTACCGGTGAAGACCTTGCTCGCGAAGGCATTGATGATGCTGACGAGGTTTTGGAGTTTGCTGCAAAACTGGGATTTGGTCACGCCAATGTTGTGATAGGCGTTCCGCAAGCCTGGGTAGATGTGAGCAGCATGGCGGATCTATCCGATGTTGCCGCAGAATTCCGCAGTCGCCACGGCAGGCGCTTGCGCATTGCAACCAAATACTGGAACCTCACTCAAGGCTTTTTCAAGGAAAAAGGCATTGATGCCTACCGCATCGTGGAAAGCCTGGGCGCTACGGAGGCCGCCCCTGCAGCGGGGCAGGCCGATGTGATTGTGGACATCACATCCACCGGTTCAACACTCAAGGCAAATCACCTCAAGATGCTTGCCGACGGTATTATTTTGAAGTCAGAGGCAAATTTAATTGTTTCCAGAGCGCTTTCGTCACAAAGTGACCATACGGAAACGTTAATGGAAATTTGTCATTCTTTGTCCAAGGTCGTAGCAAGTCAACAAAACTGATTCGTCAGCCTGAAATCATTCCGGAGGGAAATATGGAATATTCGAAATTGAACCGTCGCCGTTTTATGGGTCTGGCAGCAGCCTCGACGCTTGCAGCGCCCGCAATTCTTACCGCTACCCGAGTGGATGCGGCAAGCATTGAAAAAATGGCCGGGCAATTGCTTGTACCCGGTTTTCCTGGTGGTAGCGCCGGAGACAAGTCCACCCGCGCGCTAGTTAATCACATAGCAAATGGTCGTGCAGGCGGCGCTCTTTTCCTTCGCCACAATGTCAAAAGCGGCAAGGCTGTGAAACAAATCGCCAGCTCCATGATTGGCGCAAGCCGTTCAAGCCTTTTGGCGATTGACCAGGAAGGCGGCAAGGTCCAGCGCCTTGGCAAGAAGCACGGTTTTACCCCAATCCCGACTGCCCGCTGGATGGCGGAAAACAAGTCTGTTGCAGAAGCACAGGCACTTTATGCAAAAGCCGGGCGCGAATTGCGTGCCGCCGGTTTCAACATGAACATGGCACCTTCGGTTGATATTCACGATCCGCGCAATCCGGTCATCGGCAAATACGACCGTGGCTTCTCAACGGATGTGGACCGCATCGCGGCCTATGCAGCAGCCTTCGTCAAGGGCTTCTCGCAAGCAGGGGTTGCCTGTTCGCTGAAACATTTCCCGGGCCACGGCTCGTCGCGTTCAGACAGCCATGACGGCTTTGTGGATATTTCCAAAACCTGGAGCCCGAATGAAATCGTTCCCTTCAAGAAACTGGCTTCAGCCGCACCGATGATCATGGGCGGCCATTTGTTCCACCCGGAATTTTCAAACGGCAAGTCACCGGTCACTTTCTCGCAAAAGGCAATCACCACCAAGCTGCGCCGCGGCCTTGGATACAATGGGGTTATCCTGACCGACGACCTCGACATGGGCGCCATCCGGAAAT
>CALDZZ010000193.1 GCA_937944075.1 uncultured Rhizobiaceae group bacterium
AGATATTGCTGCTTTTGAAATTCCGGCTTATCAGATTTCCTCCTATTGGGAATTCCCGGCATTTGCAATTCTGGGTCTGGTATGCGCCCTCGTTTCCGTGCTTTTTCAATTTGCACTTGTGAGCACTGATTTTGTTGCAAGAAACATTGATATGCCACTCTTCTTTCGCCCTGTCCTGGGAGGTTTTATCATCGGAGCCATTGCAATATTCTTCCCTGAAGTTTTGGGTGTTGGCTATGAAGCAACGGATATGGCACTTAAAAACCAGCTGGGACTGGAACTTCTTGTTGCGCTCTTGATTGCCAAAACTGCTGCAACTGCAATCACGATCGCATCGCGGTTTGGTGGCGGGGTTTTCTCACCTGCGCTTTATCTGGGCGCAATGACTGGTGGCGCATTCGGTTTGATTGCAACCGATATCTTTCCCGAACTTGCCTCTAGCCAGGGGCTTTATGCCCTCTTGGGCATGGGGGCCGTGGCTGCAGCAGTCTTGGGCGCTCCGTTTTCTACAACCATGATTGTGTTTGAGCTAACCGGTGGTTACACGCTATCGATTGCATTGCTTCTTGCGGTATCGATTGCAACCGGCATCAATCAGGCAATTCACGGCCACTCCCTGTTTGAGTGGCAACTTGAAATGCGGGGTCTCTTCTTCAGGGACGGCCCCCACAAGTATGTGATGCGCTCCAACAAGGTGAAGGACTTCATGATCTTGTTGAAACAGGATGATGAGCCAGCCTATCTCGAAGCAAATGAAGAAGATGAACCTGTGTTTTTGCAGGAAAACGACAGCCTCGAATTCGCCTTGCGCATGTTTGATGATAACGGCATGCCGGATCTTCCCGTTGTTGACCCCAAAAAGGAAAATCTGATCATTGGACACGCAACGCAGATTGGGGCGCTATCGCACTTCAACAAGGCGCTTGTGGCTGTGAGCGAGGAAGAGCACCGCGGCTAGATCACCCCTGACATTGAAACCTTACACTTATCTGCTAATTACAATGCAATAAGCATTCATTAAAAAAGAAATCATTACGATGTCCCTAAATTTCGGCAGACTTCAGCTGGCTATTCCAGGCCCTTCCATCATTCCAGACCGCGTGCTTGCGGCAATGCACAAGCCATCGCCAAACATATATTATGGCCCCCTTGTCGACATGGTGGATACGCTGTACCCGGACCTCAAAACCGTAGCTCAAACCAAACACGACATGGCGATTTACATCGCCAATGGTCACGGAGCCTGGGAAGCTGCTCTCAAGAACACGCTTATAGAAGGAGACAAGGTTCTTATTCTGGGCACAGGTCGCTTTCCGCTTACCTGGGCAGAAATGGCCCAAAGCCATGGTATCAAAACCGAGATAATCCAGTTTGGAATGCATGATGACGCTGATGTTGCAAAGGTAAGGGAAGCGCTCAGTGCCGACACAAAGGGTGAGATTAGAGCGGTCCTTGCAGTCCAGACAGATACCGCCTCATCTGTCAAAAACGACATACCTGCAATCCGCAAGGCGATTGATGAAACCGGACATAATGCTCTTTACATGGTCGACTGCATAGCCTCGCTTGGGTGCGATGAATACCACATGGATGAATGGGGTGTTGATGTAACAATAACCGCTTGCCAGAAAGGGTTGATGACACCGGCAGGCATCGCCTTTGTCTATTTTAATGACAAGGCAAAGGAAGCACGAAAACGCGCCAAACCCGGAGAATACTGGGATTGGGTATTACGCACGCAATCCGATATTTTCTATCGCCAGTTTGACGGCACTGCACCCACGCAACATCTCTATGGCATACGCGAAGCGCTTGATATTCTGGTGCATGAGGAAGGCATGAAAGCCTGCTGGAAGCGTCATGAAACCCAGGCCAAAGCGGTTTGGGCAGCGCTTGATGGCTGGGGAACCCTTCAGCCCAATATTGCTGATCCTGAAAAACGCTCCACAGCAGTTACAACTGTGAAGACAGCGCCCGGTCAAGCAACCGCAATCAGAGAATGGTGCGAACAAAGCGCAGGGCTTGTTCTTGGGATTCCTCTTGGATTTGAAGGCAAAGATGCTGATCGCTATTTTCGCATCGGCCATATGGGACACTTGAATCCACCCATGTTACTGGGTGCATTAACGACCATTGAAACTGCGATGAAAGCCCTGAAAATTGAACATGAAGAGGGCGCAATTTCAGCAGCCTGTCAGGTTTTGGCAAACCACAAAAGCGATTAGGCGACCTCGTCCAGCGAAACAATTTCGGTATTGAAATTTTGTATGAACGGAAGCACGTCTTCTGCCTGCAAAGCCTTTGCATACAAGTACCCCTGCCCGATTGAGCAACCCAGCTCCAAAAGCGTTTCGCGGTTATTGCTGAGTTCAATGCCCTCGGCAACCGTTGGCAGGTTCAGGCTTTTGCCCAATGCGATGATATTTTTGACAATCGCAATGCTTTCAGAGTTTGACCCCATGTCACGGATGAACGATTGGTCAATCTTGATTTTGTCAAATGGCAACATTTTCAGATGGGAAAGATTTGAAAATCCGGTTCCAAAATCATCGATGGAAATCTGAATACCATGCTTTTTGAGTTTGTTTACGGCTTCCGTAATTTCACCTACTTCTTCAATGAAGGCATTTTCAGTAATCTCGATTTCAATTTGTTCTGCAGAAATACCGGTTTCTTTCAAAACTTCGAACATGTCATCCATGGTCTGGTCGGTACGCAATTCATTGGGTGAGATATTGAAAGCAAGTTTCAAATCCTTGGGCCAATCACGTGCTGCCCTACAAGCCTGCTTGAGGATAACCTTGGTAAAGTCACGCGACGCACCAACTTCTTCTGCAACCATGACAAACATGGCAGGAGAAATGAAACCGGCTTCAGGATGTTCCCAGCGCGCAAGAATTTCCACTCCGGCAATGCTGTTTGTCTTCATGTCAATAAAGGGCTGAAAATAAGGCTTGATCTGACCATTGCTGAGTGCAGTGAGAAGTTCGCTTTCCACCAGCGCACGCTGCATCAGGCTTTGTTCCATGTCATCACTATAGCTTGCAACCAGATCATGGCTTTTGTTTTGAGAGCAATAAAGCATGTAGTCTAGTCTTTGAACAACTTGCTCCTCATCCCATGGCGTATCTGTCTTGTCATTTTCTGTAAGATCAAGAACACCAATGTTCAGATGAATGCTCATCGCCTGACCGGAAATTTCAATTCCATTGTCAGCAAACTGCCTGATTTGATCAATGACTTGCTGAATACGCTCTTCTCTCTCATCAAGGGATGACGCATTTACCAGAAGATAAAACCGTCCATTGTCTGCGCGTGCTGCAAAATCCTTCTCGCGAGACAGTTTCGTAATTTCATCGCTGTATAGACTTTCAATATTTCTGGCCACTTCCGCGCCATGAATACTGGCAATTGAGACCAGGTTTCTGATCTCAAAGGCGATAATAGATTTTTTGGTGTTCACTTCGCTATTGCGGAATTCTGCAAGCATCAGCTTGAAGCCGATACGATTTGAAAGCCCTGTATTCTTGTCTATGAAATCCTGTTGAAGCAGTAATTTCTCCAGGGTGTTTCGCGCCAGTTCTTCATGACGGCTCTTCACGCGTTGTATAAAACTGTAGGAGGCAAGGCCAACAAAGCCAGCTCCGGCAATCGTCGTGGTATATTGCTGTAATCCGGGAATTGATGGAACAAGTTCGTTGACAACCCAGTCAAGAATTCCAAAGCTTCTATCCATCCAGAAAAAGAAAGCCATTATGCCAGCTATACTGCATAATTCTATTACTCTTTTATTGTACAATATTTGCCTAATCATGTTTTAGCCGCCCCGGATTTGTTCTGTGCCCTGAAAATGAACAAATCAAATGCATGCTAACAATGCATTAATATTCTCATTCGCACTCAAGTCGGAAGGGGTGATTTATTCAAAGTGGTTTATAAATGCTTTTTGCATTTGTTAAAATAACAGCATTCCAAAAGACAAAACCAACGGAACCGAGAAATCCTTTGATGATAATTTAGAATGAAACCCTGCCAAACCCCGGCAATTTGATTGCAGGGTTCATGATATCCAACCCTGCAGTCATGCCAAACAGGTTTACTTCAATGCCACTGCGCTTGCCGAGTGCAAAGCCTGCATATCCCTTGTAAGTCAGCTGGATATTCATCCAGTCGGGATCAATTTGATAAAACCGCTCCTGGGAGAGATAGTCCCTTCCCACCGCATTTGCAGGCAGTACACCACCAATTTCCGGAACCTCATTCAGCACGTGAGCAATAAAGGAATTTGAATTTGGACCCGGCCATAATTTATAGTGCCCACGCTCCGCATGAGGATAAGTTCTAACAGCATTTTCAATTTCGGGAATTAGATTTGTAGCCTTTTGGCCCCTGACAACATGAATAATTTCAGGTTCGTTTGAATACCATCTGGCATCAGGCGCATAGGCATTCACACGCAGTGGCGTCCCCCAACCAACAACTTCATAACGGTTATACCCCGCGCCATTGGCTTCTTTGGTTACAATCCAGCTATGCACAGAAAAGCCACCTTTCCAGCGCCCTGTTTTTGCAGCCATGACGTAAATTACAGCATCCGTGTCAGTCGTAACAGCAGGTAAAATGCCTGCACTTGACCAATTGGCGGTATTCCAGCTTCTTGCCTCATTTCCAGTGGCCTGCCAAACCGCTTGAGACAAAAGTGCAGGCAAAATAAATATCAACAAGACCGTGTAGAACGATCGGCGTATCAATTTTCGTATCATGCGCGTGCCTTTGCGTGGTGACATAAATTAATTTGTCTTGTTACTCTTTAATAACCAAGTGGCAATGTTTTGACAAAGAATTGCAGGTTTTATGCATTCACATGGTATTGATGAATCCAGAAAAAAATGAGAGCCTTGTCGTAATCGACCCATAGGAGAACAATCATGTCAGTTGAACCAATCCATCAGGATAATTTGTCAAACATGCCTTATTATGAGGAACGGGTGGATTTGGCCGCTGCGTTTCGCTGGACCGTACGGCTAAACATGCATGAAGCGGTTGCAAACCATTTCTCGCTATCAGTAAATGATGATGGCAGCCAGTTTTTGATTAATCCAAACCAAAGACATTTCTCGCTTATCAAGGCATCTGACATTTTGTTACTGGATGCAAATGATCCAAACACCATGGACAGGCCGGATGCACCGGATGAAACTGCCTGGGGTCTGCATGGTGCAGTACATCGCCATTGCAAACATGCAAGATGCGTTCTTCATGTCCATTCAATCCATGCGACAGTTCTGGCCAGTCTACAGGATTCCATCATCAAACCGATCGACCAGAATTGTGCAGTTTTTCATAACCGTCATGTGGTTGACGAGAATTACGGTGGGCTGGCCTTCGAAGAAGAAGGCGAACGCTGCGCGCAGCTTTTTGCCGACCCAAAAATCCAGGCCATGGTCATGGGCAATCATGGTGTGATGGTTATTGGCGACACCGTGGCAGAAGCCTTCAACCGTCTGTACTATTTCGAGAGGGCTGCTGAAACCTATATCAAGGCATTGTGGACAGGCCAGCCATTACGGGTCTTGTCTGAAGAAGTCGCAGAAAAAACAGCACGTGAAATCGAAGAGTACGATAATCAATCCGGCAGGCATTTTTCCGACTTGAAGGAAATCCTCGACCGCGACGAACCGGATTACAAACTCTAGCTGCTGAAATACAGTGTGGGTGGATTGCTTAAAAAACAAGACACCTGCCACACCATTTATAAGAAAGCCCGGCCAAAGACGAAACTGTTTAATTGACAGTGTGTTCTGCTGGTATTTTCGATTGTTTGTTGGAAATCAAACTTGTTTCCGGTTTTCATCCAGCCAAATCCGAATTTTCTCCAGCATTGGCAATTGATCGCTTATCTCTTCCAATTTGAAAGCCTGGGTAAAATCTTCAAAGGCCTTCGCCAGCTTCATCTGGGCATCGATGTGCGCAGCCCTGCCGGCTTCAGAAATGGATACAATCTTGGATCTCTTGTCAGTTTCATGCGGAACGATATCCACAAATCCTTTGCCTTCAAGTTGCTTGAGCGTGTTGGTCATGGCGCCTTTGGTCACCTGAAAGGCATTCGCCAGATCAAGTGGGGACTTTGGTGGCAATCCCCGCGAAAAATGGTTCAAGACGCCAAACTGGGACATGGTAAGACCGTGCGGCAAGGCACGCTCCGCACGGTTTGAAGACAGCTGATTGATGATGCCTATTTCATTGAACAGACGAAAATAAACAGCGGTATCCGGCTGATGTTTATTTTCATTGCTGCTCATCAAGTACTCCTGAGTTTCGCCTCATAATTCCAGCGTGGACTGGGATTCGGTTTCTCACCATAGCCGATACGGGCGAACATTTGCAGAGTTTCTTCCTGTCGGACGTCAAGTTCTGTCTTGATCGTCGAGAAATGCTCTTTCATCTCCTCATACTCCTGCAAGGCCTGGGAGAGTGGATGCATGGAAATACCAAGTTCAGTGGCCTTGAGGTTCATTCGGACGTAACTGCATCCTGCCTCAATCTGGTCTTTACGCGAATTACCAACGGTTTTGATATGGACATACCCCATGGCACTTTCCAAAGGCTCCAGAATAATCGGTATGCCATTTTTAAAGGCTGTGCTTTCCTGATTGACGAGATCTTCAGGTGAAAGCTGGCCCAAATGGGAAAGTGTTTCCAGGAATACACCCCCCATATCAATCCCGTCCGGATTGGCTTCAATTTCTGCCTTGCCAAAGCGCATCACGTCAATACTCTCCTTGTTTGTGCGATAGGTATACATTTCGACAAGCAATGCCTCCCGTGTAAGCGTGCGCATGATTCCAATCTGCTTTGCATCCATCGTTTTTCCCACCGTAATCGTTTGTCTTTCCGCAGCAGACAAAATACGATCAACATCCATTTCAGAAACAGGACGGGTTATATCAAAAGCTTCCTTGTTTGAACGACGATCAAGAATTTGCGCAAAAAGCGGATCCGGATTTACTGATTCATCCCGGGTCATTGTAATTCTGGCAATCGGGCGATCATCCAGTCTTGGCACTCCCTCGCCTTCCGGAAAAACCCTTATGTCAGCGCGATAGCCAATCTCTTTCGCGGTCAGCGATAACAATTCCAGAAAACAGCCCAGCCCAATCGTGATTTGGCGATCATATGGATCCGTGTGGGGAAGGCGCTTGTCCAGATTGCAGTAAAGCGTCATTTCATTGTCCTTGGACAAGTCCACACTCCACGGCTGCATGTTATGCGGATTGGGTGCAAGAATAGCATGAGAAAGCACGATGCGCCTTGGATCCGTATCAAGCGTTGGCCCCAACGCAAGCTTCCAGGGCTGGAGCGCACGGCTTGGCGTGCGTGTTGTAGCATAAAGTGACCCGGCTCCTGCAGCCAGAATGACACCCCCTCCTAACACTTTCAAGAATTTACGACGGCTGGACCGGTTTGCATTCGACATATCACATATCCTTTTTAGTTTAACATTAAACTACATTTAGTTTAACATTAAACTATTTGCAAGGGGATTATAATTTTTTTACTGCGTCGCCCTTTGCCGTATGCAAGAAAGAAGCTTGAAAGCAGCAATGCAAAGCTGAGCCGGAAGCCTGTAAAATGAGAGCTGACATGAACAAAAAACCAAACATCCTGATTTTCATGGTCGACCAGTTAAATGGCACCCTTTTCCCGGATGGTCCGGCTGAATGGCTTCACACACCAAATCTGGACAAACTCGCGGCAAAATCTGCACGATTTGCCAAGAACTACACATCAAGCCCGCTTTGCGCCCCTGCCCGTGCATCTTTCATGTCAGGCCAATTGCCATCGCGCACTGGTGTTTATGACAATGCCGCAGAGTTCCCTTCTGCCATCCCCACTTATGCACATCACTTGCGCAGTGCCGGATATTACACCTCTCTTTCCGGTAAAATGCATTTTGTTGGTGCAGATCAATTACATGGCTTTGAAGAGCGTTTAACCACAGATGTTTACCCACCCGACTTTGGCTGGACACCAGATTATCGCAAGCCAGGAGAACGCATTGAATGGTGGTATCACAATCTGGGATCAGTCACTGGCGCAGGCGTTGCAGAAATTACAAACCAGCTTGAATATGATGATGAAGTCGCATTCCATGCCTGCCAGAAAATCAGAAACCTCTCGCGCCGCAAAGATGATCGACCCTGGAGCCTGACCGTAAGCTTCACTCACCCGCATGACCCCTATGTTGCACGCAAGAAATATTGGGACTTGTACGAAGGTTGCGACCATCTTGAGCCAGAGGTTTCTGCCTTGCCCTTTGAAGAGCAGGATGAACACTCAAAGCGTCTTTTCCTGGCAAACGACTACAAAAATTTTGACATTATGCCGGAAGATATCCGTCGCTCCCGACGAGCCTATTTTGCCAACATCTCTTACATAGATGACAAAATCGGCGAAGTGATGGAAGCCCTTGAAGGCGGACGAATGGCCGAAGAAACCATCATCATTTTCTGTTCAGACCATGGCGACATGATTGGTGAAAAAGGCCTTTGGTTCAAAATGAGTTTCTTTGAAGGTTCTGCCAGAACCCCACTCATGATTTGCGCCCCACAAATGAAGCCTGGCCTTGTGAAGGAACCGGTCTCAAACCTCGACATCAACCCGACACTCTGCGCCTTGGCAGGTGTCGACATGTCTTCCATCATGCCCTGGACAGATGGTGAGGACATCACGCCAATCTCCCACGGCAAAAAACGCTCTGCACCAGTACCGATCGAATACGCTGCAGAAGGTTCTTATGCCCCGCTGGTTTGTTTGGTTGACGGTAATTACAAATTCACCAGGTGTGAGCTGGACAAATCTCAATTGTTTGATCTGGAAAACGACCCCCACGAATTGAACAATCTGGCTGAAGACAAGGCGCACAAAAAGGCATTTGAGAAACTTTCAGCAATGGCTCAGGAAAAATGGAATTTGCAGAAATTTGACGCGGAAGTTCGCGCCAGCCAAGCTGCACGCTGGGTCGTCTATGATGCCTTGCGAAATGGCAATTATTACCCTTGGGATTTCCAGCCCCTGCAAAAAGCATCCGAACGTTACATGCGAAACCACATGGATTTGAATGTGCTGGAAGAAGAAAACCGCTTTCCAAGGGGCGAGTAAAACAGTTAAATTCCATCATTTGATAAAGCACTTACGCTCACTATACTTGATTGAATATATAGTTTATTTTTATTTGGTTTATTGAGGGCAATATTAAAATGGAAACTATGTTGTTTTTTGCAGCGCTGGCAATATTTGTATTGCCTGTCATCAGTATAATAATAGCCCTTTCCTCCAATTCCCGGTCAAAGCAACTACAACTATCCCTTGAGGAACTGTCCAGAAAAATCAAGGCACAGGATTCCCAAAACAAGGAACTCCACAGTAGACTTGATGAGCTAGAAATAGACATGCTCAAAGACGGGCCTCTCAATCAACCGTCTGAAAAATCTCAAAGCATTGCTGAAGAAACTCCTGACGAAAAAGTTCAGGAAGAACTGGAACCCGACGAGGCTGAAGAATCAGGTGAAGATACCCTAGAGGCCTTTGAAGCGCCTCCAGCAAAACCAAGAGAAGAAGCGGAATTGCAGATTGCAGCCCGCGAGCAAGCAAGCCCCTCACCTGCAATCCAGTCCGGTAACAAGGACAGTCAATCAGACCTTGAAAACAAGCTTGGCGGAAAATGGAGTATTCTACTGGGCGGTTTCACATTGGCCCTGGGACTTGTCTTCATGGTGCAATATTCAATTGAGGCAGGCCTTCTGGGTCCTGGCCCGCGCACCCTTCTGGGAGGTTTCTTCTCTGTGCTCTTGTTGACAGCTGGCGAGCTTCTGCGCAGAAGTGACAAAAGTTTCAACCTGCCCGTTTATGAACAGGCAGACGTTCCGGGCATATTGACCGGTGCCGGTATCATGGGTGCCTTTGCAACACTCTATGCAGCCCATGCGCTCTATGGCTTTATTGGTCCTGGGATTGCCTTTGCCGGCCTGACCATCATAGGGCTGGCAAGCCTTCTGTTATCCTCACTTCATGGCCCGAAACTGGCGGCTATTGGCGCCCTTGGTGCCTATGCGACGCCCTTGCTTGTTGTCAGCAATACACCCAACCCCATTGCCCTTGCACTTCATACAACCGTTGTCACAGCAGCCGCTATGGGTGTTGCCAGTCTTAGAAAATGGACCTGGCTTGCCATTGCAGCCAGTGTTTTCTCAGTTCTCTGGATTGCAATTGCTGCAATCACTGTTGCGCCCAATCAGGGCATTGCAAGCAGTTTCATGATTGTAGCAATCCTTGCTATTTTTGTAGTTGGCTATGGCATTCACCAATTCAAATCTGAAGTCGCTGATGACACAAACCCCGATAGCGCAATAAACCTGACCTTTACCTTGTTAACATTGGCGTTTGCATTTCAGCTTTTAGTAAATCAGCAATTAACTGAATTACCGACTGCAATTCTCGCATCCGTCGTAATGATAGCCGGTGCAATAGCCGCACCAGTTCTCGGCACGATTGTAATACATGCATCCAGTGTAGTGTTGTTCACAACCTTGACCCTACGCCTCGAACTCGACGTTATACAGGGCATAACAACACTTAATGATTTCAAGCAAAACACCATCCCGCCAAACACAACCGAATTTGTAAAAAATGCAATTCTGCTTTGCTTGCCACCTGTTCTGCTGGCGTTGTGGGGCAGTTGGAATACCATCAACATGCGGCCAAAACAGTCTGCTTGGCTAGCCAGTGCTGTCTCCGCAATTTCATTCTTCGCTCTGTTATTCGTTTACCTGCGAATTGCACCTTTTGAAACAAGACCCCTGATAGGCACAATCGGCATTGCTCTGGCACTCTTGCTGGTTTTTGCTTCAGAGGCATTTGGAAAACGCAGCAATCATGATGAGAACAATCCTGCACCAGCCGCTCTTTTGGTGGGTACCGTTGCAGTTCTATCACTTGCAGCGGCAATAGGCCTGAATGTTGGCTGGCTTCCATTGGCATTCAGCCTGACTGCGCTTGGTATTTCAGGCATATATATTCTAAGACCGTTTGATATTATCCCCTGGCTAGCACTTGCTTCCGGCATTCTTGCGGGAATTGCCTTGTGGTTTAACATGCCGCTTGAATATCCAAAGGTCTCCAGAACCTTGATTTTCAACGGATTACTATTGCTTCTTGCAGCGCCTGCACTTTGCATGTTGTTTGCTGGTGAATTAATGCGATTTACAGGGCAGGCAAACACGCAGTTGCCATCCAATGCACTTACTGCAATTGGACTTGGAGTGTTTGGATTATTCATCGCAATCGAGGTAATTCACATCGTCAATGACGGAAGACTTTCCATCGCCAGACAATCCCTGGCAGAAACTTCCGGTCATGCATTGGCAGCACTTTTCATGGCTTTCGGATTACGCAGAATTGCAAAATCCACCCGTGAAAGTGTTTTCACAATCGCTTCACAAATCGCGTCCGCAATCAGCGTTACAATTATTGTTATTGGTCTGCTTGTTCTTTTCAATCCGTATCTGTTGGGGGAGCGCGTAGGCAGTGGATTATTCTTCAATCTGTTGTTGCCAGGCTACCTTTTGACAGGTCTGGCTGCTGGTGCCATGGCTCTTTATTCGCGGGGAAACGCACCTCGCTGGTATACGCTTATGTATGCGGCACTGTCAGGAAGCTTGCTCTTCACTTATGCAAGCCTCATGCTTCGCAAGACATTTCAGGGTGAAGGTCTGTCATTCTGGAATCCTACCTCAGATCTGGAGATATGGCTTTATTCACCACTCTGGCTGGGCTTGGGAGCAATTATACTGGCAGTCGGAATACGCTATCAGTCAACAGCCATTCGGGCAGCGTCAGGATTGCTGATAATATTGACCATCATCAAGGTATTTTTATACGACATGGCCCAACTGGAGGGCTTCCTGAGAGCAATCTCGTTTATAGGGCTTGGCATAAGCCTGATCATTGTCGGCAGGTTCTATCAAAGGCTGCTGACGAAAGCTGCAAACAGCCAATAAAAAACGCATAAAGACCAGTAGCTATTCCATAATAACGCGATGCGAGATGTCTTTTCCGTTTGTTACAACAAGGCTTTCAAAGCCAACCATTTTGAGCAAATCGAAAAAGTTCAACTGCTCTACACTGCCAAGTTTTGAAAACAGGGGAGAAGTTCTGGCATCCGCCGTCAGAGAGGCAAGCAATCCCCGGATACGGAAAAGCGTATTGTAACGCCCTTCTTCTGTTGCAACGATAATCAGCTTTTCAGCATTCCCGCCCTTGGCAAACATATGATAAACTGGCGGGTAAGGTTTCTGTTTTTGCAATTGATCAAGTTGGGTCACAAAACCTACGCGTGATAATCGGCTTACCCCCTCAAAGACTGGCAAAGGCGCCTGATACGTTTCCTCGCTTTGAATTTCAGGATAATAGTAACCGGTATGTCGCTCTTGGGCGCCAGCAGTATAAACGAAACCTGCCCCTGAAATGCCTGTGACAAAAACCAAAGTCATGCAATAATTTGTTATTTTTTTAAACATCATATAAATCCAATGATAAGAATCCGAATGTATTATCAGCCATCCATGTAATAATATTGCACAAAACTGGCTCCAGTTGAAAATCAACAAGACTTGAACCAGGGATAAAATATACGATTATGATATTCAGACTATTTTATACAAGCCGGTGTTTGATTGTAGACGAGCATGAGGCGCGCGCAGAGGCTGAATTGATTGCCAGTCGCGCCGGAATCAAAAACCAAAGTGTCAATATCACCGGCGCTATGACCTTTGACGGCAATGATTTTGCCCAAATACTGGAAGGTAAAAAGGCTGACGTGCAACAACTCTTCAAGATCATTCGAAATGATCCGCGTCATACCCAGGTTACCGTTATCAAGCAGACCCATGCCCTCAAGCGCCATTATGAGGGTTGGGGCATGCGTGCACTGAACAGCTCCAACTACGACGAGCTGGTACGTGTCATGGGTGTATGAGTTTTAGATTGCCGTTTATTTGTATCACGCACTCTATTGGCTAAGCCAATGAATGCACTATTTGTAATTTTATCTGAATATATTTTTTGAGCTGACCCATGGAAATTACCTCCCCCCAGAAAACAGCCCCTGACTGGAATTTCCATGAAGCACACTCGCAACTTCTAGCAGAAACCCATGCCCGCCCTTCCCAGGCGATCACCGGACCAGCCGAAATCATACACATGGCACTTAAAACCAGTGATGAAATCGCCGACAGTTTTTTTCATGCCCTGGATCCGGACAAACTTGAGACCGGCCCACGACACAGGACCGGATCGCTAAAGGGAATTCGGGTCAAGCTTGAAAAACACACAGAGTTTCTTTCATGCACCTTTTTTCAGGAGCTTGAAGCCGGAACAAACAAGCAAAACCTGATGGATTTTGTGCGTGAGAATTTCCCTGTTGCAGACTCAGAAGTCTACGTGCTTTTGAGACTGTCACTGGTAAAGTCGGTTCGCGAAATGCTGAAGGTTCTTCCTCTCGATCACCGCATTTACGGTGGCAAAATGCGAGACGGAATTGACGTTCGTTCAACATTCATCCCGGATGAAGACGGCGCAATACGATTTGGACTGTATGGCAAGAACCTAACCAGTGATGAATTGGGACGGCGCATTCAACGCCTCATGGAGATGGAAACCTACCGCACCATGAGTTTGCTTGGCCTTCCGGTCGCAAGACAAGTCGGCAAGAAGCTTGCCCAATGTGAAAAAGAGCTTGAACATCTCACTCTTTCTCTTGGACAACAGATTGTCCCAACCCAGGAAGATGATGAAAAACTCTTTCATGAACTCTCCGACCTGTCTGAAACAAGCAATATACTTCTGGCTGAAACACGCTACAGGTTTTCTGCAAGCCGCGCCTATTTCACCCTGTTCCAGCAGCGCATCGAAAGCCTGGAAGAAGTCAAGGTTGGCGATGTCCAGACGATGAGCGGCTTTTTAAGATCCAGGCTGGAGCCTGCAATGGCAACCATTGAAAGTACGGCCAAGCGACAGGAAACCCTCACCAACGATCTGTCTCGCGCCCTTGTGCTCTTGAGAACCCGCATCGAGCTGAATCTCAACAAGGGCAATCAGGCACTGCTTCAATCCATGGACAAGCGTCACGACCAGCAACTCAAGATTTCACAAACCGTGGAAGGCCTTTCCATTGTCGCCATAACCTATTATGCAGTCGGCCTTGCCTCTTATCTGCTCAAGGCACTGGCTCAACAATCTTGGATGCCTTTTTCAGATACCTTCCTGACGGCAATATCCGTCCCGTTTATCTTTATTATTGTATGGCTGATGCTGAAACGCATCCGCAAGGCATGGGAAGAAAGAAAATCAAGCTGAACAAAGGCTGAATGACAGCACGACGTCATATCATTGTTTTGTGAAGGGTTGTGACAGAGCGTTATTTGCTTCCAAAGGGTAAATCCTGGATATTGATTACAGAATTTATCTAGGAGACCCAAACATGAATCGTCGTACTTTCCTCGCATCAGCAGCAGCGCTGGCAATCACCCCTACTCTGTCAATCCCATCTTTTGCAGCCGCCAGAAAAGGCAGCTTTAAAGGTCAAAAGGGCCATGTCACAAAAGGCGCTGTTACCGTAAAAGACGGCAAGATCATTCTGGAATCAAGCTTCTGGTTTGATGGTGCTCCGGATCCCCGCGTTGGCTTCGGCAAGGGCGGAAAATACTCCAAGAATACTGATTTCGCAGTTTTGAAGAAAAACACAGGCAAGCAGACCTACAAAATCCCTTCAAATCTGAATGCTGATGATTACGACACCGTTGTTATCTGGTGCCGCAAGTTTTCAGTGCCACTGGGTTACGCAAAAATCAAATAACCCTGCATCCCTTTACTAACCAAAAGCAGTCGCAAACTTTGCGGCTGTTTTTTTATGCCCGTTTGAGTTGAGGAAAAATTGCCGCAATATCAGACTAAACCTGTTCTTTTGGGCAATTAATGCCTAAATAGAACAAATGTCGAACCCTTTTGATTCCATACCTGATGATCCCGCCCCGCCTGCACCAACTGGCGGCGGCATTGCCGCGCGCGCCATGGGGGCAAGAACAGGCGCCAATGCACCTGATTATTTTGAAGGCCTCAATGCAGAGCAGGCCGATGCTGTTTCATCTCTTGATGGCCCTCTTCTGGTGCTTGCAGGTGCTGGAACCGGCAAGACAAGGGTTCTGACAACCCGCATCGCGCACATTATCAAGACAGGCCGTGCCTACCCTTCCCAGATTTTGGCGGTGACCTTCACCAACAAGGCAGCCAAGGAGATGAAAGAGCGCGTTGGCCGTTACATGGGTGATGCAGTCGAGGGCATGCCCTGGCTTGGCACGTTCCACTCCATCGGCGTAAAGATCTTGCGCCGTCATGCAGAACTGGTTGGCCTCAAGACAGATTTTACCATTCTAGACACCGACGACCAGATCCGCTTGCTGAAACAACTCATTCGCGCTGAAGGCATTGACGACAAGCGCTGGCCCGCGAGACAATTGGCAGGTCACATCGACAGCTGGAAGAACAAGGGACTTGGCCCTGACCAGATTTCGGAAGGCGACGCGAGAGCCTTCGGCGACGGCAAGGGGCGAGACCTCTACCGCCAATATCAGGAACGCCTGAAAATCCTGAACGCCTGCGACTTCGGCGACCTGCTGACAGAAACCATTCGCCTGTTCAAGGAAAACCCGGCAGTGCTGGCGGAATACAACCACAAGTTCAAATACATTCTGGTAGACGAATATCAGGACACCAACGTAGCCCAATACATGTGGCTAAGATTGCTGGCTCAAAACAACCAAGCTAGCTCTTCCCCTCATCCTGAGCCTGTCGAAGGACGCGGGAAAGCCACCATAGACGCCCAAAACACCCACGCCCTTCGACAGGCTCAGGGTGAGGATGTTTTTGGTGATGCAAATTCAGAAAACCCAGCTCCCAACTTTGAGAATAATGATAATGGCACCACCTCCTCCGTGGCAGGGCAAACTTTCGCGACTAGCGAAAGTGCCAGCCCGCGAACGGACGGTAGCGCGGATGCGCTAGCGGAAAAGCAAACAAACCCACACAGCAAAAATTCTCCAAATTTATGCTGTGTGGGCGATGATGATCAATCCATCTATGGCTGGCGCGGGGCGGAAGTAGATAACATCCTGCGTTTTGAAAAGGATTTTCCCGGTGCCAAGGTCATTCGCCTTGAACAGAACTACCGCTCCACGGCGCATATCTTGGGCGCTGCCGGTCACCTCATCAATCACAATGAGGACCGCTTGGGTAAAACGCTCTTTACCGAGCATGAAGACCCGGACGCCTCCAGGGTAATCATTCAAGCGGGATGGGATTCGGAAGAAGAAGCCCGCTCGATCGGGGATGAAATCGAGGCCTTGCAAACCAAGGGGCACCTGCTCAACGACATTGCCATTCTGGTGCGAGCCTCTTTCCAGATGCGAGAGTTCGAAGACCGCTTTGTCACCATGGGTCTGAACTACCGCGTCATCGGGGGGCCACGCTTTTATGAGCGCATGGAAATCCGCGATGCCATGGCCTATTTCCGTATTGTCGTGCAACCGGCTGATGATCTGGCATTCGAGCGCATTGTCAACAAGCCCAAGCGCGGCATTGGCGATGCCACCATCCGCACCATCCACGACAACGCCCGTGCGCGTGGCATTCCGCTTACCATGGCCGCCAAGGAACTGGTGGAGACTGAAGAATTAAAACCCAAAGTGCGCTCGACCTTGAAGAATGTCCTTGAAAATTTTGATCGCTGGCGGGAACAGCTTTCCTCAACCTCTCACACGGAACTGGCCGAGATCATTCTGGATGAATCAGGCTACACCGAGATGTGGCAAAACGATCGTTCAGCCGATGCACCTGGTCGATTGGAAAACCTGAAAGAGCTTGTACGCTCCATGGAAGAGTTTGAAAACCTGCCGGGCTTCCTTGAGCATATCTCGCTCGTCATGGACACCGACAGCGGCGAAGACCTGGATGCGGTTTCCATCATGACGCTCCATTCAGCCAAGGGGCTTGAGTTTGATACGGTCTTCCTGCCCGGCTGGGAAGAAGGCCTCTTCCCGCACCAACGCTCGCTCGATGAAGGCGGGCGCTCAGGCCTGGAAGAAGAGCGTCGCCTTGCCTATGTGGGCATCACCCGCGCACGGCAGAAATGCTATATTCATTTTGTCTCCAATCGGCGTATCCACGGGTTGTGGCAATCCTCACTCCCTTCCCGCTTCATCGATGAACTGCCGGAAGCACATGTGGAAATTGCCGAAAGCCAAACCTCCTACGGCGGCTATGGTGGCTCCAACGCCGGAGGCCGCTACGGCTCTTCGCGCTTTGACAATGTGGACACGTTTGACAGCACCTACTCCAGCCCCGGATGGCAACGCGCCCAAGGCAACAAGGCCAACACAGGCACCAACCGCGCCTCCGGCTTTGGCGGCAAAACCATAGAAGGCCAACTCGTCGCCTCTTCCATCAACGAGGCAAGCGGAAACTTCCAAGTAGGAGACCGCGTCTTCCACCTGAAATTCGGCAACGGAAACATCGTCACAATCGACGGCAACAAACTGACAATTGATTTCGACAAGGCCGGGCAGAAACGGGTTTTGGAGAGTTTTGTTGAGGCTAAATGACAATCGGGTTGGCTACTCTTGGCAGCTCGTCCCAAGTCTGATTTCGCTAGGTTCTTCCAGCTTTCTTTTTAGGTTTTAAAGAGAAGACTAAATCAATGTCTAAAAGTTCCTCTTTTATTGCATCTGGAATGACGACTGTACGTGAGAAGCTGGCTCGCATTATGTCATTCCGGTTCCCATAAAAACTGCAATCCATTGCTTATAATTGGACTCATTGATTTGAGAGATATTTACAACACTGGCTAAGCTAAGCTTCGTAACCTCCCCTCAAGCAAGCAAAACTTCTCTAAAATTTTAAAACTTTAAATTACTTAATTTTTACCAGGGAAATTAAGTATGTTTATGTAATTTCGTTTTATAAAAAAGAAGATTGGCGAATTTTAATATTGATAAGAATGGGGCGAGTAATGAAAATTATTCAGTGGTTATTTATCATTTTACTGATCGCGGGATTTGGCTGTCTCGTGTACATGAATGAGTACAACAAGGCGATTTCACTCTATGGTGGTGCGCACAAGGGGCACGGCCAGAATTGTGTTTTCATGGATTCAAAATTCACGATTCACAAATATCACATCAGGGGCAAAGACCGCCATTTTGGCATTCATGGTTGCCCGGTATTCACGACTGTTCGCTAACAACTGACAGGCTGAAAAGGCCGGGTTTCAGGCTGGAAATTTGTCGGGAGTTCTCCCGCCAGCACAGGCATGCGCACGACGTTCACAAAATTTTTTACTTGAACAAGGTGCAGACGGACTGAAATACTGCATGGAGAACCAAACAGGCTAACCCCACGCGAGGTGCTCCATGCGACTGTTCATTGTACTGATACTTGCCCTGCTATACTCTAACCAGGCTAATGCGCAGACGCAGGAAACGCCGGTTTCCACTTGTCTGGCGGTTGCTGAAAACAGGCTTTCCGCGCCCATACAATACGCCTCGCTGGACACGGTCTGGCCGGCAGCACTTCAACCAAATGAAGTGCAAATCCGCTATATTGCCCACTCGACCTTCCTGATTGAAGATGCAACGGGGATCCGGATCGCGACAGACTTTTCCGGCTTTGCAGGCTCTGGTGTCATCCCTGATGTGGTGACGATGAACCACGCTCACACAACCCATTTCACCCGCTTTCCAGACCCCAAAATCAAGCATGTCCTGCGCGGCTGGGGAAGAGACGGCAAGAAAGCGCGGCACAAGTTGCAGGTTGGCGAGGTACTCATCCGCAATGTGACAACTGATATCAACTCAAGCTTCTCCGGTTATGAAAAAGACGGGAACTCGATTTTCATCTTCGAGATGGGCGGCTTGTGCATTGGTCATCTGGGGCATTTGCACCATGTCCTGAGTGATGCCCATTATGCAGAAATCGGCAGACTGGATATTTTGATGGTGCCGGTGGATGGCGGCTGGACCATGGCACTGGAAGACATGGCAAAGGTGGTGCGCCGCCTGAATGCAAGCGTTGTTCTACCCATGCATGCCTTTGGCGAATTCACACTCCAGCGCTTTCTGGACAACATGGGCGAAGGGTTTCCCATTGAACGCAAAAACAGCAGCACCGCAGTCTATACACTCAACACCCTGCCCGCATCACCAAGGCTCGTTGTCCTGGAGCCGGAAACAAGCTTTGTGATTGAATAAAAAAACCGCCATCAAAAATGATGGCGGTTTGTAACCGTGCAGCCGGAACAAGGGAGGAGAATATTCCGACTGCTGAGGGGTTCTTTTGTGTTTACTCGGCAGCAAACTGGTTCATGGTATTGTCTTCGCCTGCTGCAAGAAGGGCAGCTTCACCAGCGAAGTATTCCTTGTGGTCATCACCCATGTCCGAGCCGGCCATGTTCTGGTGCTTCACGCAAGCAATACCCTGACGGATCTCTTTACGCTGAACGCCTTCAACGTAACCCAACATGCCCTGATCACCGAAGTATTCTTTAGCCAAGTTGTCCGTAGACAATGCAGCCGTGTGGTAAGTCGGCAAGGTGATGAGGTGATGGAAGATGCCACACAGACGTGAACCATCTGCCTGGAACGTACGAATACGCTCATCCGCCTCACGGCCAAGATCTGTATCATCATAATCAACGCTCATCAGTTTCGCACGGTCATAGGCTGACACATCCTTGCCCTCTTCAACCATCGCATCGTAAACCTGCTGACGGAAGTTCAATGTCCAGTTGAATGAAGGAGAGTTGTTGTAAACAAGCTTGGCTTTTGG
>CALDZZ010000194.1 GCA_937944075.1 uncultured Rhizobiaceae group bacterium
AACAAGGTCGCGAGAAAATATCTCGATAGAAACCGTTCCATAACCAGTCAACTTTTGCCTCAAGAAGGATAATTCCATGAAACTGATTGCAACCACATTTGCCGTCTTGTTTGCGTTTGTCGTTCAGGCACAGGCCATCGACATAAAGCAGGTAACAACGGACAAGGGCATCAAAGCCTTGCTTGTCGAGGATTACACACTTCCGATTATTGCCATATCGATATCGTTCAAGGGCGGCTCTTCGCAAGACGACGCTGGCAAGGAAGGAACCTTGAGATTGATGACATCGCTCATGGATGAAGGTGCGGGTGATCTGGATAGCACGGCCTTTCAGGCCAAGGCAGAAGAACTTGGTCTGGAATTCGGGTTTAGCGCATCACGGGACAGTTTTTCAGGTGGTGGAAGACTATTGCGCTCAGAACGTGAAGGCGCCTTCAATCTGATCAAGCTTGCTATCAATGAACCTCGTTTTGATGCTGATGCAATCGAACGCATGCGCGATGCAATCCGAAGCAATATCAAAAGTGCCAAAAAGAATCCCTCATCCGTTGGCAGGGAAGCACTGCGAGAAGCGATCTTCAAGGATCATCCCTACAGCAGAAGCACAAGCGGAACCGAGCAATCCATCGACGCAATTACCCGCGATGACATTATCGCCATGAACAAAAAAATCCTATCGCGTGAAACGCTAACCATCGGTGTTGTCGGCGCCATTAGTGAAGAGGAATTGAAAATAGCCATTGATGACATTTTTGGTAACTTGTCTGAGAAATCCTCTATCCAGAAAATTGAGGATGTTACCCCGGCACTGGGCGATGATATTTCAATCGCCATGCCCGTTCCCAATGCGTCCATCTCGATTGTTTACCCTGCTATCAAGCGTGATAACCCAGACTTCTTTGCAGCACACCTGATGAACCATGTTCTGGGTGGTGGGTCTTTTTCATCTCGCCTCTACAGGGAAGTGCGCGAAGAGCGTGGTCTTGCCTATGGGGTATCTTCCGGATTGGCAACGCTTGACCACAGTGCGTATTTTGTAGCCGGAACATCAACCCGTGCTGAAAATCGCGAGGAAGCAATTCAGGTTATTCGCAATGAGATTGACCGTATTGCGAAAGAGGGTATTACAAAAGAGGAACTGGAGAAAGCAAAACGCTATGTCTCCGGCTCCTATGCAATTTCCAATCTTGATACATCAGGCAAAATTGCAAGTGTTCTCGTCGCCCTGCAAACGCAAAATCTCGGGGTTGATTACATCGAAAAGCGTGAAAAATATATTGCAGACGTTACGCTCGAAGATGCAAATCGCATGGCTAAGGAGTTTTTCTCTGTCAAACCGACTATTGTGGTTGTCGGGCCAGAAGTTACCCAATAGGCTTTTCAGGTATATCCTTTTGAGGCAGCTGTTTTTCATCTGCCTCTTTTTTTGAATTTTCAGTATCGTTATCGCTATCCTTTTCCGGGTCAACATCCGGAAGTTTGCGAGCCATGAAGTTTTGTTCAGCGAGTTTGAAAATACGCCTCAGCATTGAAGGGTTTGTCGGTTCAAGCTCTATGCGAACAATAGTGGATAATTCCAGCAACTTGTCCTGCGCTTCTCCCATGCCCTTTAGGCGGGCGGCATCCTTTTGCGTTGTGAACAGCGTCAGTTTCTCTTTGCGTGAACGATTGATCAGGTCAGCGCATTCTTCTTCCGTAAACACGTGGTGGTCGCCAAAAGACTGCCTTGCTTTAACCTTTACACCGATGCCTGCAAGCGTGTTGAAAAATTTTCCAGGATCAGCAATGCCAGCATAGGCAAGGGCTTCCTGTTCCTTGTAATGGCCGCCGCCGATCACCCTGGTGTTGCTTTCAAATACAGGCTTTCCGGCACGCGCTGCCATGCGAATTACAGAATCTGCTTCGTCGCCGATACCGGTTACAAAAACAGCATCAGCCTTTCCCAATTGTTCTTTGAATGGAACACGCATTGGACCACTTGGCATGGTAAACCCATTGCCTAGCCCTCGTTTTGCATCGACCAGCACCAGTCTGAAATCCTTATGAAGGGATGGGTTTTGAAACCCGTCATCCATCAGGATAAGTGTGCAACCCTCCTTGACAAGCAACAAGGCACCTGCGCCACGGTTGGGTGAGATTACGGTTGTTGCAATTTCGGCATGCAAAAGGGCTTCATCACCAACATCATGGGCATTATGTTTCTGCGGTTTGACAACGGTAGCTGACGTTATAGCACCGCCATGGCCGCGAGACAGTATGCCTGGGACGTACCCTTGAGCCTTGGCATAATTTGCCAGCATGTGAACAGTCGGTGTTTTTCCAGCACCACCAACGACAAAATTTCCAACGCATATAACGGGAAAGTTCACCTTTGTTGAAGGAGACATGTTCATTCGTTTCGCCGCAATGCGCCCGTAAACATGGGAAATGGGCCAAAGCAAATAGCCTTGCCAACTGTGTTTTCTCCACCAAAACGGAGGAGCTTCATCGAGAGCCATTGTCTTAACCCAACCCTTCCAGATCGCGTTTAACGGTTAGTGGAAACAGATAAGAGTCCAATGCCCTGTTGGTCTTATCCAATGCGCCCCGCATTTCTTCAATGGTTTTAAATGCTGCCTTGGTCATCTTCTCCCGTTCGGAAGGATTGAGGAAAAGATAGGCAACATTTGCCGCCAGCATTTTTTCATCCGCAACAAGCCTGACAGCCCCGGCTTCAAGCAGGTTTTTATAGGCGTCCCTGAAATTCTTTACATGCTTGCCTGAAATGATGGCCGTGCCGGTCATCGCAGGTTCCAACGGATTTTGCCCACCTTCCGATTTCAGGCTTTTGCCTACAAAGGCAATTTTCGCAAGTCTGAGGAAAAGGCCCATTTCTCCAATTGTATCGCCAATGTAAATATCGGTTTGACCTTCAATGGATTCATTCTGGCTGCGCTGTGCAACTTTAAGCTTGTTCTCGCGCAGCATTGCAACAATGCCATCTGCCCTGTCCGGGTGGCGTGGTACAATGATTGTCAGAAGGTTTGGAAATTTTTTCTTGAGCGCAAGGTGAATTTTGCCAACCGATTCTTCTTCACCCTCATGTGTGCTGACAGCTACCCAGCAAGGTCTTCCCTCCACCCGTGAATTTAACAGGTTAAACTCAACCTCATCGAAAGGAAGAGCATTGGTATCAACCTTCAGATTACCCGATACATCCACCGGTCTTGCACCAAGCTTTCTGAAACGTTCTGCATCAAGTTCTGATTGTGCAATTACATATGAGAAATTTTCAAACAGGGTTTCCGCCAAACCGGAAGCATTTTTCCAGCGCTTGAAAGAACGGTCAGACATCCGCGCATTGACGAGAATGCGCGGGATATTGCGTTGCGCCAGTTCAAGGATTGTCATTGGCCATATTTCAGACTCGGTAAATATCGCAGCATCAGGTTGCCAATGGTCGAGAAACCGTTGCAAGGCAGGCTTTAGATCAAGTGGCACATACTGGTGAAAGGAACCGCGTGGCAGCCTTTGGCGCACAACCTTTGCAGAAGTCACCGTACCGGTTGTCATGATGGTGCTGATGCCCAGCGAATTGACATGCTCAATCACGGGAATGACCGCCATGGATTCTCCAACACTGGCCGCATGAAACCAGATGATTGGCCCAGCCGGTTTGTCAGCACTGGGATATCCGTAGCGTTCATAGCGGCGCTTGCGGTCTTCCTTGCCCTTGCTGGCACGCAATCGCAGAAACGGCCCCATGAAAGGATAGAGAACCATTCCGAAGCCACGGTATATGCGAAGCACTATTCTGCTGAAAAGATCCGGCTTAACTTTCATTCAGGCTTCCCACATAATTCATAGGCTCGCCTTGTCGCATACTTGAGTTCGTTTTCCAAGGTTTCACGACATGCTTCAAGCGTTGCATCATCGGCATCTTCGGGCACATGAACCAGCTTGCCAACAACAATGCCCGTCGTACCATAGGGCAGGTTGATTGTGGTTTTGTCCCAAGACTTTTGAAATACATATCGCCTGCTTGATGCGATTGCGAGGGGCACGATGGGGGCACCGGATTTCTTGCCAAGCTGAATAATGCCAAGACCTGCGCGCCGCGCAATGCCTTTTGGAATATCTGCGGTTTGCACCACATTATCCTGGCCTTTCAAAGCATTTAGCATTTCAAGAAATCCTATCATGCCGCCTTTCTTGAGGGTTTGTTTCTGGTTGCGCCCACCAGAGGCCCGAATGGTTCTGTTACCATAATGTTCAACGATACGTGCGGTGACCTCACCATCAAAGTTTCTTGAAATCATGGCAGATGCGTTTAGCCCGATGGGTAGGGCAGGCATCAAAATGTGTTGCCCGTGCCATACGCCAACGATTAGCGGTTGCTGTGGCTTGAGCGTATCCAGAATGTTTTCCGGCTCAACAACAATTTTGTTGGTTCTCTCCACCCAGTTCAAATACCAGATCGCCAGGCGTGAAGTCGCAGCAAGCACAAACCGATTCTGGCTTAGGCTGCGAACGAAATTGCGCAAGCGCTTCTTGCGCTTTGGACGCACCTGTTTGACTGGTTCTGTCATGGCTAAAGTGGACTTTCGGAATTAACCGAATTTGCCATCCCCGTCAGGATCAAGAAGCTTGTGCATATGGACGATGAAGTATCGCATGTGTGCATTATCAACTGTTTGCTGGGCCTTTGATTTCCAGGCTAGTTCAGCTTGCTCGTAATTGGGATAAATACCCACAATATCGAGGTCTTCGAGATTGCGGAAATTCACATGTTCCAAATCCTCAAGCTCACCGCCAAATACCAAATGCAATAATTGGGTTTCCGTTTTATCACTCATGAAATGCTCCGAAACTGGTTCCTGATTTTCCCAGGCTGATTAATGAAGAAATCCGGCCTGTTTCGCAAGCCCGAATATTTCTTCATACCGATTGTTGTGTGTTGCAATCAATGCAGGCACTTTTACGTTGGTTTGGTTATATCTTATTTCCTGCTGGTCAATGTCAGACAACAGACAGCCTGTTTCTTCCAATATGAGGTCTGCAGCGGCAACATCCCATTCACTTGCGCCACCGCGTGCAAAGGCACCATCTAGTTCACCAATGGCAACCATGGCCAGCCTGTAGGCAAGCGACGGGATAAACTCCATAACATCAAAAGGCGCCTCAGGGAGTGTGCGTATGGTTTCAATCAGTTTCTTTGAACCTGTGACGAGAGGCTTGCCGTTTTGAAGTTCTGAAGCGCCTTGGACGCAGATGAGTTCCAGGCCATTGCCCTTACTGGCAAGAAAGGTTCGCTTCAGGGCAGGGCAATGAAGAATTGCTTCAATCGGTCGGCTGTTTTCTACAATGGCAATTGAGATGCACCATTCATCGCGCCCTTCAATGAAGCCACGAGTTCCATCTATCGGGTCCGCGATGATTACGCGATCACACTCGAGCCTTTTTTCATTGTCTTCGGTTTCTTCCGAAAGCCAGCCATAATGCTGGCGTTCTTTCAAAAACCCTTTGCGGAGATAGTCATCAATTTCTTTGTCAGCCTGTGAGACAGGAGAGTTGCCTTCCTTGTACCAGACATCATTCTTCGACTTGAAGTATTTCAAGCCGATCTTGCCAGCCTCCAATGCCATGGCGAGCAGCAACTCCGAATCTGGTGTGCGTTGTTTATTTGCCACCAATCGTCATTCCTTCAAGCATCAGGGTTGGGGCATTCCGGCCATATTTGAACTCAAGGTCGCTGGCAGGTGTCATGTTCATGAACATGTCTTTGAGATTTCCCGCTATCGTGATTTCTGCAACGGGAAAAGCAATTTCGCCATCTTCAATCCAGTAGCCTGAAGCGCCTTTTGAATAGTCCCCGGTGACCATGTTAATGCCATGCCCAATGGTTTCTGTCAGATACAGGCCTTCTTTGATGGATGCGATCATGTCGTGCGGGGATTGTTCGCCGGCTTCCATATAGCAGTTTGTGGTCGATGGGTTTGTGCCTGAACCGCCTCGTGTTGCACGACCGTTCGTTTCAAGCCCAAGCTCTCTTGCCGTGGCACTGTCGAGTAACCAGGTCTGCAAAATACCATCTTCGACGAGTGAAAGTTTTTCATTCGTGACACCTTCACCGTCAAAAATACTGGAGCCGGAGCGTCTTGGCATCAACGGATCGTCGATAATGCGGATTGAGCTTTTTGTGACTTGCTTGCCCATCATGTCGCGCAGAAAACTTGTCTTTCGAGCAACAGATGAACCATTTATGGCGCTAACAAGAGCACCAAGCATGGCGGTTGAAACCCGCTTGTCAACGACAACAGGATAAGCACCTGATTTCACCTGACGCGGTTTCAGTCTTTTGACAGCACGCTCACCGGCTGTTTTGCCGATTGAGGCAGGATTTGCTAGATCAGATAAATGAGTGGCCGTATCATATTCATAATCACGTTCCATGCCGGTTCCCTCTCCAGCAGCGAAAGAGCCTACCATCGAAAAACCGGAGCGTTGATAACTGCCTGAAAATCCATCAGAGGTAGCAAGGATAAAACCGGAAGTTCCAAAACTCATATTGGCACCCAGTGACTTGCTCACCCCTTTAATGCCAAGTCCGGCCTGTTCAATTTCCAGTGCAGATTTTTCCATTGCTTCAGGGGTTGCAACCGACTCGTCATAGAGATCAAGTTTGGCAATGCTTTCCTCAATGCGGTCTGTTGGGAAAAGCTTTTCAGGGTCAGCGAGGCCTTGATAGGGATCGTCTGGAGCGACCCTTGCCATGGCGACTGCACGTTCAGCCAGTGTTTGTGGATCATTTTTTGTGTTCGATGTTACGCTTGCTATCTTTTTGTCACAAAAGACGCGTAGATATAAGGCATCGGACTCAGAGCGGTTGCTGTTTTCCAGCACCCCGTCACGTACCCCAACAGATAGGGAACTGCCGCTTGCCACCACAACATCACAAGCATCCGCACCTGCCTTTTTGGCAAGGGCAACCATGTTCAGTGCCTCGGTTTCAATTTTTTTGAGTTCGTCCATATTAAATACCACAAATGAAAGGAATTCAGTGACCAGCTATTTTAATAAAACACATAAGCCTCTAAGGTTGGCGAAGCAAGGCAAGATGAAGCTTGAGGTGAAAATCAATTTATCCATGAAGGGAGAAAATCAACATGGCACTCGCTGACACTCCCGAAATATATACCCAGGCTGTAATTTTGTTGGGTGCCGCTGTTGTTGCTGCCCCTGTTTTCAAACGCATCGGACTGGGAACGATTCTGGGCTACCTGGCTGCAGGGGTTGTTCTTGGCCCAATATTGAAAGTCGTCAACAATGGTGAAAGTATTTTGCATTTCTCCGAATTGGGGATTGTCTTTTTGCTGTTCATCGTTGGCCTTGAAATGAAGCCTTCAAAGCTCTGGTCCATGAAACGCGACATTCTGGGGCTTGGTACAACGCAGGTCATGTTGTGCGGTATCGGGCTTTCATTTTTAGCCTGGTTTGTTACTCCCAACCCCAATGTTGCGCTCGTGGCCGGCTTTGGCCTTGCCCTGTCTTCCACTGCCTTTGTCTTGCAGACACTGGAAAACAGAAAGGAAATAAATACAGCCTACGGGCAAAAAACCTTTTCGGTTCTGCTGTTTCAGGACATGGCCATTATCCCGATGCTGATGATAGTCCCCTTGCTTTCCGCTTCTGCTGAAGTGGGCGCAGACTGGTCTGCTTTCCTGTTTGGTGTGCTTGCCATCGGGGTTGTCATTTTTGCCGGTCGCTATCTGCTGAACCCGTTACTGGGAATCATTGCAAAGACCGGAGCAACCGAGGCCATGCTTGCAACCGCGCTTTTTGTGGTATTCGGATCTGCCATGTTAATGCAATCGGTAGGCCTTTCGATGGCGCTTGGTTCTTTTCTGGCTGGTGTGCTTCTGGCTGAATCGTCCTATCGTGTGGAGCTGGAAGCCAATATTCAGCCGTTTCGCGGCATCCTTCTGGGTTTGTTTTTCATGGCCGTTGGCCTGTCTCTTGATGTGTCGGTTCTGCTTGAAAACTGGTTGGCGATCATTGCCTGTGTCCTGCTGGCGATGATTGTAAAGGCAGTCATTATCTACATGGCTTGCAAATTGTTTGCGTCGAGCCATCCCGTCAGCCTGCGCACAGCGGGAATTTTGTCCCAACACGGTGAATTCGGGTTTGTGCTGTTTGCTTCTGCAACAAGCATTGGCATTTTGGATTTGCGCACGTCTTCCTTCCTTGTCGCAATGGTTGTGCTATCGATGATCCTCACGCCTTTCTGTGTCTGGCTCAGTAACAAATTGCTGGAAAGCACCAGCACACATGAAGAGCCGGAAGAGGATTTTGAAGGTGCTGAATCTGAAGTGCTCATGATTGGATTTTCAAGAATGGGGCAGGTTGCAGCTCAGGCGCTTCTTGCTTCCGGTACGGGCGTCACCGTGATTGACAACAACCCCAATGTCATCAAACAGGCTGCCAAGTTCGGGTTCAGGATTTATTTCGGCAATGGTGCACGCAAGGATGTTCTGATTTCTGCCGGAATCAGGAATGCAAAGCTTGTATGTGTCACAACCCATACGCCAGAGATAACCAATCGCATTGTTGACTTGATCTCCAACGAGTTTCCAGACAAGCCGATTTATGTCAGAGCCTATGATCGTGCACATACGCTGGAATTGATGGACAAGCCGGTCAAGTTTCACACTCGAGAAACCTTTGAATCCGCGATTTTGTTGGGTGCAGAAATGCTGGGTGGTCTTGGGCGTTCAAAAGAGGATGTTAGCGACATTCTTGAAGAAGTGCGACGACTGGATGCCGAGCGTCTCAAGGTTCAATACCGTGAGGGCATCTATGCTGGAATGGACATCATGCACAAAAAACCGGCTGTTCAACCAGAGCCTCTCATTGTGCCCCAACAAGCTGCAACCGCACTAGATGAGCGCTCAAGTGAGGTTCTTGAACAGGAAGATCGGGAACAGGAAAACAAGGCAAGCGAAAGTACAGCCGCATAATCATGGCTGAGATCAAACCAACCGTTTCCGATTTACCTGATGGTGAGCAAAAAGCAGTCTTCACCGAAGGCTCGACAATGCGCCATGTTGTTAACATGACGTCTACAGGCGCAATTGGTCTCGTCTCCATATTTCTGGTTGATGTGGTTAATCTGTTTTACATTTCCCTCTTGGGCCAGCAGGAACTTGCCGCAGCAATTGGTTATGCTTCAACCATTATGTTTTTTACGGTGTCTTTATCCATCGGCTTCACCATTGCGGCAACTGCGATTACAGCCAGGGCCATTGGAGCAGGGGATGAAGCTGCCGCAAAAAGGCGGGCGGCTTCTTCACTGATATACATGTTGATACTGTCTATTGTGGTTGTTGCGCTCATCTTTCCGGTGCTGCCTGCCTTGCTGGATATGCTCGGTGCAAAAGGTGAGACGAAGCAAATTTCTCTCACCTTCATGCAAATTGCCATTCCCTCCTTTCCCCTGCTTGGGCTAGGCATGTGCTTGTCAGGCCTTTTGCGGGCAAGGGGAGACGCAAAGCGTGCGATGTATGTAACGCTTTCTGTGGGTTGTGCGGCACTGGTTCTCGATCCGCTATTCATATTCTGGCTTGATTTGGGCATCAATGGTGCAGCCATTGCAATTATCTTTGTCAGGCTGTTCATGCTTTTTGTTGGTCTGTATTTTGCCATACGCGTGCATAACCTGATTGGCGCACCTAAATTCAGCTCTTTCAAAAATAATCTAAAGCCATTCATGCTAATTGGCATTCCTGCTGTTTTGACCCAGATTGCGACGCCAGTGGGTAATGCCTATGTCACTGCTTCAATCGCAGAGTTTGGAGATGATGCCGTCGCTGGTTGGGCAATTGTTGGTCGTTTGATGCCATTGGCTTTTGCAGCAGTGTTTTCGCTTTCAGGGGCGGTTGGTCCAATCCTGAGCCAAAATTATGGCGCACACAATTTTGACCGTGTCACGAAAACAATGTGGGACAGTCTCGTGTTTGGGCTTTTGTATTGTCTGGCAGTCTGGCTTTTGCTGGCACTAACTTACCCTTTCATCATAGACGTATTCAGCGCAGAGCAAGATGCAGCAAGACTGATCCGCTTCTTCTGTCTTTTTGTTGCAGGCAGTTTTATTTTCAATGGTGCGCTGTTTGTTTCCAATGCCGCCTTTAACAATTTGGGGTTTGCCGTCTATTCTACCGTTTTCAACTGGGGCAGGGCAACGCTTGGGGTTATCCCGTTTGTCTTTATAGGCAAAGCCTGGGGGCCAGAGGGTGTCTTGGCTGGCTGGGGTCTGGGCGGTATCGTTTTTGGTGTTTTATCGGTTGTCGTGTGTTTCCGAGAATTGGCAAAATTGCCTGAACGTGCGCGCAAGGAAGAAGAAAAGCGTAAAAGCCCTCCTTCCGGAAAAAGAGCCTCAACCGGCAATCACTAGTTGTGCTTCAATCAGGTTCTTGAAGCTTTGACTGAAGCTTCCACATCGATGTAGGCCTCTTGCTTGTCGACGCTCCAGTATTTCAGATCATCCAGCGGAATTGCCTTTCCGGTTACGGCACACGTAACGAATGTTCCTGCTGTGATTACCTGAAAATCACCATCAAGATATTTAATCTTGGCCTCAGCAACGCTTGGGCCTTCGAAACGGTTCATATTTTCACCTGTGTATTCCCTCAAGGGCTAAAGTGGCGCTCTCTAGTGCTTGTGTCAAGCATGGCTGACAGCTTTCATGTTTCTGATTAAAAGAAAGTGCAAAAAAGGGAAGATTTTCAGTTTATCGACCGAACAGACGTTCAATGTCTTTCAATTCAAGTTCTATAAATGTTGGGCGTCCGTGATTGCACTGACCAGAGTTTGGGGTTTCTTCCATCTGTCTTAGCAATGCATTCATTTCATCCGGTTTTAAAATACGCCCGGATCGCACTGACCCGTGACAGGCCATTGTTGCGGCGACATGATGGAGCCTTGCTTCCAGTTCTTCTGAAGTACCCCACTCGGCAATTTCATCTGCCAGATCGCGCATGAGTTGCTGGGTGTTGGTCTCTCCCAAAAGGGCAGGGGTTGCACGAACCGCAACAGCGCCAGCGCCAAAGGCCTCAATTTCAAGACCGAGTTTTTCAAAACTGTCTGCAAATTTGATTAGCCGGTTTACGTCCTCTTCAGGCAGGTCAATGATTTCAGGCACAAGCAAAAGTTGAGAGGCAATGCCCTGTGCCATGCCTTTTTTGAGGCTTTCATATACAATGCGTTCATGGGCTGCGTGCTGGTCGACAATCACCAGCCCTTTTTGGGTTTGTGAAACAATGTAGTTTTTGTGCAATTGTGCGCGTGCCGTACCAAGGGGGTGACTGGTTTGAACGGCATTGCTCGGACTTTCTTCAATTTGAGCCACATAACCACTTGGTATTTTCGTAATATCAAACCCTGCCTGCTCTTCTGCAAGATTGCCGTGTGGTGGCGGGTTTTGAACCAGGAGTTGATCAGGAGCGCGCGCTTGTGCCGTTTGGCTGAAATCAGGCCCCATGTTTTCCTGATAGCCTGACAAGCCCGAGTGCGAAGGGGTTGGTTCGTTATGAATTGAAGTCCCTTGTCTGAAAGCCTCCAGCATATCGCTTGCTCCAGCCCGACTGGTCAATGGCCCACCTTCACCCTCAAGCGCACTGATTGCCTGTTTGAGTGACCCGACTAGAAGACCGCGAACAAGCCCTGCGTCCCTAAATCGAACATCAGCCTTGGCTGGATGCACATTCACATCCACCATGTGGGGATCAAGATCAACAAAGAGCGCCAGAACCGGATGTTTGCCCTTTGGCAATACATCCATATACGCACCACGAACAGCGCCTAGCAAAGCCTTGTCCCTGACGGGTCTGCCGTTGATAAAGAAATATTGTGCCAAGGCATTACCGCGATGATAGGTCGGGACGCTTGCAAAGCCCTCAAGCGAAATTCCTTCGCGACCTGCATCAATCTTCATGGCGTTCTCTGTGAACTCCTTGCCCAATACTTGCGCCATACGCTCGAATTGCGAGGTGGCAGGATAATCTATCGTTGAGCGGTCATCTCCGGACAATGAAAACCTTATGTGTGGAAAGGCAAGCGCCATGCGCTTGAAAACATCGGTAATTGCATTGGTCTCTGCCCTGTCTGATTTAAGGAATTTCAGACGTGCCGGCGTGGCATAAAAGAGGTCAGAAACCTCAACCACAGTTCCCCCGCTCAGAGCAGCGGGAGCGGGGCCTGAAACCTTGCCTCCTACGACTGTAATTTTCCAGGCGCTATCAGACAGCTTCGTGCGCGAAGTAATGGACAATCTCGACACGGATCCCACGGATGGCAGGGCCTCGCCGCGAAACCCAAGACTGCGAATATCCATGAGGTCATCACCAAGCTTGGAAGTACAGTGACGTTCAACGGCCAATGTCAGGTTATCTGGGTTCATGCCATGCCCGTTATCACTGACCTTGATCAGGGTTTTTCCGCCAGATGCGGTCACCACATCAATACGGGTACTGCCTGCATCAATCGCATTCTCGACCAGTTCTTTCACGACGCTTGCCGGGCGTTCAATCACCTCACCAGCTGCAATCCGGTTCACAACGGTCTCAGCCAGCCGAATGACGGACGGCATGGTGGTATCGTTCTGTGCGGTTTGGGAGCCATGGTTGTTCATGGCGGGAGTATTGACGATTCTGGTTGAGAGTTAAAGCGTTTAGATCAGGGCTGCAAAATGTTTTGCAGCTTCTTCAATCATGACCTGATCCTTGCCGCCGATGATCAAAAACTCATAGCCGTCCCTGGCCCATGAAGCCGAAGCCATGCCTTCCATGGTGGTGTCCGAAATGGCTTCCTGTTCATTGCTGCCGGAGCGGATGATGCACAATGCAATCGGCGTTCCCATTTTTGAAAGGAAAGTCAATTGGGCAAGCGGCTTGCCTTCAAATCCCAAAATCTGAGAGCGCTTGTATTCCAGACCGGCAAATTGTTTGAGGTTTTCCAGTTGAAATTGCTTGCCGATCGCATCGCCAACGGTTTCCAGTTCTGCAATTGCCACCTCGGTGGAGCTTTCTACGGAAGAAAGGGTGCTGGTGATATAAAGGTAGTGGTAAGCCGCAACATACTCACGCCAGCTGTCGACCTGCCTGTCAGGAATGCTGTAACCGACGATGCCGCTGAAAATGATCAAAGAAGCAGCACATGCTGCAATCATGGAATTTCTAAACCAGCCGGAATTCTCATTCGCAGGTGCTTGTGTTTCAAATGCCGGTGCTTCAGGTGTGTTTTCAAGAAGCATATCCATGGATTTGGCAATATCATTCTTGTTGATATCGAGGCTTTGCAGGCGGCGTTGTAACTCCTCGTCGGTCTCAAGCGCTTTTTCAATTTCACGGAAAGGGGTATGCGCCTTTTCACCGTCGAGAAAGGCGGTTAATTCCTCGTCTGAAAATCTGTTACCCATTTTACTTCCCCACCTTGTGGTTCATGTCTTCAATGTAGGCTGCAAGTTTCTGCCTGGATGTTGCTAACCGGCTCATGATGGTGCCGATAGGAATTTCCAGAATTTCAGAAGCTTCCTTGTAGCTAAACCCTTCGACATAGACGAGCATGACAGTAGCCCTTTGAGCTTCTGGTAACTCCATCACTTTCATTAACACTTCACGAGCAAATAAATTCGTTTCCTGGTCAGAATTTTTTGTATCGGGTAATTCAACTTCATCAATTGTAACCAGTCCGCCGCCGCGACGCACCGCTTCAGAGCGCATTTCATTGATCCACAATCGTTGCGCAATGCGAAACATCCAGCGATCCTGGTGCGTACCAAGTTCAAACAATTCGGCCTTTTCAAGTGCCTTCAGACAGGTCGCCTGCGCCAGATCATTTGCACGATCCGGGTTGCTGGAAAGAGACAGGCAGTAACGCCACAATCTTGGATAGATCTGGTTTATACCCGCAGATATTTCATCTCTTTTGTTTTTCTTCCTAAACATAGCACACCCAGCATAGCGTAATTGGTCCCGATGTAAATTGGCATAACATCCATGGACCCGGCAAGAATTTTAAACCATATCCGACAATCATGCAGAGCTTTTGATGACAGCCGGATTTTTAGCTATATACTATGTAAAATACTTCCTGAAATTACTATTTGTTGAATACAGTTTATCAAGAAAGAAAACAGATATGAAATCGCTTTTTCATTTGGCTTATCACGTGAATGATTTGCAAAAGTCGCGTTCTTTTTATGGGGATTTGCTTGGATGTCAGGAAGGCAGAAGCACAGACACATGGGTGGACTTTGATTTTTTCGGACATCAGATTTCCCTGCATTTGGGCAAGCCATTTGAAACGGCAAACACAGGCAAGGTTGGTGATCAGATGGTGCCAATGCCACATTTGGGCATAATCCTGCCTCAAGATGACTGGCAAACACTTGCTGACAGGCTGGTCGCCTCGGGTATGGAATTTATTCTGCCGCCCCAAACCCGCTTTGAAGGTGAGCCGGGTGAGCAATCCACCATGTTTTTCACAGATCCCTCAGGCAATCCGATAGAGGTTAAAGGCTTCAGGGATTTTGATAGCGTTTATCAGGCTTAAGGCCAGACGTCAGGCCGCTCTTCCCTTTTCAGGATTACCCAGTATCGGCATGTTGGCAATCTTGCTTTTGCCAAGATGGTAAAAGAAGCGCATCCACCTGCGAGCGCCCCATACAATGCTTTTGTCCAGGGTTATGGAGCGCAGAAAATAGGCTTCATTCAGGCTGACTTCATCACTTTGGATTTTTTCCAGATCCTGATAAAACGTCTCTATTTCCGATTGCCCAAATTTGCCGCTCCCGAGCCATTCAGGGATATACCGATTGCACAGGATATCGACATCATTCATGGCTTTTGTTGTCCCGGTACCTGCACCAGGGCAGGAAGTGGCATAGGCATCTCCTACAAAAACAATGCCTTCACATTGTGATGGATGATTTTGATAAAGATCAACAGGTCGAATGTGCACACGCGAAACAGGTTTGAATCTTCCAACCATTCCCTCAAGGCTCGGCATCAGTTTAGCAAGGCATTGCACGGGGTCTTGTATCAATTCCTGCAAAACCGGATCGTTTTTTTGCCAATACCCAAACATGTTAACCCGAAACACATCCGCGCTTTTGAAAATGGTAAAATATGCCATCTTGTCTGAAGCCTTCTCAGGCCAGTAGGTGAAGGAATCAAACTCAAACTGTCCTTCGGTTTCAGGCTCTACATCAAACCCGATTGCCATCTCATGGTTTTTGCTCAGCATGGTTTGTGTAACACCCAGCTGTTTGCGAATGCCGGGGTTAAGTCCGTTTGAAAGTATTACAAGTCTGGCAGAGACTTCCCTGCCATCTGCCAATACAAGTTTTTGAAAACCCTCGTACTGCTCTACAGATTTTACCTTGCCAAGAATCATGTCCCTTGGCTTGTCGAGATAATCACGAACTGCATTGATCACACGTTCATATGAAAAACCGTAATGAGGATAAACCATTTTATTGACGAGCTTGCCATTACGGGCAATCCAGATGTTTTCAATAGGGGTCGTTGCCTTGTAAATTTTTTCTGAAATGCCAAGACGTTCAACAATTGCCATTTGCTTGTGGTCAAACTTCTCGCACCTGAAGTCTACCGGCATGTTTTCATTTGGGTCAATCAGCACACTCTTGATGTTGGTATTTTTCAAGATTGCCGCAGCACAAGAACCTGCAATGCCACCGCCAACGATGGCAACATCGTAGTCAGCTGAAACGTTCTGTTTTTTTAAATCAGTTCCCATGGAAGTAACCCGTCTTGTGTTTTAGATAAAACAGTATGCCAAAGACAGGTTAAGATCGGAAAATCCAGATCATTAAAATTTTAATGAAGCACTGACCCGGATTTGTAAATCATCTGAAAACCTTGATGTGCAAGCGTCCAGCCTGAAACTTATTGTAGTGTAACAAGATATTTCCTTGCCTTGGTGCGCCAATTGCCTAAAAGTGCGCATCATATAACGGCGGTATAACGCCTGGTAAGTATCTCGGAGAAAGTCATGCTGGAAGTAGCAAAAGAATTTAAATTGGAATCGAACTACATAAACGGTGAATGGGTTGCTGCTGATAGCGGTGAGACATTCAATGTAGAAAATCCGGCAACAGGCGAAGTGATCGGTACAGTTCCTATGTCAGGCGCCAAAGAGACTGTTCGAGCCATCGAGGCAGCTCACAAGGCGTTTGAAACATTCCGCAAGATCTCCGTTATGGAACGGGTCACCATGTTGCGAAGGCTGCATGATTTGATTCTTGAAAATCAGGAAGCATTGGCTCAATTGCTGGCTGCCGAGCAAGGCAAGCCCATTTTTGAAGCCCGTGGGGAAGTTGGATTTTCTGCAAACTACGTGATGTGGTTTGCAGAAGAGGCAAGGCGTGTTTATGGCGAAACCGTTCCTTCACCCTGGGCTGACAGACGCATGATGGTCACCAAGGAACCGGTTGGCGTTGTGGGGGCGATAACACCGTGGAACTTCCCTTCCTCGATGCTTGCCCGCAAGATTGCACCGGCATTGGCAGCAGGGTGTACGATTGTCTGTAAACCGGCAGAAGCAACACCTTACTCCGGTCTGGCGTGGGGCAAATTATGTGAAGAGGCAGGCATTCCGGCAGGCGTTGTCAACATTCTGACGGGCGACCCTGTCGCTATCGGTGAGGTGTTAACAAGCCACCCAATGGTTCGCAAGATCACATTCACAGGCTCAACAAGAGTTGGCAAAATTCTGATGTCCCAGTCTGTATCCACCGTCAAAAAGATATCGATGGAAATGGGCGGCAACGCACCTTTTATCGTCTTTGATGATGCAGATGTTGATAGCGCAGTGGAAGGCGCAATTGCATCCAAGTTCCGCAATTCAGGTCAAACTTGCGTTTGCACCAACCGGATTTATGTCCAGTCAGGCATTCATGACAAGTTTGTTGAAAAATTCACCGCTGCAACGGCAGCAATGAAGGTCGGCCAATCCAACGAAGACAATGTTTTGCAAGGCCCGCTTATCAATGATGCTGCGGTTTCAAAGACAAAGGAGTTTGTCAAAGATGCCGTTGAAAAAGGTGGCGTTATAACAACCGGCGGAAATGCCCACGATCTGGGCCATGGTTTCTTTGAGCCAACGGTCATTACAAACGCGACACAGGACATGATGTTTTCCAAGGAAGAAATCTTTGGTCCCGTGGCACCGGTTTACAAGTTTGAAACGGAAGAAGAAGCCGTTGCCATGGCAAATGACACCGAGTTCGGTCTTGCCTGTTACTTCTATACAAAAGACCTCGGACGTACTTACCGCGTGATGGAAGGCCTTGAATATGGTTTAGTGGGCGTGAATGAAGGGGTTATTACTGCCGTTGAAGCGCCGTTTGGTGGTTATAAGGAATCAGGCGTTGGCAAGGAAGGTGGCCATCAGGGCATTGAAGATTATCTGGAAGAAAAATACATTTGTATTGGCGGGCTTGGCCTTTAGGACAAACAGATCCAAGCCCCTTCTCTCAAGCGGGGCTGGATGCTGCGATTAAAATGCCGCCAATGATAAAGGCGCCGCCTATGGCGATGCGAATGTTGAGAGGCTCTCCCAACACATAGTGGGACATGACCGGCACCATGATAAAGGCAAGCGACATAAACAGGTAAGCTGTGGAAAGTGGCACCTGCCGAATTGCCAAAATCCAGGCAATGGTCGCAATGCCGTATATGGCAAGAGACCCTGCAAAAATACCCAGTGCTGTATAATCAGTTGCAAGGGCTGAAAAGCCCTTGTCGCCGATGCGTGTGCTGACAATCTTGAACATCACTTGTCCAACTGCCAGAACACTCACAACACACAGGATGATAAAATAATTCATTAGCCATCAATCTTGATATTGGCTGCATAAATAAGGTTGAGGTCTGGCAATGGCACACGAAGTGGCCACCAGGTTGCCTCAACATTCTTGTAATAGTAATTGATGAACGTATTCAGGTTGAATATCGAATTTACATGCTCACGCGCCATCCAGTAATCATACTCAAGACCGGCACTTTCTGCGCGTTTGCGAACACCGATCATTCTGCCAAATCGCCATGCAAATCCGGGGTCACAAGGTAGTACGAGTGACAAGGTGCCGCCTGGCTTGATGACACGAGTCCACTCGCGAAGAATTTCATGAGGGTTGATCAAGTGCTCCAGAACATGTGTGGCAATCACACGATCAAACGAATGGTCTTCAAACGAAAGCTTCCGGGCATCCTCAACCTGATAATCATAACGGTCATCCCCCTTGAAACGATCTCGCGCCTGATCCAGCATGCGGTCATTGCCATCTGTAATCAGATATTTGTCAAAGCTGTGCTTGACTGTAAGCGGATGCTGACCGGAGCCTGCGCCGATTTCCAGAACCTCGGAAAAATGATCATTTTCATTAAAGGCGTTTTCCAGAACAACATGTGAATGCGACAAAACCTTTGAAGAAAGGTTGCCAGAATAATTCAGCTTCTCGTAGTTTTCCTCAAACTGTGTAAGATATGCGCCGTAATCCGGTTCGGTTTTCATGATAGTCTGATCCTCTTTAGGTAATATTGTAGAACATGCGTTTTACTTCAGCTCGGAAACGTCTGATTGAGTCGAGTATAACGCCAGCCGTAAAGGACAACATGGCAATCAGCACGATGCCCGTTGAAAGAACGGCCGTTGGTATGAGCGAAACTTCCGGATTTTCAAGATAGTCAAGAAAGACCGGAATAAACACCATCACGGCAATCAGAATTCCGATTAGCCCGATGAACGAAAAGAAATAGAGTGGTTTGTATTCCTTCATCAACACAATGATTGTCTTGAGTATGCGTGCGCCATCCTTGAAAGTGGACAACTTGCTTTCAGAACCCTCTGCCCGTGTTGAATATCGAGTCGGGATTTCCTTCACAGGCAAGCGCAATTGCGAAGCATGGGCAGAAAGCTCGGTTTCAATCTCAAAGCCTTGAGACAGGGCAGGGAAGCTTTTTACAAAGCGTTTGCTGAAGCCGCGGTAACCGGAAAAAATATCTGAAAAATCCTGTCCAAGCGAGGCATTGTACAAGACATTGAACATGCTGTTGCCAAAGGCGTGGCCAGAGCGCTGGTGCTTTTCAAGCGCACCTGAACGAACACCAACCACCATATCCATTCTGTTGCGAACAGCCTCAACGATTTCTGGCGCAGCTTCTGGATCATAGGTGTCGTCACCGTCAATCATCAGGTAAATTTCGGAATCAATTTCCGAGAACATCCGACGCACCACATTGCCTTTTCCAGGGCGTGGCTCAAACCCGATTATGGCTCCGGCTTTTTCCGCAACTTCGGCAGTCTTGTCAGTTGAGTTATTGTCATAGACATGGACGACGCAGCCAGGCAAGGCCGCCTTGAAATCCTTTACAACCTTGGCGATTGCTATTTCCTCGTTCATGCAAGGAATAATTACAGCTACATCTGAGTAGTTCGTCACCGAAAGATATCCTATGAAAATGTTTGGAGAGACAATATTAGCGTGAGGTAAAAATAGCATTAATCATTGCTGATTATATCTTGTACAAATTTAAGCATAATGATTCGGATGAGCGAATGAATTCGGTTGCAACTGAAAAGCATGAATATTCCTGGTCCAAAGTGCTGATTTGGGCATTTCTGTTCTATCTTGTGTGGAACTGGAAAACAATTGGCTTGGTCTATTCGCAAGGCGTTTTGCCGGGGCCTGATGATTTTCTGAGGTTAAGCCAAACCAACAATTGGCTGCTTGGTCAGAGTTGGTTTGATCTGACGGCATATCGCATGTTACCACCTGTGGGAGGCGATATTCACTGGAGCCGTTTTGCAGATGCACCCATAGGCATCCTGATATCCTTTTTTGATCTTTTCACGGATTTCAAAACAGCAGGCCGCCTTGCTGCAATTGCCTGGCCGCTAAGCCTTTTCATGGCAACGCTAGCCACGATGATAGCACTTTGTGACCGATTGGCCGGCAAGGGACAGAGGTTGCTGGTTTTGCTGTTTTTTGTCATGTCCATGACCACACTTGCTGAATTCAGACCAGGCAGAATTGACCACCACAATATCCAGATTTTAATTCTGGCCCTCATGATGCTTGGCCTGGTTGGAGGGCTTGGCAGGATTTCAAATTATGTGATTGGGGTTCTGACAAGTTTCTCGGTCGTGATTGGTCTGGACCTGCTTTTGATCATCCTCGCCTTAATGGTGTTTTTTGTTCTTGAATGGTGTTTTCAGGCAGAGGCGTCCCGCCAGCGTTTGTTGCAGATTGCAATTGGCACAAGTGTTTCAGCCCTGTTTTTTTATGTCAGCAGTTTTCCGATGGAAATCTGGTTCAACAATCAGGCCTGTGATGCTTTTTCCCTTGTTTACCTGACTGCGCTGATCTTGCTGTCTGCTACATTCATTGCGCTTTCATGCCTGTCAGATTTCAGGTCCCTGTCGACAAAATTTGTCTGGCTGAAACGAATGCTTGTCAGCGGGTCACTTGGAATAACCTCAATTCTGGTATTGCTATCGCTTTTCCCCGCTTGTCTGGATGGCCCCCTGGGCGTCATTTCACCTGAATTGCAAAGCCGTTGGCTGGATCAGGTCGTTGAGGCAAAGGGCTTGCTGGAAAGACTGAAACTTGATCCGGCAGCCTGGGTGCCGCAAACGGTTTATCTGTTCATCATGCTATGCGTCATGGGGGCTGTCCTTTTCAGACAGGCAAAGTCCAGACCAGCATTGATGATAATCGGATTTATTGTTTTAACTGCAATATTGGGTGCTTTCTACCAAACCAGAATTTTGCGTACCGGCCTTTATGCTGTCATTCCTTTCTGTGTGATTTTCATGGGTCTCAGCTGGCAGTGGCTGAATGGGCGTAACGCATTTGGTCAATATGTCTCTTCTGGCATTCAGGCTGTGATCTGCATTCTTTTGACATCAGCATTTTGGTTTGCGGTCGGGGTTATTATCAAGCCTGAGGCGACGAATCAAAAATTGATTGCTGAAGTCCAGACACAATCAGAAGAAACAGCTACACAAGCTGAGAACGCATCTTTTGCTTGCACAAGTGAACCTGGACAAAGGGAATTGAAAGCTGAAGCGCAAGGGCATGTGATTGCTGATTTAAATACGGCTACATCAATTCTGGTTCATACAAATCACACCATTGAAGGCAGTTCCTATCATAGAAACGGTGAAAGCATCCTGAATGTCATTTCATTCTTTGAAGGCAGTGCGGATGAAAGCCTGCAAATAGCAAAGTCCAGAAAAGCTGATTACATTGCCATATGCAGAACTGATGGCTTGCAAACGGCGGCATCCAACAACCGTTCGGTTGCCAGATTGGTTGAACAAAACAAACTGCCTGAATGGCTGGAATGGGTTTCAAGCCCGGATGCGCAGCTTATGGTTTTAAGAGTGGTTCGATAGATGACACAACGACCCTCGTCATATTCACTCCTGAACAGGCTTCCAATCATTCTGCTGGTCTGTCTGGTATATTTGTGTCTGTGGAATTGGTCAGGGTTCTCATTCGTCATGCAAAATGGCGAACTGGTTGGCCCTGATGATTTCCTGCGCATGTCTCAGGTTCATGCGTTCATGAGCGGGCAAGGCTGGTTCGACCTGACGGCATATCAAATGGTGCCACCGACTGGTGGTGATATTCACTGGTCAAGACTTGTGGATGTTCCGATTGCAGCACTGATTTACCTGTTTGATTTCTTTTTGAATTTCAAACAGGCAACTTATCTGGCAGCTATCGTGTGGCCACTTTTGTTGATGTTGTGCACCATAGCGGTCTGGACGTTCATCTGCGACCGATTGCTGGTTTCTTATGCAAGATGGCTTCCCGCGCTTTTTGGCGTTTTGACGATCTCTTCAATTAACCAGTTTTCTGTTGGAAGAGTGGATCATCACAACATTCAAATCCTGTTCTTCGGATTAATGATTTTGGGACTGGTAAACCGGGACCGCAAATGGGGCGATTATCTCACAGGGCTTGCGGCAGCCTTCTCCATGTCTGTTGGGGCGGAGACGCTTGTGGTAATCCTGCTTGTTTTTGCAATCGTCGCAATCGAATGGGCAATTGGTTCAGACCATGAGGGAAAGGGCATCAGGCGTGTTGGTCTTTCGCTGATTATTTCCAGTCTGGTTCTTTATGTGCTGAATTATGCCCCTGAGGATTATTTTAAAGTCGCCTATGATGCCAACTCCCTATTCTTTCTTGTCGCTTTCATTTTGATTGGTATAGCGTTTTTTCTTCTTGGCTCACTATCATCAAAACTTGTGTTTGAAGGTAGTTTCAAAACACTGGTTGCCCGGGGTCTGACAGGTGGATTGTTCGCGATTGCCATTCTCGGTTGTCTTGCATATGTGTTCCCGGAATTCTGGGGCGATCCATTTTCAAACATGAGTGAAGAAGCCAGGCTTCGTTGGCTGGACTATGTCAGCGAGGCCAAGTCGCTTGCAATTGTACTTGATGATTTCCCGTTTCATTGGCTGGCAACGGTTGGCTATTATGTTTTCGTTTTGCTCATCGGTTTGGCGGTTCTGGCTAATCGCAAATACAGAACCATGAAAATTTTCAGTCTTTATCTGATTTTGCTTGCTTGTGTTTTGGGTATGGTTTGGCAGGTGCGAGTAGTCAGGACAGCTGCTTTTCTGGTGGTTCCGTTTTGTACGATTTTCACGGTCATGTGCTGGGAGTACCTGAAACGGAAATATGAAAACGAAAGGCTTTTCTGTTATACGTTCCAGTCCGGTATTGTGATGTTTCAGATTTCCATTTTCTGGTATGTTGCAGGTGCACTATTCTTCCCGCCAGAGCCTCAAGCACCAATCGCTGTCTCAGCCCAAACATCAACATCAAACGTTTCGAACATCACCAGAAGGGAGCCGGATCATTGTTTGGCCGAGTTTGATTTCACGTTTCTTCAGGCTTTGCCAAAAACAAATCTTGTATCAGACCTGACGACCAGCACTGCCCTGATGTTTCATACCCATCACAACATAATCGCAGGTCCCTATCACCGAAATGAAAGAGCCATTTTGGATACGCTTGATTTCATGGGAAGAGATCAGAAAAATGCTCTGGCAGTCGCAGAAAGATATCAGCTTACGCATCTTGCCTTTTGTACGGGAAAAAATGCCAGCCTTGAACGTGACTACGAGCGTGGCTCCGTAACGGATGAATTGAAAAACAACACGGTTCCAGCCTGGCTGAAAGAAGTTTCACCAAAGGGTAGCAGATTACGTGTGTTTAAAATCCTGCAGGACTAAAATAACCCTTTGCAAGCGCCAAACTGCATGGTAAGCACAATCGTCAATCCATATGTTTTTTTAACGGACGGGTAACGGATAATTCTATCCACAAGTCTAGAATTGGGATTGGCGTCAGCCAAGAAAATCATGTCGAAAATAGTTACTTCAGCTTCTGGAGAAATGGCACTCACATTTGATGATGTGTTGCTACAACCGGGTCTATCAAATGTCATGCCGGGTCAGGTGGATATTTCATCGCGGGTGGCAGAGGGAATTGGCTTGAACATGCCGATTTTGTCAGCCGCAATGGATACAGTGACCGAGTCCCGCCTTGCAATTGCGATGGCGCAGGCAGGCGGCATGGGCGTCATTCACCGTAACCTTGAGCCAGCCTTGCAGGCAGAAGAAGTGCGTCAGGTCAAAAAGTTTGAATCCGGCATGGTCGTCAATCCTCTGACCATCGGCCCCGATGCAACGCTGGCCGAAGCCAAGGCAATCATGAAGGCCAACAATATCTCCGGTGTTCCTGTGGTTGAAGACGCAGGAAGCGGTGGACATGTAACGGGCAAGCTGGTTGGTATTTTGACAAACCGCGATGTGCGATTTGCCTCCAACCCGGATCAAAAAGTCTACGAATTAATGACGCATGAAAACCTTGTCACGGTAAGTGAAGGTGTTGACCCACAAGAAGCCAAGCGACTTTTGCACCAGCACCGTATTGAAAAACTGTTGGTTGTGGACGCTGATTATCAATGTGTGGGCCTCATTACCGTCAAGGATATTGAAAAATCCAAACTCAATCCAAACGCTGCAAAAGATGATCAGGGCAGGCTGCGTGCAGCGGCTGCCACTACTGTTGGCGATGATGGTATAGAACGTGCCGAGCGTTTAATGGATGCGGGCGTTGATCTGCTTGTAGTGGACACAGCACATGGTCACAGCCAAAAGGTCCTGGATGCGGTTTCCCATATTAAAAAGCTTTCCAATTCGGTCAAGATTTTGGCTGGTAATGTGGCAACAGCAGATGGCACAAAGGCTCTTATTGATGCTGGTGCTGATGCGGTAAAAGTTGGTATTGGTCCTGGTTCAATCTGCACGACACGCATTGTGGCAGGTGTGGGCGTTCCCCAACTCTCAGCCATTATGTCCGCGGTCGAAGCTGCGCAAAAGGCCAATATCCCGGTCATCGCAGATGGTGGCATAAAATATTCTGGCGACATCGCAAAGGCGATTGCTGCAGGCGCATCCGTGGTCATGGTCGGGTCGCTGCTGGCTGGAACAGAAGAAAGCCCTGGCGAAGTGTATCTTCACCAAGGCCGTTCCTATAAGTCTTACCGTGGCATGGGGTCTGTTGGCGCGATGGCGCGTGGCTCTGCCGATCGTTATTTTCAGGCGGAAGTAACAGACAGTTTGAAACTTGTACCTGAAGGTGTTGAGGGTCAGGTGCCTTATAAAGGACCCGTCGGTGCGGTTATTCACCAACTAGCTGGCGGTTTGAAAGCTGCGATGGGGTATGTTGGTGGTGAGAACATCAAGGATTATCAGAAGAAGGCAACCTTCGTTCGGATTTCCAACGCGGGTCTGCGTGAAAGCCATGCACATGACGTAACGATCACGCGCGAGAGCCCCAATTATCACAGAACAACATAAGGGAAAATCGGATGGAAATGGATTTTCTTTGGAGTTTTCAATCAGCCTGGATAACCAAACTGCTGGTTATCATACTGATTGTACAAATGCTGTTGACGGTATGGCTCTACACCAAAATGGCAAAATCCCGCTTTGCAGCGGTAAAGGAAGGTCTGATTACGCGCGATGATTACAAGGTCGTTGGCAATGAACCTGAACAAGCGGCAATATTCACACGTGCATTGGCAAACCAGTTTGAATTGCCGGTTCTGTTTTATGCTGTCGTTATCACCGGTATGGCGATTGGTGTTTCAAGCTGGATAACTGTCATGCTCGCCTTTTTGTTTGTATTGGCAAGAATTGTTCATGCAAGGGAAATGGTCGGTGAAAACCAGGTCATGAAGCGTCGAGCAATGTTTATTAATTCAATGCGAGTTTTTCTCCTGCTGATGGCTGAATTATTGATCTCCACACTCATAATCATATAGGCAAGATGTTTTCATTTCCTGACATCATTTTGGTACCTGTCTTTGGACATCTGGCTTTGGTCTTCTTTCTGTTTGTCATGGTCTCCATAAAGCGCATGCAGGCAAGCAAATTGCAGGATTTTCAAATCAACGATTTGGCCCATAAAGGTAATGAACCAGAAGCATCCAGACGCTGGGCAAACAATCTCAACAATCAGTTTGAAGTGCCCCTGTTATTTTATGTTTTGGTTGCATTGCTTTATGCTACATCTTCGGTCAACAGTGCGTATGTAATCCTTGGCTTTGTCTTCTTGACTGGGCGTATCCTGCATACGGTTGTGCAGGTTTCCGCGGATAATGTTCGTCTAAGGGGAATGGTTTTCACAATCAACTTCACGGCACTCGCCATTATGTGGTTGATGTTTTTTTATGACAGATGGGTACTCTGATGCGATTGGGTGGAAGGCTGCAAGCAGCCATTGAGGTTCTCGACGATATCGACACGCGCAAGCGACCGGCAGGTGATGCATTGCGCGATTGGGGTTTGGCGCACCGTTTTGCCGGGTCGGGTGATCGGGCTGCCATTGGTAATCTTGTATATGATTGCTTGCGAAGGCGTTCTTCTCTTCAGTTTTTGGCAAACAGTAATGAGAACCGGATGTTGGTGTTCTCCTTGCTTGTGAATGGCTGGAAGATGAATGAAGAGGAACTGCGCGAAAGCCTTGATGGCGACAAGTTTGCGCCAGAGCTTCCTTCAGCAGATGAATTCAAGACAATGGCGTCACGTACGTTAAACGATGCAGACTTGCACATTCAGGCAGATATTCCCGCTTGGTGCATTCCCAGTTTTGAAGCCAATTTTGATGATGAATGGGTGCAAGAAGCCAAGGCTTTTGGAGAGCGTCCTCCTCTTGATATCCGTGTAAACACCTTGAAATCAACACGCGACAAGGTGTTGAAACAGCTTGGACGCAAGGAAGCCAGACCCACGCGGATAGCCCGCAATGGCATTCGCATTGAAGCCAATAAACCGTTTGCCCGCCAGCCCAATGTACAAGCTGAAGAGGGTTTCCAAAAAGGCAGGTTTGAAATTCAGGATGAAGGCAGCCAGATAGTTGGCGACCTGATTTTTGCTCGACCAGGTGAAAGCGTCATGGATTATTGTGCTGGTGGCGGTGGCAAAACTCTTTCTCTTGCAGCCTCAATGGAAAACAAGGGGCAAATCCATGCCTATGACAGTGACAAGTCCCGTCTTGCTCCCATCCATGAGCGATTGAAACGTGCAGGCACTAGAAACGTTCAGGTGCATGCACCAAATTCCGACATGTCATCGCTTGTCGGCAAAATGGACAAGGTTGTGATTGATGCGCCCTGCACAGGCTCGGGCACATGGCGCAGAAGGCCTGATGCCAAATGGCGTTTTGATGAAAAGAACCTGGAAACCCGTGTTGAACAACAGGAAGAAGTTTTGAGAGAAGCTGCAGCCTATGTAAAGGTTGGGGGGCATTTGATTTACATTACCTGTTCAATCTTTCCGGAAGAAAATGAAAACCAGGTTTATGCATTCACTCAGGAGGCTCCCGAGTTTGAAATTGTATCTGCTGGAGAGGTTTGGCAGGATTTGTTTGGTTTTGACAAACCGGCCCCATGGTCGTCTGACATGAAAACAATCACCCTGACACCAGCCTCCACACAAACCGATGGTTTTTTCTTTTGCGTTATGGAGAAAAAGCAGTAAGCGCAAATCGTGCGTAACTCCAAATGTGCATTGCCACTATGAAAGACTTATTCTAAATCCTTGATATGACAAAACCTACAAATTCACTCCTGATTATAGATTTCGGTTCGCAGGTAACTCAGTTGATTGCAAGGCGTGTTCGAGAAGCCGGTGTCTATTGTGAAATTCACCCGTTCAATACTGCCGCGAAGGCATTTGCCGATTTGAACCCAAAGGCGGTCATACTCTCAGGCGGGCCGGCATCTGTTCCCGATGAAGGTTCACCACGCGCACCTAAAGAGGTATTGGACAGCGGTTTACCCATTATGGGAATTTGCTATGGCCAGCAAACCCTTTGCCAACAACTGGGCGGAAGTGTCGAAGCCGGTCATCACCGTGAGTTTGGCGCTGCCGACATTGAAATTCACAAATCCAGCCCGCTGTTTGAAGGTGTTTGGAAAGAGGGTGAGAAATATCCTGTATGGATGTCTCACGGCGACAGGGTAACACAATTGCCGGAGGGGTTTGAGGTTATCGCAACGTCTCCAAATGCACCGTGTGCAATCACGGTTGATGAAGCCAGACAATATTATACAACCCAGTTTCACCCGGAAGTGGTGCATACGCCGGATGGTGCCAAAATTCTTGAGAATTTTGTTCACCGCATTGCCGGAATTGAAAGCGATTGGTCCATGTCTGCCTACAAGGACAAGGCGATAGAGGCCATCCGTGAGCAGGTGGGCGACAAAAAAGTAATATGCGGGCTTTCCGGGGGGGTGGATTCTTCTGTTGCGGCTCTTCTCATTCATGAGGCGATTGGTGATCAACTGACTTGTATTCTGGTTGACCATGGCCTGATGCGCATGAACGAGGCAGAAGAAGTTGTCTCCATGTTCAAGGAGCATTACAATATTCCATTGGTGCATGTGGATGCCTCCGACATGTTCGTCGACGCGCTTGAAGGCGAGGCTGATCCGGAAACCAAGCGCAAGACCATTGGCAAACTCTTCATTGATGTTTTTGAGGAAGAAGCAGAAAAGCTGGGCGGTGCAGACTTTCTTGCTCAAGGAACGCTTTATCCCGATGTAATTGAGAGTGTTTCCTTTACCGGAGGACCATCTGTCACAATCAAGAGTCACCATAATGTTGGCGGACTACCTGAGCGCATGAACATGCAATTGGTGGAGCCCTTGCGTGAACTCTTCAAGGATGAAGTCCGCGTGCTGGGTCGTGAGTTGGGCTTGCCGGACAAATTTGTCGGTCGTCATCCGTTCCCTGGGCCTGGCCTTGCAATCAGATGCCCGGGTGGGATTACGCGCGACAAGCTTGAAATCCTGCGCAAGGCCGATGCAATTTATCTCGATGAAATCAGAAACGCGGGTCTTTACGATGAAATCTGGCAGGCGTTTGCCGTCTTGCTGCCCGTACAAACAGTTGGCGTCATGGGCGATGGCCGTACCTATGAATTCGTCTGTGCGTTGAGAGCGGTGACATCTGTCGATGGAATGACCGCAGATTTCTATCCCTACGAGATGAAATTTCTTGGAAAAGCAGCAACCCGCATCATCAACGAAGTGCGCGGTATCAACCGTGTGGTTTATGATGTAACTTCAAAGCCGCCAGGCACGATTGAGTGGGAGTGAGCAAGCAGTTTTCAGCTTTGCTGAAAATCAATCAATTAAGAATTGATTGAAGCTTGCGAACGCCTGAGACCCAAGTCGAGGGCAAAAGCAGTTTTCAGCTTTGCTGAAAATCAAT
>CALDZZ010000195.1 GCA_937944075.1 uncultured Rhizobiaceae group bacterium
CCAGACCAAGCTTCTGCAAGATAACCCATTGCTAGACCGCTCGATACAAAACCGTTTCCCTTATCTTGATCCGATTAATCATCTCCAGGTTGAATTGATGAGAAAGTACCGGGCGCAGAAGGAAGACGAGCAGGACGAAAAAATTCTGCGCGGCTTGCAACTGACAATCAACGGTATTTCTGCCGGGCTTCGCAATAGTGGATAATCGCCTGATGCAAGACAGTGTGTTGTCGCTTTCAGGCCTTGGCTAAAATGCTTGATGATGAAAAAGATGCTGCATTATCAATCATGAGTAATTCAGATGGCTGAAAATCAGGTTTTATTGGGCATTGATACAGGTGGCACCTATACGGATGCTGTACTATTCAGTGATGAAAAGGGGGTGATGGCCAAGGCGAAATCCCTGACCACGAAACATGATTTGGCGATTGGTATTTCAGGTGCTGTGGATGCGGTACTGAAAGAATATCAAGGTGCCACAACTGACATAGCGCTTACCTCGATCTCGACTACCCTTGCAACCAATGCACTTGTTGAAGGCAAGGGCGGTAGCATTGCGCTCATCATGATAGGCTTTGATGAAAAGGACATGGAGAAAGCCGGACTTGCAGAAGCACTTGCTGGTGACCCTGTCATCTTCATTCCTGGCGGACATGACGTGAGCGGCAATGAGCGTAAACTGGATATGTCCTTGCTTGAGGATTTCATTTCAAGTCACAAGAGCACTATTTCGGGCTTTGCAGTCGCTGGCTATTTCGCTGTCAGAAACCCTTCGCATGAGTTGAAAGTACGGGATGTCTTGCGCGAGAAAACAGGCATGGCAGTTACCTGCAGTCATGAACTCTCTTCCAAACTCGGCGGACCTAAACGTGCGCTGACCACGGTTCTTAATGCACGACTGATCCCTGTGATACAGGATCTGATACTGGCATGCAGATCACATCTTGAGAAAACAGGTATCACTTCACCCCTGATGGTTGTGCGCGGAGATGGTGCTCTTGTAGATGCAGAATTTGCCCTGAAAAAGCCGATTGAGACCATACTTTCCGGCCCGGCAGCAAGTCTTGTCGGTGCAAAGTTCTTGCTGGGTACCAAGGATGCAATTGTTTCAGATATAGGGGGAACCACTACCGATGTAGCTATCCTTGAGAAAGGCTGGCCCCGAATTGAGCCAAATGGCGCAAGCGTTGGTGGCTACACGACCATGGTCGAGGCCGTAGCCATGCACACATTCGGTCTGGGTGGGGATTCCGTTGTGGAAATAGATGACACAACAAAAACAAAAGTAAGGCTTGGGCCAAGAAGGCAAATCCCTCTCAGCTTGCTGGCAATGGATTACGAAGCAATAGTTATTGAAGCACTTAGGCGACAGGAGCAGATGGAATATCCCAATCACATGTGTGCCAGGTTTGCTTATCTTGTAGCCGGAGCCAAACAAAGGGCAGGGCAGCTTAAGGCAACAGAGCTAAAGCTGTTTGAAAAACTGACCGACAAACCTCAGCCACTTGATCAGCTTTTAAAGGGAGCTTCAGAAAGTGGGACGCTTGAAAAACTGGTTTCCAGGGGGCTGGCACAGGTTTCAGGTTTTACACCATCAGACGCAATGCATGTCTTGAACATTCAGAATAACTGGAATGCAAGCGCAGCCAGGCTGGGCGCTGATATTTTGTGCCGTGTCAGGGATCGCTTTGCACAGGCGGTAGCAACATCTGCTGAAGAGTTTTGCTTCAACATCAAGCGCCAGTTAACCAGCCAAAGTGCTGATGTGATTTTGAAAACCTGTATGGATGAAGATGGAATTACATTGGGTGCAGGTGCATTTGATTTGATTGAAAGAGGACTTGAAAAACAAGACGGGTTTATCAATCTTTCAATCTCACTGGATCGTGTGCTTGTAGGGCTTGGCGCCTCTGCCAATGTTTATTATCCAGATATCGGGAAGCGTCTGTCCAGCGAATGCCATGTGCCTGAGCATGCTGATGTAGCCAATGCAATTGGTGCTGTTGCAGGAGAGGTCCGCGTACACAAGACGGTTACCATTACCAGCGAAGATGGTGGTAGTTCATTTCAGTTCATGTCTGGTGAGGTTCTTGAACATATGGCTGATGAAAAGGCTGCGATTGAAAAAGTGCAATCTGACCTGAAAAAGGAGTTGGCAGTACTGGCTCAAGAGGCTGGTGCACAATCCCCTGTTTTTGAAACAGACCTTTCAGTTCATGCGCCTGAAATAAACGGCACCAGACATTTTGTGGAAGCTGTTGTTTTCATGAGTGCCACGGGTCGCCCAAGGTTTGACTAAGATCAAGGCATAGACCTCAAGACTTTGTTATCAAAAGTGCGACGAAAAGGCTGGTGGACTTCTATAAAAGAGTCGCCAAATAGTCTTTTAAATTGCTAAGAACGCCAAAAATAAATTGGAATGTAGTTGTGAATTTTCAATCTTTCTTCGAATCCCGTCTGAACGATCTCAAAGAAGAGGGGCGTTACCGTATCTTTGCTGACCTTGAACGCAAGGCTGGCAATTTTCCGCGCGCTACCCGTTATGATGAAAATGGGGAAACCCGCGAAGTAACTGTTTGGTGTTCAAACGATTATCTGGGCATGGGGCAGCATCCGGAAGTGCTTTCTGCCATGAAGAATGCGGTTGATACATGTGGTGCCGGAGCAGGTGGTACACGTAATATATCCGGCACAAACCACTTTCATGTTCAATTGGAAGAAGCTCTCGCAGACTTGCATGGCAAGGAAGCAGCGCTTCTTTTTACATCCGGCTATAATTCAAACTGGGCAACGCTTGGAACACTGGGAGCTCAAATTCCGGGTTGTGTTATTTTTTCCGATGCAAACAATCACGCTTCCATGATTGAAGGTATTCGTCATTCCAAGGCTGAAAAACGTATCTGGAAGCACAACGATGTTGAAGATCTCGACCGCATTCTGTCTGAATATAGCCCGGACGTTCCAAAGATTGTTGCCTTTGAATCGATCTATTCCATGGATGGTGATATCGCGCCAATTGAAGCAATCTGTGATGTGGCAGACAAGCACGGTGCCATGACCTACATTGATGAAGTGCACGCGGTTGGCATGTATGGAAATCGTGGCGGTGGCGTTGCAGAACAAGAGGGTCTAGCCCATCGTCTGACAGTCATAGAGGGAACCCTTGGCAAAGCTTTTGGGGTTATGGGCGGATATATTACCGGATCTGCCGAATTGGTGGATTTTGTCAGAAGTTTTGCTTCAGGCTTTATATTTACAACGGCACTCCCTCCCGCCCTTGCTGCAGGTGCTCTGGCAAGCATCCAGCACTTGAAGCAAAGTCAGATGGAACGTGCTCGCCACAAGGAGCGGGTTCGAAAGGTACGTGAACGTCTGGATCAATTGGGCATTCCCCATGTGCCAAACCCGGGACACATTATTCCGGTGATGGTCAAGGATCCTGTGAAATGCAAATGGATTTCTGATCTTCTATTGAACAACCATGGAATTTATGTTCAGCCAATCAACTATCCGACAGTACCAAAGGGGACCGAACGCTTGCGGATTACTCCGTCTCCACTTCATACGGATGCAGACATTGAGAACCTTGTCAGTGCCCTGTCCGACCTCTGGTCACAATGCGCCTTGGCGCGGTCAGTCGCTTAAGACATTCAGGACAATCGGTTTCCGGTAATTGACAGATTGCGGAATTGTTTTGTGC
>CALDZZ010000196.1 GCA_937944075.1 uncultured Rhizobiaceae group bacterium
TTGGTGTTTCCGCTTGCATGATTGCGCCTGTATTTATGAACATGCGGGTGCCTGTAACAAACGCATTGAAGTCATTACGGTTCAGTAGGAAAACTTCAACGCCACCTTGTCTCAAGCCTGCCGCCTTGAAAATTGGCCGCGTATAATCCTGTATCAGACCTTCTATTTCTGCGTCTCGTACCAGTGGAAGGCTTCTTTGTGCATTCGCCTGATTGATGAATGGATTGAGCACGAAAGCAAGCGAGAGCATGATGGCAAAGAGCACTTTCATGCCGTTTACTTGTGTTGTCTTCAGGAAGTTTGTCTTGGAGTTTCTTTGTTCAAACAAAGGAGTTGCCTCAAATATGGTGTCGTGTATCTGACTAATCGCCTCTAATGATGTTGAATTTGGGGCGATGACATGGATAGTTATCTACTAAACAGAGTGCCTCTTACAAGCATTATATTGAAGACTGTTTTCAACTTTTTGCCATTGGACTTGTGGTCTGATTAGTTTATTTGAAGCGGAATCATTGTTGGTTGCAACCTTTTTGCTATTTGGTTCGTTGTCCGTTATGAAGCTTAAAAAGACAGGGGCAGTATGAAATGAAGAGTTTAGGCTTCGGGCTAGAACGCATTGGTGTTGCTGCGCTCAGGTATCCTGTCGTATTTTCAATCCTACTTATCGTTGTAACAGCATTAGCTGCAGCATTTTTGCCTTCTGTCAAATTCAACGGCAATGTTATCTCCGTTGTTCCCAAGCAGTCCGAAAATTTCAAGAATTATGATCGCCAGAAACGTGATTTTCGTGACTTTTCAAGAGATGTAGCCGTCATCATAAAATCACCGCGTCTCAAGCAAGCTTCAGGGCTTGAGGATTTGCGGTTCATGCAACTGGAACTAGCCATAACGGACGGAATTCTAAGCGCAATTTCTCTTTTTTCCATACCAGAGCCTGACCCAGAGACAGGCGAACTTGGACAATTATTTCCTAACCAGATTGAAACCGATACCCAGGCAAACGAGCTTCTTGAGCGCTTGGTAAGTGACTACCCGCAGGCTTCCAGTCTGATATCACCAGACAAGGAAACAGTGTTGCTTTTGGTGGCTTTGGATCTGGATATCAATGCCGGTAATGATGCAGAGGCTTTCAAGGCCTTTGAAAATCTTAAAAAGGCAGTTGAAGCCAGTGCACCTGATGATTTTGAGATTTATTATTCCGGCCTGACGCCGATCGGGCTTACCATTCTTGACACGTTAATCAATGACCAGTTTCGCCTGACACTGATAGGTTTGGCACTGGGTGCCTTGATTGCAATGGTCTTTTTCAGGAGTGTTATTGCTGCCTTCATATGTGCCGTTCCGCCAATGTTGACCGCAATCTGGTCTATAGGAATGTTTTCAATACTCGATATTCCAATCACATATCTTACTACCATCTTGCCCACACTTGCGCTTATTTTGGCCTATGCAGATGGTATTGTGCTTTATCATCGATGGAACAAGTTGAATTGCATGCCAGATACAAATGGCAGGGTAAACAAACGGGTTAATCTGAAAGAAGCGGTGTTGAAAGTTGGTCCGGCATCTGCGCTAACGTCTTTGACGACGGCTTTTGCCATACTATCGTTTTCACTTTCCTCCAGTGAGGCACTGGTAGAGTTTGCCTGGGTTGGCTTGATACTTGTTATACTGGCTTTTCTTGCCGTGATTATTGGCATGCCTGTTATCGGTGTATGGTTTATCAGACTGGGCCTCGTAAAGCAGGGGAAAGTGAAAGAGAGCAGTTTTTCCCTTGGTGAATTATCCAGAAAAATTTATGAGAAAAAAGCACTAGCGATCAGTCTGGGTTCTTTGTTCATCGTTATTTGCCTGTTTTACGTTCATGCCGCTTTAAAACCGGATTACCGCATTACAGATTATCTTCCCAGAGATTCGCAATCGTTAAAGGCTGAGCAAATATCAAATGATGTGTTTGGCGGTCGGTCACTTGTATTTTTCTCGGTTCCGGTTGTTGAAGAAGGCGCCATGCAGTCGGCATCCAATCGCATTCGTCTGGGTGAGGTGACGACCTTGTTGGAGGAGGCTTTCAAGTCTTCCAAGGTCTTTTCTTTACATTCATTATGGCAGGGGTTTTCTGACAAGACTGTAGAACGTATTGCAGCCAAACTGGATGAAGCGCCACAAGCAAACAGGCAAGGCTACATTTCAAAAGACGAAACGCGCATGCTTGTTTCCCTTCGAATGCCTTCCAGTCAGTCGATTACCGAGACAGATATTCTGGTACAGGAAATCAGACAACATCTTTCAAGACTTGATTATGCAGATGAGATTATCATTACCGGTTTTCCGGTATTGTTATCTACAGAGTTTACAACCATTATCAACGAATTGCGTACCAGCCTTTTGTTGGCAGTTTTGTTGGGCATTCTCCTTATTGGGCTTGCAACCCGTTCCTTGTTTTTTGCCTGTGTTGCCGCTATCCCAAATCTATTTCCCGTATTGTTTACAGAACTAATTATTTTCATGCGTGGTGGTAATATCAATGTCACGGAAGTGGTTGCCCTGACTCTTGCCTTTGGTATTGCAATTGATAACGCCGTACATGTTATCAATGTTTTCAATTCTGAACGAAACACAGGCAAGGACGTTCAGACTGCATTAAGGGACGCAATTGTAGAAGTTGCTCCGGCACTTGGGGCAAGTACCTTGATAATTTGTGCATCGACATCGGTTGTTTTGACGAGTGCACTTCCTATCTTATCAATCATAGGAACACTGATTATTGCCATATTGATTATCGCATTAATTACGAACCTTACCATTCTGCCCGCCAATATTTTGACACTTAGCCGTGTTTTTAGTTCTAAAAGCACCAAGGAATGAGAATCTAAATTGTTAAAAATTACATCCCTGACTTTACTTTCATCAATCATGTTGATGGGGAACCTTAATGCTGAAGAAAATGCAGAGAATTTTCTTGAGTCCCTAAATGGCGAATTCCGAGGGAGAGGCGAAGCCATCCTGGAATTAAGCAATCGGCAGGAGCGCGTTAGTTGCAAGCTCGATAACACCTTCAATAGTGAAAGCAAGGTACTTGAGATTGCGGGCGTCTGTGCGACGACACAAGGCAAGGCAGAAGTTGAAGGCAAGCTTTCAATGGTCAACGGCAAGGTTGTCGGGTCATTTCTTTCCCCCTTCAAGAACTCTAAAATCACCAAGGAAACCAGTAACTATGATAACGGCAAACTGATCATTTCAACTGCCTTTGTCAGTAATGATACGGGTAACCTGACAAGAATGCGTCAGATTGTAGTGAATGATGCCAAGGGTGGGTTTAATTCCACTTTTCAGAAATTTGACAACGCGTCAGGAGCCTACAAGGATACGGGCTATGTCGAATTTTCGCCTTCTGGTGAGTAAGCAGTATAAGGTTTGGTATGTCAGAATTTGTTAATCCAGAAAGAGAAGCCTTCAAGGCTTT
>CALDZZ010000197.1 GCA_937944075.1 uncultured Rhizobiaceae group bacterium
TTGAATGCAGCATTTGATATCTGGTCCATCGCGTCAAGGTAACTGTCATCGGGTTCAGGACGCGCATCTTGCAGCAGGGAAGCTTCCAGTGTTGCCGCTGCAAGGATTTCCAGGTTTCGCCGTCCAAGTTCCGGGTTTGTATATTTGCTTGAAATGATTTCACCCTGCTCTGTCAGGCGCAAATGACCATTCACAGCGCCATTTGGCTGCGCAAGAATGGCATCATAAGAAGGACCACCCCCCCGGCCGACGGTTCCGCCACGACCGTGGAAGAGACGCAGTTTTACGCCGTGCTTTTTGAACAGTTCAATCAACTTGATTTCGGCCTTATACAACTCCCAGCCTGATGTGATGAAGCCGCCATCCTTGTTACTGTCGGAATAACCAAGCATGACTTCCTGAACCCCGCCCATGCTATCGACCAACTTGCGATATTGCGGAATTGACAACAGTCTGTCCATGATCTCGGGGCAGGCTTGCAAATCACCTATGGTTTCAAACAGTGGGATCAGGTGCATGGTTGTTTCGCCTTCCGGAGAAACAAGGCTGACCTGTTTCAAAATCACTGCCAGCTCCAAAAGATCAGAAGCGCTTTCCGCATTTGAAATGATCGAATTGCGAATGGCTCCGTCGCCATAACGTTTCTTCAGCTTTGTTGCCATTTTGAAAATGCCAAGCTCTTTCTCGGCTTCTTCAGAATATGTCATGTCCTGTCGTAACAGCGGACGATGATTTTCCAGCTCCTTGACGAGAAGTTCAATCCGCGCTTCTTCATCCAGCGCCCTGTAGTCAAGACCCGGCATGACGCCTTCAAAGAGTTCACTCGCAAGTGTTTCATGGACTGATGAATTTTGGCGCATGTCGAGACTGGCAAGATAAAACCCAAAGACATCCAGCGCACGTCTTAGGTGGCGCAAGCGTCCACGGCTCAAAAACTCCGATTTGTTTTCAATCAGTGAGTCACGAATGATATCAAGATCAGCAATCACTTGCGTGTTGCTCTCATAAGGTTCTGCTTTTGCAAGTGCAGCACGGGTTGATTTTGTTTTATCAATTTTGCGGAGCGTTGCATAAAGGCGGTTATAGATGCCAACTATCGCACGACGATACAGTTCCGTATCGCGATGAGGCGAAGTATCACCAGACTTTGCAGCCAGTTCTTCAAGCTCTTTTGAAACAGATACGATGCGAATGGAAAGGGATAGTTCGCCGCCTAGTTTGTGCAATTGCTCCAGGTAAAACTCCATCACCTTGACGCTTTGCTTGCGCATGGCACCAGACATGACGTCAGCGTTTACAAATGGGTTTCCATCCCGGTCGCCACCAATCCATGCACCGGTTTTGAGAAACGAATTGACGGTAGTGTGCTTGCCGTTAGACATTTCTGCCAGCTCATCTTCAATAGCGGTGTAAAGTTTTGGCAGTTCGCGGAAGAACGTATGGTCGTAATAACTAAGACCGTTGGAAACCTCGTCCAGAACAGTGAGCTTGGTCTGACGCAACATATTGGTCTGCCAAAGGATCATGATGGCTCTTTTGATTTTGTCATCAATGTCAGCTGCTTCAAATTTGGTCCACTCGCCCTGATCACGTTTGGTCAGGAGTTCGGACATGGCAATTTCACGCTTCATGGTGGATTGCCTGCGTACTTCTGTCGGGTGTGCTGTCAGAACCGCACCAATGTTAGCATTGTCGAAAAATTCCTTGAGGCTTTCTGAGGTCGCTCCTTCGGCCATTGCACGAGAAAACGCCTTGGCCATAGAACCATTTCTAGGCGGGGAGCCTGCCAATTCATGCGCGCGGGTTCTTCTGATGTGGTGTTGATCTTCTGCCAGATTGGCAAGGTGCGAGAAATAACTGTAGGCGCGTACGACCTGTACTGCCTGGGCCGGCGTCAGGTTGTTGAGAATGGTTTCCAGTTCCTGCTTGGCAGCTTCATCTTCTTCGCGCACATAGGCAACCGATTTTCTGCGAACGCTCTCGACAAGGTCAAAAACGTCCTCACCTTCCATCTCGCGCACAACATCGCCAAGCACCCGTCCAAGAAAGCGAATGTCCTCTTTTAAGGGCTCATCCTTTGATGGGCTCGTATCAAGGTCTTTTGACTGAATATTCATATGACTTTCCCGGCTAATGCACTCATAAAACACTTGTTCAATGTGCCATAAAAGACCGGGTCAAGTCACCAGTAGTAATACCAAAAACTTGTCTGAGTGCTATTCGCCCACAAATGCTTTTTCGAGTACAAAGGTTGCAGGTTTTGAATTGGCACCCTCTTCAAACCCGCGATCTTCCAATATCTTTCTCAAATCAGTATTGAAGTCCATTGAACCACACAACATAACACGATCTGTTTCGGGGTTGAGAGTTTCGATACCCAAATCCTCAAACAGTTTGCCGGACTCAATCAACGTCGTGATGCGGCCCATATTGTCAGAGGTCTCACGGGTTGTGGTTGGATAGTAGTGCAGCTTGCCTCCTACCAATTCGCCAATCAACGGATCATCAGGCAGGCTTTCTGCAAGCTGTTTTGAATAATCCAGCTCCGCCACATCGCGGCAGGTATGGGTTACGATTACCTCATCGAATTTTTCATAGACTTCGGGGTCTCTTGTCAGGGAAGCAAAGGGTGCAAAGCCTGTTCCGGTTGAAAGCATGAAAAGTCGCTTGCCGGGGATGAGTGCATCAGTCACCAAGGTCCCAACGGGCTTGGTTTTTAGAATAATATCATCTCCAACCTTGATATTTTGCAACTTGGAAGTGAGTGGACCATCAGGCACCTTGATGGAGTAGAACTCCAGCTCTTCATCCCAGGATGGTGACGCTATGGAATAGGCTCGCAACAACGGTTTGCCATTATCACCAATCAGGCCAATCATAACAAATTCACCGGAACGAAACCGCAGCGACTGAGGGCGGGTTACGCGAAACGAAAACAATCTATCAGTGTAATGCGTTACTTTCGTGATGGTTTGAGCATCGGGATGACGCTCGGTTGCCGGAGCCTGTTCTGTCTGAACATTCATGGTATTAACCTAACTTGTTTTTCTTAAATAATGTTTGTGCAAGCCATGCTTTACACATTACGTAATGGCCGTTGTCCCATCAAGCGTTTCTGATAGGATAGTTCCTGATCCGGAATGCGCGCCATCCATTGTTCTTCGGGTTGTCTGCCCGCCATTTCAAAGTCAATTTCAACTTCATCAAATCCGCAGACACGGGCAAAGCCATATTGGTCAGCGATAATATGCCCCTTGGCACGAAGCCTTCCATCATATCCGTGTTGTCTGAGTTGTTTGGCAAGGCTGAAACCGCGCCCGTCAGCAAAGGAGGGAAACGGTATGCGGATCATTGAAGCACTGCCAAATAATCCCTTGAGACTTTCGATTGTCACATCATTGGGAATATCAATCGCGGTTTTGGAAGGGTCACGCTCCATCACATCCTGACCATATTTTTCAAGATCGATAAAAATGCCACCTTCCAGTTCCCAGGTGTCTTTTTCAAAACCGTTATCACGCACAATCACTGACATATCGAATTCCTCACACGCTTTCGGCTTCTTCAGGGTACAGAGCTTGCTTGAAAGGCTCCGCCCCTACCCTGCGATAAACATCAAGGAACGTATCGTCCTTGCCCTCCCGGATTTCCATATAGAGATCCAGCAACCGGCTTACGGCCGGTACAATTTCCTCATAGGAAAAACCGGGGCCGGCACGCTCGCCAATTGAGGCTGTTTCCGTTCCATCGCCACCCAGTGTAATCTGGTAGCTTTCAACACCTGCCTTGTCCAAACCAAGAATGCCGATGTGTCCAACGTGGTGATGCCCGCAAGCATTTATACAGCCTGAAATCTTGATCTTTAGAGGCCCTATGTCTTGTTGATGTTTCAAGTCCTCAAACGCATTGGACAACTCCTGGGCAACGGGAATTGAGCGTGCGGTTGCAAGTGCACAATAATCCATGCCCGGGCAGGCTATCATGTCTGAAAGCAGGCCAACGTTTGCAGTGGCCAAACCAGCTTCTTTCAAAATCCTATGTATTTCAGGCAAGTCATCCCTGCGAACATGAGGCAGGATAACATTTTGTTCATGGCTTATGCGCAATTCGTCATAGCCATAAGCTTGCGCCAAATTGGCCATGACCCGCATTTGATCCGCCGTCGCATCGCCTGGCGTGCCACCAATTGGCTTGAGAGAAATCGTAATGATGGCATGGTTGTGGTCAAAATGTTGACTGACGTTGGTTTCAACAAAGGAACGCAAAAGCGGGTCAGAACTGAGTGCATCAGCAAGTTTTTCTTCATCTACTTCGGCTGTGTCAAACTCGGGTGGCTGGAACTGAGCTTCAATCGCGTCAATCATCTCCTGAGGCGGTGCCTGGTGATATGCCTTTTGTGTTTCAAAAGCCTCTTCAATCCATTCGCGCAGGGTATCAATTCCGGTTTCATGAACCAAGATCTTGATCCGCGCCTTATATTTGTTATCCCTGCGCCCGTGCAAATTATAAACCTGCAAAATGGCTTCAATGTAGGGTAACAAATCAGCCTTTGGCAGGAACTCACGCACAACCTTGCCAATCATTGGGGTGCGGCCAAGCCCTCCGCCAATCAGGATTTCATAACCAGGTTCATTGTTTTCATTACGAACCATCCTGATCCCAATATCATGCGCCTTGGTAACGGCACGGTCGTTGGGAGAGCCAGTCATGGCAATCTTGAACTTGCGGGGCAAAAACTGGAATTCCGGATGATCCATTGACCATTGCCGTAACAACTCTGCGGTCGGGCGCGGGTCTTCAATTTCATCAGCTGCCGCGCCTGCAAAATGATCTGCCGTAACATTGCGAACGCAATTGCCCGAGGTTTGAATTGCATGCATTTCGACATCAGCAAGTGCGTCCAGAATGTCCGGCGTATCTTTCAACTTGGGCCAGTTATACTGAATGTTTTGACGTGTGGTGAAATGGCCATAACCCTTGTCCCACTTTTCGGCTATCATGGCGAGCTGGTTCATCTGACGGCTATTTAGCGTTCCATAAGGAATGGCAACCCGTAACATGTAGGCGTGTAATTGCAGATAAAGACCATTCATCAAGCGCAATGGCTTGAACTCGTCTTCTGTAAGAGAGCCATCCAGCCGACGCCCGACCTGCCCGCGGAACTGGTCAACGCGGTTACGAACAAAATCATGATCAAATTGGTTATAATTATACATCGGTTTTAACCTTCAGCCTGTTTGCCGTGATTAGGATAATTGGAAGGCCCACGCGTGCGGAAGGCCTCTCTGAAATGGACGGGTTCGGGTTTGCCATTTGAACCCAATTGTGCATCTGCCAGATAGGCACCTGCCAACATGTGCGCCTGACCCTGAGCCATTTTCAAGGCAAGTTCAGCCTCCTGCGGATCTTCAAACAACTTGGCTTCTTCATGTTTTCTCGACCATTTGCCAGAAGCTGTCATGTAGATCACATCCCCTTCCAGAAGATGATTTGCCGTCACTACCTTTGGATATTGTATACGCGCCATTATTGCACTCCTACCTGTGCTAGGGCTGTCCGGTTTTGATCCAGCGCCTGCTGTACCTTTCTGGGTTCAAGTCCTAGCATCATTATGACAGGCCCATCGTTTCCTGCCTCATCAGCCATTTTTGGTAACTCTGCAATCGTGGTGACCAGCACCTTCTGATTTGCTCTTGAAACATTTTCCATCACCGTAACCGGCGTATCGGCACTTGCTCCGTGCATCAGTAATCGACCGCTGAGCAAATGCGCAGATTTAAAACCCATGTATATTGCTGCAACACTGCCAGACGCTGAAAGCCTGCGCCAATCCTGTTCTGCAAATCCCTTGATGTCCTGCGCAGTCATGATTTGAAGAGCAGAGTTTCTATTACGTTTGGTGAGCGAGACATTGAGGCTTGCGGCAGCTGCGGATGCAGTTGTAATGCCGGGTATGATATCAAACTCAATGCCTGCAAGATCGAGTGCATCCATTTCCTCATCCAGTCGGGCAAAGACGGCAGGGTCGCCTGATTTCAATCGCACTACCTGTGCACCCTTCTGAGCGTGTTCTATCATCAAGGCGTTGATGTCTTCCTGCTTCCAGGAAGCGCCAAATCCCTGTTTGCCGGTTTGAATGATGTCTGCTTCACGGCGAGCAAGTTCCAGAATTTCTGGCGCAACCAGCCGGTCATGAATCACAACATCTGCCTCATGCAAAACCTTGAGTGCCTTTCTGGTCAAGAGATCAGGGTCGCCTGGCCCGCTTCCGACAAGGTAGACCCTGCCGACTTCCTCTTCTTGTTGCTGAGCTTCTGCAAATAGACGGTTGAGTGTTCTTGCTACACCGCGCTTGCCACCTTCACGCAAGGCACTTGGTCCGTGGTCGTAAAAATAGCGAGACCAGAATTTCCGTCGTGTTCTGCCCATCGGCAGCCGTGAAGCCTTTGGACGAAAATATTCTGCAAGTTTTGCAAGCAATCCGATTTCAACAGGCAGGCTCTCCTCGATCTGAGCCTTGATTTTTCGAGCAAGAATGGGGGCTGTACCTTCAGTACCGATTGCAATTGTAACGGGATCACGATCAACCAGCGCAGGAGTAATGAATTCACTTTCCTGGAGATTGTCTACAATATTGAAAAGAACATTTGCCATTTTGGCTTTGGCAGCGGTTTCGCCATCCAGATCTTCGTCATCTTCTGCCGCATAAAGCATGGCAGTATTATACATATCATCCATTTGTATTTTTCGACGAATGACCTTCAGTAACCCTGCCTTTTCCCAGGTTTCCACCTGGGTATCTATGCTGGTTGCAAAGACGATTATTTCTGCTTCAGTTTTTAGTAACAGCCGCAGTTTTGCAATCGCACACTCACCAGCTCCCGTCACAAGGATGCGTTTGTTTTGAACATTTAGGAAAACCGGAAAATGACGCATTATAAAACTCTGTTCAGGTATGAATGACCAATAATATCATTCTAATATGGTGGAGTTTGCTCCAATCTTCAAAGGATAGGGTTTTCGCGCATGGAAATATATTAGAATTTAATTCTCAAATATCGTGTTTTTGAGAAACCTGCTACAATTGCATTGGAATAGCCGCAAAAGATTCCCAAAAGCTTGCTATTTACCTTTAAAAATAAGCAGCTTTCCATCTATGTTCTCGTTTTCTATGTATTTGATGTCGAGAACTTCTTCAAGATTTAGATCATGAGTTCTGACAACTCGGGTCAGCTCGTTTTCCCAACCCTTCTCAATCCAGCCTTTCCCGTTAACGGTGATCACAGCGTATCCATCCGGTTTCAACAATGCTGTCAGATGACGTATGTGCTCAGCAAACGGAGGCCCGAAACCAAAGACACCACAACTGAAAATTGCATGATAATCTCTGTCTTCATTTATGGATTGAGTGAGATCAATCTCGGCCAATGACTGATAAACGTTCGTCTCACGTGCCTTTACAAGCATTTCGGGGGATAAATCTCGTCCATGGATTTCAGTGTATCCCAACTCAAAAAGTGCCTTGCCTGACAAGCCGGTTCCACAACCAGCATCCAGAATGACAGCGTTTTTATCCGCTACGCGTTTTTCAAATTCCTCTGCAGCTGGCTGAAAACCCATCCAGCCGAAATCCTGCAAGGTATCGTTGTCATAGGTTTCAGCCCACTCACGATAGATGCGCCTTTGATCCTCAACAGTGGATTTGTCATAGACTGATTTCAGCTTCGAACTTTTGACCATTGGCAATTTCCCGATAGGGTTTCAGTCTGTTTCCTATCTGAAAGTTACGGTAGCAAAATAGGCGATTGTTGCAACGCTAGCCGTCAGGACGGTTCCCCAAATCATGTCAACTATGGAGACAATTGGCGGCCAGGTCTTAAGCGTTGCGAGATTGGTGATATCGTAAGTGCCATAGGCCACGAAACCTAGTAGACCGCCATACAGCAAGGCGGTGGTCCACTGCCCCTTTTCAAGAGCTGGGTTGACTGCAAGCACCACAACACCAACGACATAAAACAGATAAAACAGACCAGCTATCGCCAGGTTTGGCTTATCAAGCATCAAATGTCCTATTTGACTTCGATAAAAACTCAACGCCACGTATTTGAGCCAGATGAAATCAATGACAAGGAAAGCGATTAGGCCGGAAATATAGGCTGTTAAGAATTGCATTGTTGAAGACTCCGTTTACCTGAAAATTAGGTCAGGCCAACCAAATGTAAATAGAGGTCAATGGTTCCACTTATTATTCATGATTTTTTGCGAAGCCCTGGTGCCGGTGGCATTTCCGGTGGCCCGGCAAAGCATTGCGCATGTGCCATCCACTGTTTGGCATCCTTACCTGTAATGACCAAATGCGTATCAACAACGTTACGGGTTTGAGTTACCACCTTGGCGAAATCCACTGCACTGCCTTTTATACATTGTGTCTTGCTCTCCTCGCCAAAACTCCACTCCTCACCACTGGGAGCCAGCAGTTTGAGAAAAGGCATTACTTCAGGCTTTTCAAGAGAATGCACTTCATGCGTCCAGCCAAAGGCATTAATGCCCAAAATGACAATATTGCGAATTCTGTCATGCTCTTTTCTGTCTTCGCCAAGCAAGTCAAATACTGCCTGGCCATGCGCCCAAACCTCCATTTGTCTGGCACTGATACAGGTAAGGGCAGACATGTTGGCTCCTGCCCATTGAAGTCTTTGCTTGGGATCTGCCTTTGAATAATCATTTGCAAGTTTATCAGAAAGGTCCAGCCATGCATCCATAAGTGCGTAACCGCGTTCAGCAATTACCCTGTTTTCATGAGGGCGTAATTTGCCGGTTTGAACTGCAGAGAAGAATTCTTTTATCATTTCTGCGAATTCATCAGGCTTATTCAATGACAAATCCGCGGCCCTGTTCCAGAAATGGAGATGAACCAGAATATCATTGATAGTCCATTCCTTGAACAAGGTTGTCTTTTCAAATTCATTCTCATTCAAACCAGAGATGAGTTTGTGAAGTGTTTTTGTCTCTTCCAGAAAGTCATTTGCCTGTTTCATGTTTATCAAAACCTGTTTGGATTAAATGCGGATAAGTCTTCATTGATTTTCTCACCGGCAATCAGTTGGGCGAGCATCTTTCCTGTCCTGGGGCCGCCTGTTACCCCCAGGTGCTGATGCCCGAATCCTGCCCATATGTTTGGGTGGTCACCCAATGCACCAATGAGGGGCAAAGCATCTGGCGTTGAGGGCCTAAGGCCCATCCATTCGTGCACTTCGTCATATTCAAGTTCGGGGAAAATCTCTCCTACCTTGCGTTTTAATAGTTCAATCGGCGCCTTGCTTGGCCCGGCTTCAAAACCACCCAACTCGACAATACCTGCACAACGCAATCGACCATTCATTGAGTTCACCCCAAACTTTCCGGATGTTACCATAACAGGCGATTTCAGTTCGATGTTGGCATTTACAAATTCAAGATGATAACCACGCTCTGCCTCAAGTGGCACTTTCAGCCCCAGCTTTTCAGACAGTATTCCGGAGTGGACACCTGCAGTAATAACAATGCTGTCACATGTCATGATGTTACCATCAGCAAACACCAGTTTTGGGGTATTTTTGTTGATCACATTGATATCGACGACGTCGCCAATTCGGAGCTTACCGCCCTGACTTTCAAAATGTGCTGCCAGGGTTTTGATGTAGGCGCCTGGATCTGTTATCTGACCATCGTTTTTACTGAGGATACCATAGCCGAATTTTCCCTTTAGAGCCGGATCAAATTCAGTAATACCTTCCGGTGTCATCTCAACCAGATCAAGCCCGATATCGCGCAAGGTTTGCCAAACCTGTTTATCCTTATCAAATTCCTTTTTGGTAGCATAACCATGAAACCAGCCGCTTGCCTTGATGAACTCCTCTGCGCCAGTGCCAGCTGCCAGAGCCTTGTGCTGATCGACGCTGTCATACATCAATTGATGCAGGCTCTTTGTGCTGGAAAGCATATCCCTGTAGTTGGCTCTTGCCAAAAACTTAACAAGCCAGGGCATGAGTTTTGGCAGGTACGACCACCTCAGGAAAAGTGGCTGGTTCTTATCCAGCAGCATGAAGGGGGCCTTGAATATTAACCCCGGCCTTGAAACAGGAATAATACCTGAACAGGCCAGAATACCGGCATTACCAAAGGAAGCGCCGGCAGCAACCCCTTCCCGGTCAATCAGCGTGACCTGATGGCCATCGCGTTGTAGCCAGATTGCAGTAGCCACGCCAACCATGCCTGCGCCAATAACTGCTACGTTTTTACCAACTTTTGCCAAGATGCCCTCTCCTTATATC
>CALDZZ010000198.1 GCA_937944075.1 uncultured Rhizobiaceae group bacterium
AAAGACAATCTTGAGAAGACCGGTATTTAACCCTATTGAGCGGGCATGGTTTTCATCAAAGAACGTGACCATAAAGTCCCTCCATTTGAGCAATAATATTGCAAGAGAAACTGCACTGATGATGACCAGCTGAAGAGTATCTTCCGGTGTGATTGCAAGGATGTTGCCAAGGGTAATTGTCTGAATGTTAACGGAGGTGGGAGACAGGGACACCATGAACAATCCAAGTCCGAAAAAGGAAGTAAAGATAAGCCCAATGATGGCATCTTCCTTTAGTCCTGTGCGCTGGTTTAAAAAAAGCATGGTTGCTGCTGCCAGTCCGCCAGAGAAAAAAGCCCCAAGTGCAAACGGCAAACCCAGCATGTAGGCGCCTGCCACACCAGGCACAATTGAATGGCTTAATGCATCTCCGATGAGTGACCAGCCTTTCAGCATGAGATAGACCGATAGAAAGGCGCAGACTGCACCCACAAGGGCGCTTACCCACATGGCGTTGATCATATAATTGTAACCAAAGGGCTGGAGCAGGGTTTCCATCATTCCTGCTCTTCCTTGTTATCGTAGATCACAAACGGACGTTCATCATCTGTAATGACGGTTACCTGGCGGGTGTCTTCATCATCATGAAGGTCTGTGCCACCAAGTACAAAGTGGCGCAAGACGCCGCCGAAGGTTTTTTCAAGGTTTTCCTGAGTGAAGATGTTTGCCGTCAAACCATAATCCAGAATGGTTTTCTTGATTAGAATTGTGCGGTCACAAAACTCTGGCACACTGCCAAGGTTATGGGTTGAAACAAGCATGACATGCCCGTCTGCGCGCATTTGCTGAAGAAGTCTGATGATGGCTTCTTCGGTTTTTACATCGACTCCGGTGAAGGGTTCATCCAGCAAAATGACCTTGCTCTCCTGCGCAAGGGCGCGTGCCAGAAAGACCCGTTTTTTCTGGCCACCGGAAAGTTCTCCGATTTGTCTGCCTCGAAACTCGGTCATGTCCACCCGGGAAAGTGCTCTTGTAACAGCTTCATGATCTTTTTTGCCCGGGATGCGCATGAAGTTCATACGACCATAGCGACCCATCATGACAACATCCTCAACCAGAACAGGAAAGCTCCAGTCAACTTCTTCTGCCTGTGGCACATAGGCAATGGTGTTTTGTTTTAGTGCGTCTTCAACAGACGATCCAAAAATTGAAACCTTCCCATTTGCCAGTGGCACAAAACCCATGATGGCCTTGAACAAGGTTGATTTGCCAGAGCCGTTCACGCCTACCAGAGCGCATATTGTTCCTGATGGAATTTCAAAACTGGCATTTGCCAGCCCTGTGTGACCATTGCGATAGGTAACAGTTACATCTTGCACCTGAATGCCTGATGGTTGTGTGCTCATTGCCTTGTCAGCCCTTCTGCAATGGTTTGGGCGGTTACGCGCAAAAGATCCAGATAGGTTGGTACCTTTCCGTCCGGTTCACTCAATGAATCAACGTAAAGCACGCCGCCATAGTGTGCGTCTGTTTCACGAGTTATTTGTTTTGCAGGCGCATCGGGCACTGTGCTCTCTGAAAAGACAACCTTGATGTTGTTCTTGCGAACGGCATCAATTACCTTGCGCACCTGTTGGGGTGTTCCCTGCTGGTCTGCATTGATGGGCCACAGATACAGTTCCTTCAGTTCAAAATCGCGAGCAAGATAACTAAATGCGCCTTCACTGGTGACCAGCCAGCGGTCTTCCAGCGGGATGGCCAGAATTTTTTCTTTCAGGGGTTTGATGGCAGCAGTAATTTCTGCCTTGTAGCGTTCTGCATTTTCCCTGTAGGTCCCGGCATTTTTGGGGTCGTGTTTTGAAAGGCCGTCGCGGATGTTGTCGACATAAATCAGGGCGGACTCAAGAGACATCCATGCATGGGGGTTAGGTTTATCTGTATAAGGACCTTCCGTGATGCTCATGGGCTCAACCCCATCGCTCAAGGTTATGCTTGGGACATTATTCAGATTACGGAAAAATTGTTCGAACCAGAGTTCAAGGTTCATGCCGTTCCACAAAATCAGGTCTGCATCCTGTGCCTTAAGGATGTCGCGGGGTGTGGGTTGGTAGCCATGAATTTCTGCACCAGGTTTTGTGATGGATTCCACGATGGCAGCATCACCTGCAACATTGCGAGCCATGTCAGCGATAACTGTAAAAGTAGTAATAACCTTGAATTTATCATTCGCGGTGGCCTGGTTAACCTGGAAGGTCAGCAAGGAGGCCAAAAGTGAGGTCAAAATGGCCAGAATAGTCAAGGGACGAGACATTGATTTTCCTGTGTTAAAGTCAGTCTGCAATTTATTTGAATGATTCTAAACTGTCAATGCAATTGCAACTCATTCGCAAGAAGAAAGAATGCTGGTTGCATGCTCATCTTGGCGCTATTATCTATTTGTCTATATGTCAGATAAGGACAGAATTATGAAAACAGCAAAGCTCTACCGCATGGACATGCCAGGGCATACTTGCCCTCACGGGTTGAAGGCAAAAGACCTGTTGCAACGGGAAGGGTTTGAATTCGAAGATCACAGCCTGAAAACGCGCGAAGAAGTGGATGCTTTCAAGGAAAAACACAATGTCAAAACCACGCCGCAAGTCTGGATCGGGGATGAGCATATAGGTGGTCATGATGACTTGCGTGCACATCTGGGCAAGGAGGTTTCATCGCAAGACGGTGAAACCTATCAGCCTGTCATGGTCATTTTTGGCATGGCTTTGCTGATGGCAATTGCAATGAGCTACGCATTTTCCGGTCATTTCATGCCTGTACGAATATTTGAATGGTTCATTGCTGTGTCTGTCTGTTTCCTGGCTGTTCAAAAGCTTCAGGACATTGATCGCTTTGCAACCATGTTCCTGAATTATGATCTGCTTGCAAAGCGCTGGTTGCCTTACGCAAAAATCTATCCGTTTGCGGAAGCATTAGCCGGCATTCTCATGCTGTCAGGTGCGCTTGTATGGATTGCCTCGCCGTTGATGTTGTTCATAGGCATAATCGGCGCCTATTCAGTTTACAAGGCGGTCTATGTCGAAAAGCGTGCGTTGAAATGCGCTTGTGTTGGCGGGGACAGTCGTGTTCCGCTGGGGTTTGTCTCACTGACAGAAAACCTGATGATGGTATTCATGGGGTTTTGGATGTTGTTTTAGGTTTTTACCATTCGGCGGATCAGGTTATCTTTCCAGACAAACTGGTGCATAAGTGCTGCACTGATGTGAAGAACCACAAGTGCTGTTATGAACAAGCCAAGATAATGATGATATTCCAAAAGCTGGTTTCCGAGTTCACGGTTTTTTTCTGCTATTCTTGGCAAGGTCAATCCAAAGAAAAACGGAATTTTGGCAACGCCCCAGGCGTTGGTTGCATACCAGCCCAGAAAGGGTTGAATGATGAAACTTGCATAAAGCAATCGATGTACAACAATTGATGCTGTTTGTTGTAGCCCCTTGTTGCCAGTATGTTTTGGGACCGGGGGTTTGGAAACAGATGCAATGATGATGCGAACAAAAACCAGTAGCATGAGCAAAAAGCCCGTGGCGCGATGCCAGTCATAATGTTTTCCAACCTTGAAGCCATTGCCCATCAAAAAGCCAACGATTATGACATAGATCATCATCGCCGCCATAATCCAGTGAATGGCTCTTAGTGAAAAAGAATAACCACGGGGTTCAGACTTTGCATCGTTCGACATTTCACTCATCTTTATCCCTTTAAAATTGTGCGTGTTTTTAAAAGTATAGGTTTTGGCTTTTTACAGTCAATGCAAACCGGCCTCACATAATCATGAGGCTTTAAGTGAAAAGCTTGACACAAAGTCGCTAAATAGTGTTTTTGCTGGTTTAGGAAATTACACAGTGATTGACTTGTCCATTAAATCGGGCAAGCACCCAACAAGCCTCTCGGGACAGATTTTAAAATGGAAAAATTCACAAAACTCACTGCAGTTGCAGCACCTATGCCAATTATCAATATTGATACGGACATGATTATTCCAAAGGATTATCTCAAGACGATCAAGCGCACCGGTTTGGGCGAAGGCCTGTTTGCAGAAATGCGTTATCATGAAGATGGGTCTGATAATGCGGATTTTGTTTTGAACAAGCCTGCCTATGAAAAAGCACAAATTCTGGTTGCCGGTGATAATTTTGGTTGTGGTTCGTCTCGTGAACACGCGCCCTGGGCCTTGTTGGATTTTGGTATTCGCTGTGTCATTTCAACCAGCTTTGCGGATATTTTTTATAACAACTGTTTCAAGAATGGCATCTTGCCGGTTGTCGTATCCCAGGATGAACTAGACAAATTGATGGACGATGCTGAGCGTGGTGCAAACTCAACCGTGACTGTTGATCTTGAAACCCAGACCATTTCAGGCCCTGATGGTGGCACCATCAAATTTGATATTGATCCTGCACGCAAGGAACGTCTGCTTGAGGGTATTGATGACATTGGTGAAACGCTTGGCAAGGCAGATGATATTACTGCGTTTGAAAGCAAGAATGCCGAGAGTCGTCCCTGGGCTTAAGGATTACACCAAGGGACAGCTGCGTTATTCAAGAATTTCGATATAAAGACTTTTCTCAATTGGTTTACCTTCTCTCAGCAGTTCGGTTGTGAGCTGGTATTTGCCTGATTGTGGTTTGCCGCGTTTTCCGGAATAGGCAGAAAAATTTGCCTTTTGCTCTTCAATCGGGTCTGTTGTGTTCGTGACAATTAATCCATCAGGCCCTTCAAGTGTGAAGCGGATTTGATCGCCTTTCCTGATGTTGATAAACCATGCCCAGCCAATGATTGCTGTATCCTCTTTGCCAAGTTTTACAGCGGGTCCGCTTTTGACAAAATCATCATGGCTTGGCACTGCGCCTGTTATGCCTGATAACATCAATCTTGTGGTGTTGGCTGTCATGACTTCCAGCGCCTTGGTATCCAAAAGCGAAGTCTCTGGCGTTGGTGGATTATCTCCCATGCATGCCAGTGCGGGTTTGCGGCCTGTAATTGGATCCAGCCATGTTCCGTTTTTTCTGACTGTCAAATGCACATGCGGGAAAGCTGCAAAGCCCGAATTTCCAACAAAGCCTAGCAGGTCACCCTTTTTGATTTCCTCTCCCATTGAAACAGATACCGAGCCGTTTTTAAGATGGCAGTATTGGGTTTCGTAACCACCCTCATGGCTTATGACAACGCCATTTCCGCATTCCCTGTTTTCAAGCGCCTTCTTGTCCTCGTCGCTCAGTACCAGACGATCTTCTACCCCGTCCCTGAGTGCTTTCACGACGCCTGAAGCCGAGGCAATGACAGGAACATCTCTCTTGATGTCATCCATCGAGATGATACGGATATCAAGACCCTTGTGGCCATCATAGGTTGCACCTTGACAAAAACTGTCTGCCCTTCCTTCTCCAATGATTGCGTCGGGTAAGTTTTGAATGAAACAGTCCTTGTCGATGTTGCAATCAATGGGCAACCCGAGCTTAAACGTCTCTGCATAGCCAGGTGTTGCCCAAGAGATAAAGCTGAAGAAAAAAGCACCTTTGATAAGACGTTGCAAAAGGCATGTCTTCTGCTGTTGAAAAAACTGTCGCATGGGGTTATTCACAAATGCAAATTGAACAAAACTCATAAAAGGCATCATCATGGCATCGCGCAAAGTGTTTCTCCTTCCGGGAGATGGTATTGGTCCAGAAGCGACCGCAGAAGTTTCCAAGATTATCAACTGGATGAATGAAACGCTAGGGGCTGGTTTTGAAGTTGAAGGAGGTCTTGTTGGCGGCGCTGCCTATGATGCAAACGGACAGGCAATATCGGATGCGGACATGGAAAAGGCCCTTGCAGCAGATGCCGTTCTTTTTGGTGCTGTTGGTGGCCCCAAGTGGGATGATGTTCCCTATGATGCGCGTCCGGAAGCAGGCCTTCTGCGTCTTCGCAAGGAAATGGAGCTTTTTGCAAACCTTCGCCCGGCTATTTGCTATCCGGCACTGGCTGACTCTTCCTCCCTTCGAAAGGATGTGGTTGAAGGACTTGATATTCTGATTGTGCGCGAACTGACAGGCGGTGTTTACTTTGGTGAACCAAAAACCATTACAGATCTTGGCAATGGCCAAAAACGCGCTGTTGATACGCAGGTTTATGATACATTTGAAATCGAACGCATCGCAGGCGTGGCATTTGAAATGGCTCGTACGCGCAGCAATCGTGTTTGTTCCATGGAAAAACGAAACGTCATGAAATCCGGTGTGCTGTGGAATGAAGTGGTTAGCGCAACGCACAAGGAAAAATATGCTGATGTTGAACTTGATCACATGCTGGCAGATGCAGGTGGCATGCAGCTTGTGCGTTGGCCCAAGCAGTTTGATGTGATCGTTACCGATAATCTTTTCGGTGACATGCTTTCAGACGTTGCTGCCATGTTGACCGGATCACTGGGCATGTTGCCATCTGCATCACTGGGTGCTCCTGATCCTGTAACAGGTGCCCGCAAGGCGATGTATGAGCCGGTGCATGGCTCAGCGCCAGACATAGCTGGGCAAGGCATCGCCAACCCGATTGCCATGATCGCCTCCTTTGCCATGATGCTTCGTTATTCGTTTAACATGATTGAAGAAGCTGACCGTGTTGAAAAAGCCATCGCCAATGTTCTGGATAATGGTCAGCGCACAGGTGATATCTGGTCAGAAGGCACAACCAAGATTACAACTTCTGAAATGGGTGATGCCATCCTTTCAGAATTGCAAAGCCTGTCGGCCTGAAAAGCGCATGAGCAAGCGGTTTGAACCTCTTTTCAAATCTCTTGCTGGGTGTTGGTTGCTGGAGCGAAAAATTTCCAGTGGGGAACGATTGATTGGAAAAGCCGTGTTTGAACCTGTTTCAGATACGGTTTTTTTATTGTGTGAAGAGGGTGAATTGTCCTTGCTCAATGGTTCGAAGGTCCATGCCTCCAGAAAATGGTATTGGCATCTTGATGTTAACAATGTTCTGGAAATTACCTATGATGCAAGACGCGCTGAACCGTATCACCGGATCAGTCTTGAATTAAAAAATGATCTTTGGCAGGGGCAGGCAGATCACTTGTGCGGAGCGGATTGCTATCAGGGTCTGTACAGGTTCTGTAACAATGAATTTGGTGTTGACCAGACCATCAAGGGCCCTGCCAAGAATTACACGGTTCAAAGCCATTATTCAAAAATGGCAGTTGGAGTGCCTGAATATTTGCCTCGTGAGCCATAAAATTCAGGCTTGTCTTTGCCACACTCAAATGTTGATGTTCTGGTATCGGCAATTTCCTGTGCCATTTTGTTGGCGGTTTCATTGGCTCTGGCGTCGACATAGCCTACGACACATGAGGTTGGTCTTTCATGGGTTCCCACCGTTGAAACCACAAGTACCTGCCCTTTGATTTCCTGTTTGTATTGACCATCGTGTGAGGAATTTTCGATGAACCATCTCAGGATGGCAGCAACTGGCTTTTTGTCCCTGAGGCGCCACTCTATCGTATTGTTGACGTGATTGAATTCACCGAAGCTTTGCCACTGGCTTTGAATTTCTGCAACATGTCCGAAGCGAACCATGTGACGAAGATCACCTTCAGCAAAAATAACAGGATAACCGGTGTAGCCCTGACACAGGGCAGTCAGCCCGATTTCATGTTCCGAAAGGATTGTGCAACCCTTCTCAAAATCCAGTGTTGTGTAAACACTCGTTTGAGCGTTGGCCTTAACCGACACAATGCCAGCCAAAAACATGATGGTCAGAATGAATGGCAGTTTCATTCTTTTCCCTGTCATCATGCAAACATTGGGATAAGGGAAGTTGCGATGAACCTTTGCAGAAAGAAAATGATGACCAAAACTATGATTGGC
>CALDZZ010000199.1 GCA_937944075.1 uncultured Rhizobiaceae group bacterium
TGAAGACACCAATGAGATCGCATACGCACTCTACCGCGCTTATGGGTTTGAAGTTGTAGCCCAAAAGGATTTTGTACCCTTTGAAGGTTCGCGCGAAATTAATGAGTGGCTTTTGATGTCGAGGTCACTTACATGAAAAAAATTCTTGTATATGGTGACAGTCTGACTTGGGGTTCTGTTCCGGGCTTTCCCAAACAACACCCGCGTGATGTGCTTTGGCAAAATGTGATGGCGGGAGAATTGGGTGATGATTACGAAGTCATTACAGACGGCCTGCGCGGACGCCTTACAGCATATGATGAGAACCTGGCTGATTGTAACCGCAACGCCAGCCAAACGCTGCCTACAGCGCTTTATGCACATGCGCCATTGGACTTGGTCATACTATTTCTAGGCACAAATGACATGCAACCACATATTGCAGGAACATCGATTGCTGCCATGCAAGGCATGAGACGGCTTGTTACAATCGTGCAAACGCATTTTGCAGGCCCTGATGTTTCAAACCCAAAGGTGCTGATTGTTGCACCGCCCAAGCTTTGTAAAACCAATGATGAATTTTACACGGGCTTTTTTGCAGGTACGATTGAGCAATCATACAAGATTGCTGAATATTACGAGCAACTATCACAAGAAAAAGAATGTTCATTTTTCGATGCTGGCAGTGTCGCGCAAACATCACCCATAGACGGCGTTCATCTGGACGCGGAAAACACCATTAATATCGGCAAGGCACTAGCGCCAATCGTCGAAAGTATTTTGAAATAAAACTCAGCAAGAGTTCAAGGAGAAGGCAATTGGCCAATTCATATGATGTAATTATTATCGGTTCAGGACCAGGCGGTTATGTAACTGCCATCCGTGCGGCACAGCTTGGCCTCAAGACGGCTATCATAGAGCGTGAGCATCTGGGCGGCATCTGCCTTAACTGGGGTTGTATTCCGACCAAGGCGCTTCTACGCACTGCTGAAATTTACCACTACATGCAACATGCCAAGGACTATGGGCTTTCTGCTGACAATGTAAGCTTTGATCCCTCAGCCGTCGTCAAACGCTCAAGAGGCGTTTCTGCCCAACTCAACGGTGGCGTTGGTCACCTGCTCAAGAAAAACAAGGTTGATGTCATTTGGGGTGAAGCAAAAATAAAGAGCGCTGGTGAAGTTGTTGTTTCAAAACCAGGCAAGGCTGCTGTTCAACCACAAAATGCCATTCCCAAGAATACACTGGGTGAGGGTACTTACAAAGCAAAACATATCATAGTTGCAACAGGTGCAAGGCCCAGGGTTATTCCGGGTATTGAACCTGATGGCGATAAAATCTGGACATATTTTGAAGCAATGGTTCCAGAAGAAATGCCCAAGTCAATAGTGGTGATGGGATCAGGTGCCATCGGTATCGAGTTTGCTTCCTTCTATAATGCAATGGGTGTTGATGTGACGGTTGTTGAATTGATGGACCGCGTTGTGCCGGTAGAAGATGAGGAAATTTCTGCAATTGCCCAAAAACGTTTTGAGAAGCTGGGCATTAAAATTCTGACTGGTTCAAAAGTTACGAAGGTAGACAAGTCCAAAAAAGGTATCACCGCACATGTGGAAGATGCCAAGGGCAAAACGCAAAAAATTGAAGCTGAAAAACTTATTTCTGCGATTGGTGTTGTTGGCAATATCGAAAGCCTCGGGCTTGAAGAGCTGGGCGTAAAAACAGACCGTGGTTGTGTCGTGATTGATGAAGTCAGCAATACCAATATAAAGGGAATTTACGCAATCGGCGATGTAGCCGGCCCGCCAATGCTAGCACACAAGGCAGAACATGAAGGTGTAATCTGTGTTGAAGCCATTGCCGGCAAACATCCGCATGTCATGGACAAAAAGAAAATTCCAGGATGCACATACTGTCATCCTCAAATTGCTTCTGTCGGATTAACCGAAGCTCAGGCCAAAGAAGCAGGATACGACTTGAAGGTTGGGCGTTTTCCTTTCATGGGTAATGGCAAGGCTATCGCACTCGGTGAGCCTGAAGGGCTTATCAAAACAATTTTTGATAAAAAAACAGGTCAGCTGCTGGGCGCTCACATGATTGGTCATGAGGTCACGGAACTCATTCAGGGGTATGTGGTTGCCATGAACCTTGAGACTACAGAAGAAGACTTGATCCATGCTGTCTTCCCGCATCCGACATTGTCTGAAATGATGCATGAGAGTGTGCTTGATGCTTATGACCGCGTCGTGCATATGTAATAATCTTGATAATGAATAGTGAAAACTACAAACGAAATGATTAGATAACATCCATGGTTACTCTCGTTGACACGACCAAACGTGAAGTCAGGCATCCAGAAAAGGTGCACAGACCGGAAAATCCGATCAAGAAAAAACCGGATTGGATCCGCGTAAAAGCGGGTGGCTCAAAGGTATATCAGGAGACAGCTCAAATCATAAAGGACAATAATCTCGTTACCGTTTGTGGCGAGGCTGGTTGTCCCAACATTGGTGAGTGTTGGTCAAAGAAACATGCAACCATGATGATCATGGGCGACACATGCACGCGTGCATGTGCCTTTTGTAACGTCAAGACAGGCATTCCAGCACCCTTGGATAAAGATGAGCCTGAGAATGTTGCAAGGGCAGTTGCAAAACTTGGTCTTAATCATGTGGTGATTACATCGGTTGACCGCGATGATCTTGATGATGGTGGCGCGCAGCATTTTGTAGAAACGATTGAAGCCATTCGTTCCATGTCACCGGATACGACAATTGAGATTTTAACACCGGACTTTCTGCGCAAGGAAGGCGCGCTTGAAAAAGTCGTCAAGGCAAGGCCGGATGTGTTCAATCACAACCTTGAAACAGTGCCGTCAAAATATCTGAAAGTGCGTCCGGGTGCGCGCTATTTTCACTCGATCCGACTGTTGCAGGAAGTCAAGGAAATTGATCCGACCATCTTCACCAAATCGGGGATAATGGTTGGCTTTGGCGAGCAACGAAATGAAGTGCTTCAGTTGATGGATGATTTACGTTCTGCGGATGTGGATTTCATCACGATTGGGCAATACTTGCAGCCAACATCTCATCACCATGAATTGGTTGAATTTGTAACACCTGATCAGTTCAAGTCTTATGAAACATCAGCCTATGCAAAAGGATTTTTGATGGTGTCCTCAACGCCATTGACGCGCTCTTCTCATCATGCTGGTGAGGACTTTGCCAAATTGCAAGCAGCCAGAGAGGCTGCAAACAAATAATGCCAAGACTGGATAAAAATCATGTGGTCAATCATTCGGCCAGAGATATGTTTAATCTGGTTTGCGATGTCGAATGCTATCCACAATTTGTCCCACTTTGTCAGTCGTTGACCGTAAAATCCAAAAAGGAAAAAGCGGGAAAAACACTCATGATGGCTGACATGACAATGGCCTATAAAATGCTGAGCGAGACTTTTACAACACAGGTTTTGATGAACAGCGAAACACTTGAGATAGATGTGAAATATATTGATGGCCCATTCAAGCATCTTGATAACCAATGGAAATTCAAAGACCTGGAAAATGGCAAGTGTGAAGTTTCATTCATGATTGACTATGAACTCAGAAGCAAAATGCTCGCCATGGCTGCAGGCGCCGTATTCGACATGGCCTTTGGCAGGTTTGTGGATGCGTTTGAAAAACGTGCTGATGAGGTCTACGCCTGATCAGGGTCATCAAGACCGTAACCCAGCAGCATTTCCAGGGCTTCCTTGACAGTTGATCGTCTAACCTCATCACGGTCACCAGAGAATTTGAAGTCTTCAACGAAAGCACCTTCTTCATCAGCAGTGGCAACCGCTATGTAAACTAGTCCAACAGGTTTGTTTTCAGTGCCACCACCGGGTCCGGCAATTCCTGTAACAGCAACAGCTGCATCACAGTCGGAGTTTTTAATGGCCCCAATAGCCATTTCAGAAGCGACTTGGGCAGAGACAGCGCCATGTTCTTCGATAAGACCGGCGTTCACATTCAACATTTTGATCTTTGCTTCATTTGAATAGGTTATAAAGCCACGATCAAAAACACTGGATGAACCATCAATGGCTGTAATGCAGCCACCGATCATGCCTCCCGTACAAGACTCAGCCGTCGCAATTTTTACATTCGATTGGGCAAATTCTTTGATTACCTGACGTGCAATAGTTTGAAGTTCTTCATCAAACATTCCTGGAGCTTCCTTTTACCATCCCAAATGAAACACTGACGGTTGCAAGTGCGGCGATGCCTTCTTCGCGACCAATGAATCCTATTTTCTCATTTGTAGTCGCCTTGACTGAAACGCGAGCCATGTCGACATCGCATATATCGCAGACTGACTTGCGCATTGCATCACGATGTGGGCCTATTTTGGGTGCTTCGCATATAATGGTGACGTCCATGTTCGTAATGAATCCACCAGCTTCCCGAACAAGTTGAACCGCATGAGCGATGAATTGATCAGAGTCTGCGCCTTTCCATTTTGGGTCGGAAGGAGGGAAGTGGGAACCGATATCGCCAGCGCCGATTGTACCCAGCAGTGCATCAGTCAGTGCATGAAGCCCCACATCAGCATCTGAATGGCCTTGCAGGCTCTGTGTGTGCGGGATTGAGTGCCCACAAAGGATTACCTTGTCACCTGGCCCAAGCGTATGAACATCATAACCGCTACCTGTACGAACGTCCGGTATCATATCAGTCATCGAAACCTTCTCTTCTGCTTTTTGAAGATCATCTTTTGTTGTAATTTTGAAATTATCCGAATTGCCTTCAACCAGTTTGACACTCATGCCTGCATATTCTGCTACGGCAGCATCATCGGTAAAGCCGTGAGGATCATGTTCCGCAGCTTTCTCATGCGCTGAATAAATCTCGTTTAAAACAAAACCCTGTGGTGTTTGAGCGAGATAAAGATCATCCCTTGGCACTGTATTTAAAACAACGCCTTCTTCATTTGCATGTTTTACCGTGTCTGCTATCCGGATTGCTGAGAGTGCTCCAACATTGGGTGCAATGCCGGCAATAATATTGCTGATGGTTTCGCGGCTAACGAATGGTCGCGCAGCATCATGAATGAGTACATTTGTATACGTGTGATTGTTTATACCGATCACCGCATCAACACCTGCCTTGCAGCTTTCCTGGCGCGAGGAACCACCTAGTATCGGGTTCAGCAACTTTTCGTGGGGAACGACAGACGTGTCATATAATTCAAAGTCATCACGGTGAATAACCACCTGTATGGCTTGAATATCCGGGTGGCATGAAAAACAGTCAATTGTAGTTTGCAAAACACTTTTATTGCCAAGCATTCTGTATTGCTTTGGGCCAGCTTCTTTACCAAGCCTTTCACCACGCCCCGCCGCGACTATTACAACAACATTATCAGACATTCTAATCCTCAATTCCACTATGCTTTTGTCATGAGCAGGAAAACCAATCAACCTTGTTCATTCAGCATAATTTGTATAAATACACTTGAAACCTATCTGCACAAATTTTGTGCAACCCTGAAGAGAGTTTAAAATTGCCTCATAAATATGCAGACAGAGTATCAAAACCAATCTGTATTGGTGATATTGAATTGCCCAACCGCGCATTTTTGGCGCCCATGTCCGGAGTTACTGATTTGCCTTTCAGAAAACTTGCGCATGGGTATGGGGCGGGTCTTGTTGTATCAGAAATGGTTGCCAGTCAGGCATTTATTGAGGGTGAAGCTGAAATGCAGCTTAAGGTGCTTTCGGGCGATATCTCACCCCATATGGTTCAACTTGCAGGTCGTGAAGCGCAGTGGATGGCAAGAGCTGCGGAAGTCGCAGAAGCAAGCGGAGCAGATATCATCGACATAAACATGGGATGTCCTGCCAAAAGGGTTACAACGGGCTATTCAGGCTCTGCCTTGATGCGTGACTTAGATCATGCACTTACCTTGATAGATGCTGTTGTAAATGCTGTGAGCGTGCCTGTTACCCTCAAAATGCGACTTGGGTGGGATGATAATTCACTGAATGCACCCGAACTGGCCAAACGTGCAGAGGACGCAGGCGTACAGATGATAACGGTTCATGGCAGAACGCGGTGTCAGTTTTACAAGGGTAAAGCCAACTGGGACGCGGTTCGAAAGGTCAGGGAACAAACTGGTTTGCCCCTGGTCGTGAATGGCGACATCCAAAACCATGACACTGCAAATCAGGCACTGGAAAAATCAGGTGCGGATGCCATCATGTGCGGGCGAGGGGCCTATGGTTCCCCGTGGCTGCCTGCGCAATTGGCCGGAGCCATTACAAACGAAGACGCAGAAAAACTAAATTCAAATTGCGATAAAGTCATTAAGCACCATGAAGACATGCTGTCATTTTACGGAATTGAATCCGGCATCCGACAAGCCCGGAAACATTTGGGGTGGTACTTGGACAATCTTGTTCTGCCAGCATCGACCCGCAGTTTGAAAAAAACAGTTTTGACTTCCTTTCAGCCGTCTGAAATTCATGAAAATCTCAAACTCATTTACGGACAACATAATCCAATATCAGATGAAAAATCGGTAGCTGCATGAGTGGGCAACTGACACCAGACTTGCAGCTGATCCTTGATAGTCTTCCACAAGCTGTAATTGTGACGAATACCGAAAATTCAATTCTCTATGCCAACATGGCTGCAGAAAATGTCTTCAGGGCATCTTCTTCATATCTTATCAAGAGAAACATGGAGGACATTGTTCCCTTTGGGTCGCCTGTTTTGGGCATTGTGAACAAGGTCATGCTCAAAAATGCTCCGGTAAATGAATATCAAATTGACATTTCCTCACCTCGAACAGGAGAAGGCAAGGTCGTTGATATTTACGCCGCGCCCTTGGCGGATAATTCACCTCATGCAATTCTGGTGTTTAGGGAAAGAAGCATGGCGGACCGAATGGACCGACAGCTTAGTCACAGAAGTGCTGCACGCTCAGTCACCGGTCTGGCTGCAATGTTGGCACATGAAATCAAGAACCCCTTGTCGGGCATTCGAGGTGCAGCACAACTTCTTGAAAGTGTGGTGTCTGACGGAGACAAGGAGCTTGCCAATCTGATCACTTCTGAAACAGATCGCATTGTCAAAATTGTCGATCGCATGGAAGTCTTTTCAGATGAAAGTCCACTTGAGCCTGCCCCTGTGAACATGCACTCGATACTGGGCCATGTTAAGCGTATTGCAGAGAACGGTTTTGCAAACCGGATAAGGATAACAGAACAGTATGACCCATCCCTGCCGGATGTTTCCGGCTCTAGCGACCAGCTTATACAGGTTTTCTTAAATCTGATTAAAAACGCAGCAGAGGTTTTGTCTGATAAACCTGATGGAGAAATCAAGCTGGCTTCAGCCTACAGACCCGGAATAAGGATTGCTTCGCCCGGCTCTGCGGAAAGAGCCTCTCTGCCTTTGGAATTCAGTGTAAGCGACAATGGTGCAGGCATACCGGAAGAACTGCGCGCACATATTTTCGAACCCTTTGTCACAACGAGAATAAACGGGACAGGACTGGGTCTTGCTCTGGTTGCAAAAACAATTGGCAGACATGGTGGCATAATAGAATGCAACAGCGTTATCGGGGAGGGGACAACCTTCAAAGTGCTTTTACCGGCCTGGAAACAGGCAGAGAAAAAGCAAACAGGCATGGAGGCAAGCAACCATGGCTAATCCAAACTCAAAAGGCGTTGTGCTGGTAGCCGATGATGATATGGCTATCCGCACAGTTTTGAACCAAGCGTTAAAGCGTGCGGGCTTTGATGTGCGCATAACATCAAATTTCAATACCCTTGTTCAATGGGTGGAGGATGGTGAGGCTGATTGTGTAATTTCAGATGTCATCATGCCGGACGGAGATGCTTTTGAAGTATTACCTAAAATCCAGTCCTTGCGAAAGGATTTGCCAGTTATTCTGATTAGTGCACAAAATACATTCATGACAGCACTGAAGGCCCAGGAAGCAGGCGCTTATGAGTATTTGCCCAAGCCTTTTGATCTTGATGATCTGATAGAAGCAACAAGACGTGCGATATCCGAACCCAAAGACAACAAGTCTGCGCAAAGTCTTGAAGACTATAATCAGAACATGCCTCTTGTGGGGCGCTCTGCAATCATGCAGGAAATTTATCGTTCAATTGCACGTCTCATGCATTCAGACCTGCCAGTCCTGCTGTCTGGTGAAACAGGTACCGGCAAACGCCTGACTGCCAGGGTCCTGCATGAATTTGGCAATCGCAAACAAAACCCGTTTGTTGCTGTCAACATAGCAACCCTGCCGGATAATCTGGTTGAAGCTGAATTGTTCGGCTATCAGGATCAAAGCGGCAAGGCGAATGGCAGTAAAATAAGGGCTGCAGATGGTGGTACGCTTTATCTTGATGAAGTTGGCGACCTTCCATTATTGGCACAAACCAGACTTTTGAGAGTTCTTCTGGAAGGTGAGTTTACACCCGTTGGCTCTGCAATGCCGCTTCGTGTTGACGTCAGAATTATCGCTTCATCCACCAAGAACATGAATGAGCTGATAGCACAGGGCAGATTTCGTGAAGACCTCTATTATCGTCTGAATGTCGTGCCGATCAATTTACCAGCCTTGCGTGAGAGAATGGGTGATATACCTGACTTGGCAAGGCACTTCCTGAAAATATCACAAAGCGAAGGTGCGCAGTCCCGGCATCTCGATCAGGACGCAATGACAATTCTGAAAGAACATTTTTGGCCCGGCAATATTCGCGAACTGGAAAACCTGATCAGGCGGATTTGTATCCTCTATCCCCAGGAAACAATTACCGCAACCATCATTAGCACTGAAATTCGTAACAGCGGATTCTTCAAGCAGGGGCTTGAAAAAGCCAGTAACACAGGCTTCCAAAACATCCGGGCAGCTACGGAATATTTTGTAAATCGGTACTTTGAGGAATTTGACGGCGACATGCCTCCACTTGGCGTCTATCATCGTTTCCTACAAGAGTTTGAATATCCCCTGATCTCCAATACGCTTGCAGCCTGCAACGGCAATCAGATAAAGGCTGCCAAATTGTTGGGTCTCAATCGTAATACCTTGCGCAAGAAAATTCAGTCTCACGGCATCAAGATCATCAAGACTGCCAAATAACTCAGCGCCATGACTGTTTCATTTGTGCAACATTAATGTTGCTAAATTACAACGCATTTGGGATAATAAGCGAAGGAATCCGGAATTCATCCGAGCTGAAAGTCTTTATAACTTGAGCGACGTCAACAAAGAAACCCTGCAGTCTGTACCAGTCACGAAGGAAAGTCGTTCAGGGAGTAATCTTTTGAATGCTGTGACCAGTACACGCGAGCTGTTTGATTCATCGCAAACCTCCCGTAGTCGCATTATCGGACTTATTACAGTAATTGCTCTTTTGATTACAGGCAGCCTTACATTTGGCTTGCTCATTGGGGTAACACCCATTGTTCCTGATCAAACCATGGTACTAGTCGCAGCAGCCATTAACGGCTTCCTGCTTCTTGTATTGCTGTTTCTGATTGGCAAGGAAATTGTCAAGATTATCCGCTCAAGACGCAAGGGTAGGGCTGCTTCCAGGCTCCATGTCAGAATTATCAGCCTGTTTTGTCTTGTAGCAGCCTTTCCCGCAATTTTGGTTGCAATCGTAGCGGGCATTACGCTTGATATCGGCCTTGATCGCTGGTTTGAATTACGCACAAAAAAAATCATTGAATCCTCAGTAAGCGTTGCCCGATCATACCAAAACGAAAGTACGCGTGTCTTGATGGGTAATACATTATCCATGGGAGCAAGCCTCGACCGAAACCGTCGGCTGTATATCCTGGATCGTGAGCGTTTCATCCAGTTATTGACGATTGAAGCACAAGGTAGAGGGCTCTTGGCAGCTTCTCTTGTTCGCGAAGATGGTAGCGAATTGATGAAGTCTGATATCGAAACAACCATTGAGATACCCAACATCCCTGCAATTGCCCTTGAACTTGCAAAAGCCGGTAATCCAGTCCCGATACCGCCAGTTGATAATAATCTGGTTGGCGCTGTTCTTAAATTAAACGAGATCCCCAATGCATATCTTTATACCATCATTGCCATCCCTCCGGCTGTGATAGAAGCTGTCCGCAATACCGAATTGAACAGCTCGGAATATAATGCACTTGAACAAAACAGACTGCCATTTCAACTGGCATTTGCGATCCTGTATCTCGGCGTATGCCTGATTGTTCTTCTCAGCGCAATGTGGATGGGCATTAGCGTTGCTACTCGTATTGTGACACCTATACGCCGTCTGATGACAGCCGCGCAGGAAGTCAGTCAGGGTAATCTGGATGTTAGAGTAGACAGCACTCAATCCGAAGGCGATTTGCAATTTCTGAATGAAACCTTCAACGAGATGTTGGGTGATCTCAAGACCCAGCAGTCCGACTTGGTTGAAGCCAAGGAACTGATGGATCAAAGAGCACGTTTTATTGAAGCTGTTTTGTCTGGTGTCAATGCGGGTGTCATAGGTCTTGATGCGAGCGGCAAGATTACAATTGCCAATAAACAGGCATTCCCGATACTGGGTTTTGAAGGCGTTGAGGGGCTGGTTGGAAAACCAAGTCTTGAAGAAAGAGCGCCAGAACTCAATGAGGTTTTCAAAACCGCAGTTGCTTCTGGCAACCCCCAACATCACGAACAGATTACCTTGATTCAGGAAGGGCGTGAAAGAACCCTGAATGTTCAGGTGACGCTAGAACAGGAAGAAAAGACACAAACCCATTCCTTTGTCATGACACTTGACGACATTACAGATCTGGTATCCGCGCAAAGAAACACAGCCTGGGCAGATGTGGCCAGAAGAATTGCACATGAAATCAAAAACCCGCTCACTCCAATACAACTCTCCGCAGAGCGCATAAAAAGAAGATATGGCAAACATATAACGGAGGATAGGGAAGTCTTTGATAATTGTACGGATACGATTATCAGACAGGTTGGCGATATTGGAAAAATGGTTGATGAGTTTTCCGCATTTGCACGAATGCCGGTGCCACAAATGTCAAAGGAAAACATCAAGAAAACCATCCGAGAAACAGTCTTTCTGCAAAAAGTTGGTTTCCCCGACATTGAGTTTACCATGGAGGCTGAAAAGCAACCTTTGTTTACGGTCTATGACAGCAGAATGCTTTCACAAGCGCTGATAAACGTATTAAAAAATGCTGCAGAAGCCATCGAAGCATTTCCGGGTGATGATGATTACAAGGGGAAAATTGTTGTTCGTGTAAAGGAAGAAGCACAGAAAATCTTCATCGATATTATTGATAACGGCAAGGGACTGCCGGAGAAAAACCGCCAAAGGCTGCTTGAACCCTACATGACGACACGAGAAAAGGGCACGGGCCTTGGATTAGCAATCGTTCGCAAGATTGCCGAAGATCACGGCGGTACGATTGAGCTGATGGATGCTCCCGACGTTGCAAATGGCGGACATGGTGCGATGATGCGATTTACACTTCCAGTTGTGGAAGCGCATGAGGAGAGGGACGCTCACGAAGATGAGAATTCCCTAAAAGATGAAAACAAGAGTGAGGAGCGTGTTTAATCATGGCAACAGACATACTTGTCGTTGATGACGAGGTTGATATTCGCGAATTGGTTGCAGGTATTCTGGAAGATGAAGGCCATGGCACCCGAACAGCAGGTGATAGCGATAGTGCACTGGCAGCGGTTCGGGATCGTCGCCCAACCATGATATTCCTTGACATCTGGCTACAGGGATCAAAGCTGGACGGACTGGAATTGTTGGACGAGATTATGGCCATTCATCCTGAAATCCCAATTGTTATGATTTCAGGTCACGGCAACGTAGAAACGGCTGTCTCTGCTATAAAGCGCGGTGCCTATGATTACATCGAAAAACCCTTCAAGGCGGACAAGCTCATTCTGACAGCAGCAAGAGCGCTTGAAACTTCAAATTTGAAAAAGCAGGTTAAGGAACTCACCGAAAAAACACCTGACATGCCTGAAATGATCGGCGGTTCTGCTGTGATGCAGCAATTGAAACAAACCATAGAGCGCGTTGCACCAAGCAATTCACGCATCATGATTTCAGGCGCATCCGGTTCAGGAAAGGAACTGGTTGCCAGAACCATACATGCAAATTCCTTGAGAAAAGACGGGCCATTTGTACTTTTGAACGCCGCAACCATTACGGCTGATAAAATGGAAATCGAGCTTTTTGGTACTGAAGCCAATGATTCTCAATTGCGCAAGGTGGGTGCACTTGAAGAGGCGCATGGTGGAACGCTCTACATTGATGAAATTGCCGATATGCCATGGGATACTCAGAGCAGAATTCTTCGCGTACTGGTGGAACAGCAATTTACCAGAGTGGGGGGCAACACAAAGGTCAAGGTAGATGTCCGCGTGCTTTCCTCAACCGCACAAAACCTCGAAAAACTCATAAAGCTTGGTAGCTTCAGGGAAGACCTTTTCCATCGTCTGGCTGTTGTGCCGGTTCATGTGCCGCCACTTTCGCAAAGGAGAGAAGACATTCCGGCTCTAGTATCAGCGTTCATGAATCAAATTGCACGCCAGTCCGGTATATCAAATTGTCGAATTGGCGATGATGCAATGGTGGTTTTGCAGGCACATGACTGGCCGGGCAATATACGCCAGTTGCGCAATAACATCGAAAGACTGATGATCCTGTCAAGAGTTGAGGAAGGAACCGTTATTACACCTGAGATGTTGCCAAAGGAAATCGGCGAAATGCTTCCCAACACGGGTGGTTCGGATGGAGAACATTTAATGTCACTACCACTAAAAGAGGCAAGAGAGGCCTTTGAACGGGATTATCTGGCTGCACAAGTTGGCAGATTTAGCGGAAACATATCGCGTACTGCGGAATTCGTTGGTATGGAGAGATCTGCATTACACAGAAAATTAAAATCTTTGGGACTAACTGAGAAAAAACCTTCTGAAGAAGCGGCTGTGCAAGACGGATAAGTTTCCGGTTAGGCACAAGAGGAATAAAATATGAGAATTCTTATATGTGGCGCTGGACAGGTTGGCTACGGTATTGCCGAGAGGCTGTCAGCAGAAGACAATGACGTTACGGTTATCGATAATTCAGCAGAACTTGTTCAAAACATTCAGGACAGGCTGGATGTGCGGGGGTATGTGGGACACGGCTCTCATCCGGATGTATTGGCACGCGCAGGCGCAGATACAGCTGACATGATCATTGCCGTGACGCTCTATGACGAGGTGAATATGGTTGCCTGTCAGGTAGCACATTCACTGTTTAACGTTCCAACCAAGATTGCGCGCATACGTTCTCAAAATTACAGACAAGGCCAATACGCAAACCTGTTTACCCGCGATCACATGCCAATTGACGTGATTATTTCACCCGAGATTGAAGTCGGCGATGTTATTTTAAGACGTATCGCATTGCCTGGTGCCCGTGATGTTGTTTTGTTTAATGAAGACACGGTTGCAATGGTTGCCATTGAATGCGACGAAAATTGCCCGCTGGTTGATACACCCTTGTCGCAATTAAGTGAGTTGTTCCCCGATCTCAACGCAGTTGTTGCGGGTATTTCAAGAAAGGGAAAAATGCTTGCGCCACGTTCTTCTGACCAGATTTTAACAAACGATATTGCTTTCGTTATTGCTGACAGGCAACAAATCAGAAGAACAATTTCAATCTTTGGGAAAGAACAGCCTGAAGCCAGTCGCATTGTGATAGCAGGTGGCGGCAATATTGGCGTTTATCTGGCAAGGCGCATTGAAGAGAGACTTCCGGGTGCTCGCGTGAAGATCATCGAAAACTCTCGCAGCGCTGCCGAAAAACTGGCAGATCAGCTCAATCGTACAGTCGTATTGCATGGCAATGCGCTTGATGAAACGATTTTACAGGAAGCGGGTGCTGAAACCGCTGATTTGATGGTGGCGATTACAAATAATGACCAGGTAAATATCCTGTCCAGCGTATTGGCAAAAAAAGTAGGGTGTAAATCAAACCTCGCACTGCTAAATAATATTGGCTACCACGATTTCACCAGAAGCCTTGGCATTGATGATTATATCAATCCCAGAAGCGTAACCATATCCCGGGTTTTGCAATACGTAAGGCGTGGGCGAATAAGAGGGGTTTATTCAGTCGAAAATGGTGCTGCCGAGATTGTTGAAGCAGAGGCGCTTGAAGCATCTCCATTGGTGGGTAAACCATTGCGAGACATACAATTGCCAAGTGGTATCAGAATAGGCATGATCGTGCATAATGGTGTGCTGGAGCGTCCAACTGGTGATAGCATTATCAGACCCAATGACCGAGTTGTTATCCTTGCATTGAGTGAACATGTTCATGAAGTTGAGCAAATGTTCAGGGTTAGCGCTGATTTTCTCTGATGATTGCATTCGTCTATTACTTTTCTGCTCTCGGAGCCATTTTGGCAGGCTCAATGATTTTGCCTGCAATCATAGCTTTTGGCTCACAGGAAACAGACCTTGGTTACCGTATACTATTGTACAGTGGATCAGCGGGCTTCTTGTGTATCACAACGTTTCTGGCCGTCATGGGTCGTTTGAACGGCATTAGAAGAAACACAGCCATTCTTCTCGCAGTGTTTAGCTGGGTTGCGCTACCAATGATTTTTGCCATTCCAATTTCGGATATGGCTGGCATTTCCTATATGGATGCGTTCTTTCAGGCGACTTCAAGTTTTACAACCACCGGATCTGTCGCCCTTCAAAACATCAATACTGTTCCAAGTTCGATTTTATTCATGCTGGCGCAATTTCAGTGGTTTGGCGGGCTTGCAACCCTTATTACCTTGATACTGGTGCTGGCACCTTGGGAAATAGGGGGACTCCCACAAGTTGGAACAGCAAGCGTCGCTGCTTCTATTGTAGCTTCCCATTCAAGACTCGTAAGCTTTTGTGCTGGAATATTCAGGACTTACCTCGTTCTGACACTGCTTTGTTTCGTGCTCTTGGTTCTGGCAAATGTAAATCCATTCAGTGCCATGATATTTGCCTTCACCGCTCTGTCCACTGGGGGCCTGACCCCAGCGATTGAAAGTATTGATATTGCCTTGGGAAATGCCGGCATGGTGATCATGGCTTTGTTCTTGATCATAGGCGCAACCAGCATATTTTGGCATCAATACATCTATAAATTGCAAACTGAAGAACTGAAGAGACACCGCGAAAGTTACTTTGTGCTGGTCACCTGGGTTGGTCTGTCCTGTTACATCGCCTACACACTGTTTGCAGCCGCTGGCGGCAGAAACATGTTGCCGGACTTGTCTTCCATATCTGAAGGAGCCTTTAACGCAGCCTCGATCATCAGCACATCCGGATTGCAATCTCGCCCGGGCGCATTGTCACTTCTGCCTCCAACATTGGTTTTGATTCTGATATTCATTGGTGGTGGCTGTTATTCAACCTCAGGAGGCATCAAGTACTTCAGAATTGGCGGCATGTATTCTCTGGCACAATATGAATTGAACCGTTTGATTTATCCACACACCACAAAGCCAAGTTTGTTTGGCAGCACAAAACTCAATATTGAATTCATGAAGGCAATATGGAGTTTGTTTGCAATCCTGATTGTTACTGTTGCGATTTCCTCTTTTGCCCTTTCATTAAGTGGATTGAATTTCCAGGTAAGCTTTACAGCCATAATCGCTGCCATTACCAATGCAGGCCCTTTGTATGCGCCTGAATGGGGAACCGGGAATGCTGGGTCTTGGCCATCATATTTCGAAATGACCAATGCTCAAAAATTCATTTTATCAGTTGTAATGTTACTGGGGAGACTGGAAGTGATTGCCGTCATAGCCAGTATAAGTGTCCTGATCAAAGGCGGCAGATAAAGCTACTTAAGCACTTTTATTTTAGTCTGACCAAAATTTGCTTGAAATATGCAAATATTGCACTTTATAGTTTGAGGGGTGGGAGTGTTGGAAAATAATCGCCTTTACTTCAAATAACTGACTGGGTTTCAGTCGTAACAACAATAATAAGAAAAGAGACTTGAAAATGGCGGAAAAACATCAAAACCTGCAGGACGCATTTCTTAATGATGTTCGTAAACAAAAAATTCCTCTCACAATCTTTCTGGTAAATGGCGTTAAGTTGAATGGTGTTGTGAGTTGGTTTGACAATTTTTGTGTTTTACTCAAGCGGGATGGGATTTCCCAACTTGTGTACAAACATGCCATCTCGACCATCATGCCGGGCGCACCTGTTCTGATGGGTGACAAGTCAGAAGACAGCAATGAAGATTAAACATCAAAGACCATTGCAGGGCTTTACAGCTTGAGTAATTCCGAAGACGGAAAGTCTGAAAAATTTCAATGGACCGCTGAAGAGGATCAAAAACCTGAGCGCGCAATCGTGCTTGTGCCAGAGTTCCATGGACATCAGGATCGCTCTCGAGAAGCCAGACTGGAAGAGGCGGTAGGCCTTGCTAGGGCAATATCACTGGATGTTGTGGATGCTGGTGTAATACCTGTCAGAACCACTAAACCTGCAACCTTGTTTGGAAGCGGCAAGGTAGAAGAAATAACAGGCATCATAAAAAGCTCTGATATTGGACTGGCAATCATTGACCATGCCATTTCTCCAAAACAGCAACAAAACCTGGAAAAAGCCTGGAACTGTAAGGTTCTGGACCGTACGGGTCTGATTCTCGAAATATTTGGGGAACGTGCCCAGACCAAGGAAGGTACACTTCAGGTCGAATTGGCGCATCTAAACTATCAAAAAGGACGTTTGGTAAGAACCTGGACACACCTTGAACGCCAGCGCGGCGCCTTGGGCTTTATAGGTGGCCCGGGTGAAACGCAGATTGAGGCAGACAGGCGCCTTATCCAGGAGCGTATCAACAAACTGGAACGTGATCTGGCCAAGGTAAAGAAAACACGTGACTTGCATCGCTCAAAGCGCAAGAAGGTACCGCATCCCGTAGTTGCCCTTGTAGGCTATACCAATGCGGGCAAATCAACCTTGTTTAATCTGCTAACAGGTTCAAATGTGATGGCAAAGGATTTGCTCTTTGCAACACTTGATCCAACCCTTCGACAACTCAACCTGCCCGAAGGTACGAGAGTTATTCTTTCTGACACGGTAGGGTTTGTCTCCAATCTTCCAACACATCTGGTTGCTGCGTTCAGAGCGACGCTGGAGGAGGTTATTGAGGCAGAGCTTATTTTGCATGTCCGTGACATTGCCCATGAAGATACTGAGGCACAGGCCAAGGATGTTTATTCAGTCTTGTCTCAGTTAGGGGTAGAAGAGGACGGGCGCAAAAAGGTGATAGAAGTCTGGAACAAAACCGATCTGCTTGATCCTGAAGCCCTGAAAACAATGCAGGAAGTGAAATCCGACACACCTCAACAAATACTGGTTTCTGCCTTAACCGGATTTGGCACAGATCTTTTGCTTGAAAAGGTTGAAAACATCATTGCTGACAGTGACAATGTAATCGACATTACCTTGCCCTTGGAAAAACTGGGAAGATTGCCATGGGTTTATGAAAATGCCCATATAATCGAGAGAAAAGACCTTGAAACCGGTGAGGTATTCCTGAAAATCAGGGCAGGGCGGGAAGTGCGTTCCGAGTTGTTGCAAATATCAGTTCAGTAAGAGGCCAATTCAATGTGGAAAGACAAAAGACTTCTTGAATTGCTGGGTATTGAACATCCGATCATTCAGGCACCAATGGCGGGCGCTTCAACTCCTGAAATGGCTGCAGCAAGTGCAAATTCAGGCTGTCTTGGCTCTTTGGGATGCGCCATGATGAGCGCAGAAGTCTTTGTAGAAACCTTTGCAAGGACAAGGTCCATGACAAATGGTGCCTTGAACATGAATTTCTTTTGTCATCAGGAACCCAAAACCGATCAACAAAAAGTCTCTCGCATTACCGAGCATCTGAAACCGTATTATACAGAACTGGGTAAAAAGGAAATGCCAAGTGCTGAACCAACACATTTTCCTTTCGGCGGTGCGGTGGCAGATGCGGTGATTGATACAGCGCCTGAGATCATAAGCTTTCATTTCGGATTGCCCGATCAGACCTATGTGGAGGCCTTGAAGGATAAAGGCAGTAAGATCCTGTGTTCAGCCACCACTCCGGCAGAAGCCATGGATTTGCAGAGCAGGGGCGTGGATGTCATCATAGCACAAGGCTGGGAAGCTGGCGGACATCACGGGTTTTACCTCAAGGATAAAACCTCATCAATTGGAAACATGGCGCTTGTGCCTTCTATTGTGGATGTTGTTGACATACCAGTTGTAGCTGCTGGAGGCATTGCAGATGGTCGCGGCATTGCTGCAGCGCTTGCCCTTGGAGCCTCCGGAGTTCAAATCGGAACAGCTTTTTTGACTTGTGAAGAATCATCCGCACCAAAGGCGCATCAGTCATCACTCATGGCATCAGACGGTAGCAATACAACTCTAACCAGAGTATTTTCAGGAAGACCGGCGAGGGGACTGGAAAACCGTTATACGGATGAGACATTACATATGGATGAGGATTTGCCAGATTTTCCACTCATGAATACGCTTACAGGTCCCTTGAGAACAGCCAGTGCAGCTTCCGGTAAACCGGATTTTATTGCGCAATGGTCTGGCCAAGCCGTTTCACTAAATCGGGAAATGAAAACCCAGGCGCTCATTTCATGTTTGATTGAAGAAACACAAG